>CAMDUT010000134.1:0-6712 GCA_945877905.1 Phycisphaera mikurensis NBRC 102666 | reverse complement strand
GACGGCCTTCGCGTCGGCCAGGCCGAGGCCGGTGGCCTCGCGCACGACCTTGATGACGTTGATCTTGTTCGCGCCGGCCTCCTTGAGGATGACGTCGAACTCGGTCTGCGCGGCAGCGGCCGGGGCAGCGTCACCGCCGCCGGCAGCGGCCATCATCACGGCGCCGCCCGCTGCGGGCTCGATGCCGTAGGTGTCCTTCATGTAGTCCGCGAGGTCGACCGCGTCCTTGAGGGACAGGGCGGCGATCGAGTCGCCGAGGGTCTTGATCTTCGCGTCGAACGTCTTGGCTTCGGTGGTGGTCATTGCTGTGAGCTCCAAATCTCTTGCTGGACCTGCGAGAGGAACCGGAACGCCCGGTTTTTAACCCGCCATGCGGGCCAGTCGCGAGGTGATTGGACGAAACGTGAATCGGCCTGTCAGCCGGCCTTGGCGGTGATGGGCTCGCCCTTCTCGAGGCGGCCCTGGATTTCCTTGACGATCCCCATCACGCGGCCACCCGGGCCCTTGACGGCGCCCATGAGGTTGCGGGCGGGGGAGAGCACGAGCGTGACGACGTTGGCCTGGGCCTCCGCCTTCGTGGGCATCTTGCTCAGCTTGTGGACGCCGACCGGGCCCTCGTAGACGACGCCCTCGAGGATCGCGGCCTTGAAGACGAACTTCTCGACGCCCTTCGCCCACTTCACGAGGTCGCGTGCGAGGTCGATGACGCTGTCCTGCGAGTAGACGACGGCCGACGGGCCGGCGAAGTGCTGGGCGAGCGGCTCGAGCGCGTGGCCCTTGAAGGCCTCGCGGGCGAGGGCGTTCTTGACGACGGCGACCTTCACGCTCTTGCGCGCGAAGTCGTTGCGCATCTTGTTGGTGGCCGGGGCGTCGAGGCCGCGGATCTCCACCAGCACGGCGCCTTCGACGCCGCTGAACCGCTTGCGGTACTCGGCGACGATCATGCTCTTGACGGGCTTGGACATGGTGTTGGCTCCTGTGGATGGGCGGCGATCAGACCGCCACGGGGACGCCGGGGCTCATGCAGCCCGCCACGACGCACTTCTTGACGTAGGTGCCCTTCGCGGTGTTGGGCTTGGCCTTGAGGATGGCCTGGACGAACGCGTTCAGGTTGTCGACGAGCTTGTCGTCGCTGAAGGACATCTTTCCGATGACGCCGTGGATGTTGCCCGCGTCATCGTTGCGGTACTCCTGCTTGCCCGCCGCGTACTCCTTCACGGCCTCGGGCACGTTCGGGGTCACGGTGCCGGCCTTCGGCGAGGGCATGAGGCCCTTGGGGCCGAGCACCTTGCCGAGCTTGCTGACCACGCGCATCATGTCCGGGCTGGCGACGGCGACGTCGAAGTCCATCCAGCCGCCCTCGATCTTGGCCACGAGCTCGTCGGCCCCGGCCTCGACCGCGCCCGCCGCCTTCGCCGCGGCGACCTTGTCGGAGCCGCAGAAGGCGATCACGCGCGCGCTCTTGCCGATGCCGTGGGGCAGGGCGATGGAGCCGCGCAGGGCCTGGTCCGCCGCCTTCGGGTCGATGCCGAGGTGGAAGCACACGTTCACGGTCTGGTCGAACTTCGGCGCCTTGAACTTGCGGAGCGCCGCGATGGCCTCGGCCGGCGCGACCGCCGCCTTGACCGCGTGCTCGTTGCTCGCGCGCATGCGCTTGCCGTTGCCGACCGCCTTCTTCGTCTTCGCGATAGCCATGGCTTACATCCCCTCCACGGTGACGCCCATCGAGCGTGCGCTTCCGGCGACGATCCGCATCGCGGCGTCGAGGCTGGTGGTGTTCAGGTCCTTGATCTTCTCTTCCGCGATCTTCTGGACCTGGGCCTTCGAGATCTTGCCGACCTTCTGGGTGTTCGGCGTGCTCGAGCCCTTCTCGATCTTGATCGCGTCCTTGATGAGCGCGGAGACCGGGCTGGTCTTGATCTCGATGTCGAAGCTCTTGTCGCCGTAGACGGTGACGACGCAGCCGACCATGCGGCCGTTGAGGGCCTTGGTCAGGTCGTTGAACTTCGTGATGAACTGCCCGGGGTTGACGCCGTTGGCGCCGAGCACGGGACCGAGCGGGGGGGCCGGGGTGGCCTTTCCGCCCGGAGCCATGAGCTTGAACTGCTTGGTGACCTTCTTGGCCATGGTTCCTACCTCCGACCGAGCCGGCCCTCCTTCGGGCGACCGCAGGGTTCCAAGAGCCTGCGGCGGATCAGTCGTACAAGCGGTGCGGGATGAAGAGGGAAGAGTGTAGCGAAACCGCCCTTGGATTCAAGGGCCGGGCGCGCGTGTTGCGCTGCCGATAATCCAGCTCGCTCAGGTGCCCCAGTTGCCCAGGAGCGAACCGAGGTCGATGCCGTCGACGGTGCCGTCGCGGTTGAAGTCCGCGCGCGAGTTCCCGATGCCCCACGAGCCGAGCAGCTCGCCGAGGTCGATTCCGTCGACGTTGCGGTCCCCGTTGAGGTCCCAGGGGTAGGCGCGGCCGCCGTGGGTCAGGCGGTCGGGCCCGACGACGCCGAACGGGATGCCGGGGCCTTCCATGCGAAGGATGCAGCCGGCGCCGCCGCCGTACTCGAAGAACTCGACCCGCACGGCGTGCTTGCCGGGGCCGAGCACGATCGAGCCCGATCGCTCGACCATGCCGTGGAGGCCGTCGTTGTTCACCACGAGCCGGTCGCCGATCCACACGCGCGAGCCGTCGTCGCTCTCGATGGCGATGCGGTGCGTGCCCGCCTGGTCGACGCGCAGCCAGCCGGTCCACACCGCCCCGACCTCCTCCGAGCGGCCGCTGCCGGCGAAGTTCCCGCCCGTCGACGCGAAGTCGACGTTCGGCGTGACCTGCTGCGCGTACGGCGTGAGCGCGTCGAAGTCGGGAAGCGACTCGGGCGCGGCCAGCGCGTAGTAGGACACCGCGAGCCCGGGCACGTCGCCCTTGGCGTTCTCGGGGTGACGGATGGGCGTCACCGAGACCGTGGCGGTGGCCGGGTCCGACAGCCCGCCGGACGCCTCGCGCACGCGGTAGGTGAATCGGTCCGTGCCCGCGAACCCTGGGGCGAGCTCGATCCGCACGCCCGGCACCGCGCCCGCAGCCGGCGGGATCACGGTCAGCGGGAAGCCGGCTTCGCTCGCGGCGGGCACCCCCTCGAGCGACACGGCCTCGCAGTTGGCGATCGCCTCGTTGGCGAGCACGTCGAGCACGGGCGTCGTGCCCTGCGTGACGACCAGCGACTCGGACACGGAGACCGCGCCCGAGTTCTCGGCGGTGAAGTTGCAGTACGTGCCCACGAAGCCCACGATCGAGCCCACGCTGAGCGGGTGGAACCGCAGGCCGATGTTCGCGAGGCCGCCCGAGCACAGGTGGCAGTAGCTCATGACGGTGCCCTGCGCGGTGCACTCCTGCGCGGTCTGGCACTGGCCGAAGTAGCCGTTGGGCGCGCACGAGTCGCCGGGCGTGGGGCAGTAGTTGTGCGTGTGCGGCGCGCCCACGTTGTGGCCCAGCTCGTGCGCCGTCACCATGATGTCCCAGTTGCCGCCGTTGTAGTCGGCAAGCGGGTAGGGGAACCACCCCGAGAGGTTGCCCGACACCGAGTACGCGTAGCTGCTGGCGCATGCGGCGCTCAGCCACGCGACGCCGCCGCCGAGGCCGCGCCCGCTGAGCATCGCGGCGACGTTGCGCTGCACGTCGCCCATGTTCGCCTCCCAATGGTCGCGGAACTCGTAGAGCTGGTTGCCCGCGCCCGACTGCGTCCACGGGTCGGCATCCGACTCCCAGATGCGCAGGAACGAGACGCTCGGGCGCACCTTGAAGTCCGCGTCGTAGATCTGCGAGATGCCCGCGAACAGGGTGCCGACGTACGCGGTGAGCGCGGCGGTCGGGTCGTTCGAGGCCGCGAAGTTCTGGCGCAGCTCCCAGTCGGTCTCGACCGCGACGCGCAGCTGGCGGCACGGCTGCGTGCCGGCGACGCCGCCCTCGGGTTCCGCGGGCGCGTCGGGCGCGGGCTGCGCGTCGCAGATCCACGGGTCCCACCGGAACGTGCCTTCGGGGACGTCCGACAGGATGAAGCTCGTGACCGGCCCCGCGCTGCCGGGGCGGGGGCTCGCGATGATGGCGGTTCCCCACGAGCCCTGGACGTAGCCCATGATGCCGGTGGGCGTGCGGGCGAGCATGGCGCGTGAATCGGGTTCGCCCTCGACGGAGCCGGACCAGTACTGCGCGGCGGGCCGGGCGACCGGGCGTTCGGTGACGCGTCCCTTCGCGTCGATGCGGGCGGCGACGATGCGGGCGTCGGGGGTGAAGGGTTCCGCCCGGCGCAGCACCAGCGTCGCGGTGCGCGTGGGGCCGATCGGCAGCCCGCTGAAGCGGACGAACTCGTCGCCGGCCACGGCGTCGAACGCGTCATCGAGCGGCGCGAGCGCCACGACGGAGGCGCGAAGGTGCTCGGGCACGGCGGCCGGAGGCAGCACCTCGAAGGGCGCCGGTGCGGCGCGCTCGATCGACTGGGCGGGCGCGACGGCCGACAGGGCCGCCGCGAGGAGCGTGGTGGGGATCGTGAATCGCATGTCTGCGTCGACTGTAGCCGCTCTCGGACCTTGGGGAAGCGCGGGCCGCCCGGATGGAGGAAGTTTGCGAGGACGCGTCCGGGTCGGTCCGGGCGTCCGCCGCCCGGCGCCCGCTATCGGACGGCGAGCGCGCACATGACCTCGACTCCGACGGCGAGCGCGTCATCGTTGAAGTCGAAGTCGGGGGCGTGGAGCGGCGGGTACGGTGCGCCGCCCGGGGCGAGCCCGAGCGCCCAGTAGCAGCTGCGCGCGTGCGGGCCGTAGAAGGCGAAGTCCTCGCCGCCCATGACCGGGGCCGCAAGCGTCCGCACCCTGTCCGCCCCGAGCGATTCGCGCGCGATGCGCTCGAACTCGGCGACCGCGGCCGCGTCGTTGACGGTGACCGGGTAGTTGCGCTGGATGTCGACCGTCGCGCGGCAGCCGTGCGCGCGTGCGACGCCCTCGGCCACCTCGGCGATGCGGCGCTCGACGAGGGCACGGGTCGATTCGCTGAGCGACCGCTGCGTCCCCTTGATGACGGCGCGGTCGGGGATCACGTTGAACGCGTTCCCGGCCTCGAGCACGGTGACGCTGACCACCGCGGCGTCGAGCGGGTCGACGTTGCGCGCGACGATCGACTGCAGCGCGGTCACGATCGCCGCGGCGCAGACCACCGGGTCGTGCGCGCGGTGCGGCCAGGCGGCGTGCGCGCCCGCGCCCTCGACGGTGACCTGGAAGCGGTCGCTCGCGGCCATGATGGGCCCGACGCGCGTCGCCACCGTGCCGAGGGGCAGCTCGGGCCATCCGTGCAGCGCGTGGATGGACGTGACGCGCGGCCCGAGGCGCGATCCGTCGAGCGCGCCGTCCTCGACCATGCGCTTGCCGCCGGCGCCGCCCTCCTCGGCGGGCTGGAAGACGAGCGTGACGGGACGGGGCAGCGCCGACTCCGCCGCGAGCCGCGCGAGGACGCGCGCGGTGCCGAGCATCACCGCGACGTGACCGTCGTGGCCGCAGGCGTGCATGCGGCCCGGGACGGTCGACGCGTGCGCGCGGCCGGGTGCGCGCTCGTGGATGGGCAGGGCGTCCATGTCGGCGCGCAGCGCGACGCACTCGCCGGCGGGCGCGGGCAGGTGCGCAAGGACGCCGGTCCCGCCCGCGAGGCCCGTTTCGTGGCGGATGCCGGCGTCCCGCAGCTCGCGCGCGATCACGCCCGACGTGCGGACTTCCTCGTAGCCGACCTCCGGGTGCATGTGCAGGTCGCGGCGGATCGCGACGAGCCGCGGGAGTTCCTCGGCGGCCAGTGCCCGGATGCGCTCGACGGTGGGTGCGGTGGGCATGGGGGAAGGCTACTTGCGCAAGGGAGGCAGGCCGCACGCCTCCCGGCCGGCGTTCATCTTGGCGAACGCGCCCTTGTCGTGGTGGACGAGGCGGCTGAGCTGGCTCATGGTGATGCCGAGGAGCGCGGCCGCGCCGGCGACGTCGTAGCGCCGCGCGACGACGAGGTCGAGCGCCTCGGCGAGGAGCCCGGGGTAGTCCTCGTGGTCCGGGTTCACCGTGAGCTTGTTGCCCTGGCGGCGGCGCTGCCACAGCGCGCTGCACTGGTGCACGTCGCGCGAGACGAGCGTGCGCACGTGTGACGCGAGCCGGCGGCGCAGGCGCTTGATCGCGTTGCGCCGGTTCTCGACCTGGCTGCGGCGCTCGGTGGCCTGCGCCTCGATGCCCGACGGCCGGTGGAGCACGAACACGGCGGTCTCGACGCGGTTGCGGTGCTGTCCTCCGGGACCGCCGACGCGGCCGTTGGTGAACTCGCACTGGCGCAGGAGGTCGGACTCCTCGAGCGTGGCGGGATGGGGCGCGTCGACCATCACGTAGGCGGGGTCGACGAAGGGCGGTCGGTAGGCCACGCGCGCATCGTAGGGAAGGCCCGGGACGCGGCCGTTGGCAGCGGGGCGGGGGCGCGCTATCATTGGCGTGCTCGCGGATGTGGCGAAACTGGCAGACGCGCTAGATTCAGGTTCTAGTGGGGTAACACCCATGGAGGTTCAAGTCCTCTCATCCGCATTGCGCGGGCTCCCGGTCCTGGGGGCCCGTGTCGCTTTTGGGGCCGGTTGCTACCGTGTCGGGCGACCATGATGCGTGCGTACCTCGATTGCAACGCGACCACGCAGCCGCTGCCCGGGGTGGTGGCGGC
>CAMDUT010000133.1 GCA_945877905.1 Phycisphaera mikurensis NBRC 102666 | reverse complement strand
TTGGTGAACATCGCGTCGGTGTCGCCGACCTCGACCAGGCTTCCCTCGAAGAAGAACGCGGTGCGGTCGCTGACGCGCGCGGCCTGCTGCATGTTGTGCGTCACGATGACGATCGTGTACTCGTCCTCGAGCTCGCGGATCAGCTCCTCGACGCGCGCGGTCGACTTCGGGTCGAGCGCCGAGCACGGCTCGTCCATGAGGAGCACCTCGGGCCCGACCGCGATCGCGCGCGCGATGCACAGCCGCTGCTGCTGGCCGCCCGAGAGCCCCAGGGCGCTCGCCGCCAGGCGGTCCTTGACCTCGTCCCAGAGGCCCGCCGCGCGCAGCGAGCTCTCGACCAGCTCGTCGAGGTCTGCGCGCGAGAACTTCCGGTGGAGCCGGGGCCCGAACGCGACGTTGTCGTAGATGCTCTTCGGGAACGGGTTCGGCTTCTGGAACACCATGCCCACGCGCCGGCGCAGCTCGACCGTGTCCATCCCGCGGTCGAGCAGGTCCTGCCCGTCCAGGGTGAGCGTCCCGGACGCGCGCGCGCCCGCGATGGCGTCGTTCATGCGGTTCATCCACCGCAGGAACGTGCTCTTGCCGCAGCCCGAGGGCCCGATGAACGCCGTGACGCGGCAGCGCGGGATCTCGAGCGAGATGCCCTTGAGTGCCTGGAAGTCGCCGTACCAGCCGTCGAACCCGGCGGCACGGATGCATGTCGGCGCGGGGCCTGCGGGCTCGGGGCGTGCCGACGCGATCTCGGGCCGGCGCATGGTGAGGTCGGAGCCCTTGGGTGTGTCGGTCGGCGTCGTCATGGAGGGGCTCATGAAGTGGTCCGGAGGCGCTGGCGGATCACGACCGCCACCGCGTTGAAGGTGAGGAGCACGGCGAGCAGCACGATGATCGCCGCCGCGGCCAGCTCGTGGAAGGCCTCGCCCGGGCGGTTCGCCCAGTTGTAGATCTGGAGCGGCAGCACCGTGAAGTCGCTCATCAGGTTCTGCGGCACCGAGCGGATGAAGAGCGGAACGCCCAGCACCAGGATGGGCGCGGCCTCGCCGATGGCGCGGCTCACCGCGAGGATCGCGCCGGTCATGACCATGGGCAGCGCCGCGGGGAGGGTGATGCTCAAGGTGGCCTGCCACTGCGTGGCGCCGAGGGCCAGCGCGCCCGCGCGCAGGCTGCGGGGCACCGCGCGCAGGGCCTCCTGGCTCGAGACGATGACGATCGGCAGCACCACGAGCATGAGCGTGAGGCCGCCGGCGAGGACGCCGTTGCCGAACGGGAGCTTCAGGTACAGGACGCCCTCAGGATCGCCGATCGCGATCGGCGCGTCGGCGCTCACCGAGCCGAAGAGCCGTGCGAACGCGGTGAGGCCGAGGATGCCGTAGACGATGCTCGGCACGCCGGCGAGGTTCGAGATGTTGAGCTTGATGAAGGACGTCAGCCGCGACGGACGCGCGAACTCCTCGAGCCACAGCGCGGTGCCCACGCCGATGGGCAGCGCCGTGAGCGCGCAGATGGCGCACACCCACACGCTTCCCCAGAGCGCCGCCTTGACGCCGGCCTCGGCGGGCTTGCGGCTCGCGTAGTTCGTGAGGAACTCCGCGCCGAGGCGCTCGTGGCCGTCGCGCCACACCGAGACCAGGAGCACCGCGAGGATCACCACCGCGAGCGCCGTGAGGGCCAGGCACAGCACCAGGAACCCGCGGTCGACCGCGCGGCGCGCGCCCTGGGAGGACGGCGCGGTCGCGGCGACGAGCTGCGCCGGCGAGCGCACCCCCGCGAGGCCGGCGTCCGGCGCGGGCACCGTGGGCGGGGGCGCCATCAGTCGTACTCCTCGCGGAAGCGGCGCAGGACCAGGTTGCCGACGAGCGTGAGCCCGAGCGTCACCACGAAGAGCACGGTCGCCACGGCGTAGCTCGAGCGGTACTCGACGCCCGTCGCCGGCGCGTCGCCCAGGAAGATCTGCACCATGTACGCGGTCATGGTCTGGACCTCGGCCGTCGGGCTCAGGGTCATCGCGGCCATGCCGCCCGCCGCGAGCGCGACGATCATGGTCTCGCCGATCGCGCGCGTGACGGCGAGCAGCCAGCTCGCCATGATGCCGCTGAGCGCGGCGGGCACCACGACCCGCACGCTGACGTCGAAGCGCGTGCTGCCCAGGGCGTAGGCCGCGTCGCGCAGGCTGCGCGGAACGGCGCGGAGCGCGTCCTCGGAGAGGCTGGCCACGATCGGGAGGATCATGATCCCCACCGCGAGCCCCGCGCCGAGCGCGTTGAAGGTTCCGAACCGCTCGCTCACGTGGTCGTGCAGGAACGGCGTGATCACCGTGAGCGCGAAGTAGCCGTAGACGACGGTGGGGATGCCCGCGAGCACCTCGAGCGCGGGCTTCACCGCGGCGCGCACGCGGGGACGCGCGTACTCGCTGAGGTAGATGGCCGCGACGAGGCCCACCGGGAGCGCGAACGCGGCCGCGATGGCCGTGACGAGGAACGTGCCGCAGAGGAGCGGCCAGATCCCGAAGTGCTTGTCCGCGCCCAGGAGCGGCGCCCACGTGGTGCCGAAGAGGAAGTCCGTCACCGAGACGCCCGGCATGCCGAAGAAGCGGATCGTCTCGGACGCGAGGATCGCGATGATCGTCGCCGTGGTCGCCACCGAGAGCAGGGCGCTCCCGAAGAGCGCGGCCCGGACCGCGCGCTCGCGCCGGTCGCGCGCGACGGCCGAGCGCGGCGCCCCCCGGCGGCTCGCGGCCGCCGCTGCGCGCGCTGCGGAGGTGACGGTCGCGGCGGTCATGGTCAGCGGTACGTCTCGGCGATCGGGCCGTGGCGCTCCTTGCCGTCCGGGCCGATCAGCTGGGTTCCGGCGCGCTGCGCCTTGAGGTTGGCCTTCGCGCGGTCGTAGACGGCCTGCGGCAGCTTCACGTACCCGACCTCCTCGGCCAGCTCGCCCGCGTGCTCGAGCATGAACTCGGCGAACGCCAGGCACCCGGGCTTCGCGAGCGAGGCCTTGTTGGCGTAGACGAAGAGCGGCCGGCCGAACGGCGCGTAGGTTCCGTCCTCGATCGATGCGTGCGTGGGCGAGACGGCCGCGCCCGTCCTCGGGTTGACCACCGGCACCGCGCGCACCTTCTTGGCGTTCTCGGTGTAGTACGCGTAGCCGAAGAAGCCGATCGCGTTGCGCTCGCCGGCGACGCCGCGGACGAGGACGTTGTCCTCCTCGCTGACGCTCATGTCGGCGCGCATGGTGCCGTCCTTGCCCAGGACGACCTCCTTGAAGTAGTCGAACGTGCCGCTGTCGGTGCCGGGCGAGTAGACCTTGATGGGCTCGTCGGGCCACGAGGGGTCGACGTCCTTCCATCGCTTCGCGGCCGAGCTCGACAGGAAGATCGCCCGGAGCTGGTCGACCGTGACCTGCTTCGCCCAGTCGTTGGCCGGGTTCACCACGATGGTGAGCCCGTCGAAGGCGACCGGCAGCTCGACGAACTCGACCGACTTCGCCTTGCAGGCCTCGACCTCGCCGGCCTTGATCGGGCGCGAGGCGCTGCTGAAGTCGGTCTCGCCGGCACCGAAGCGCTTGAAGCCGCCGCCCGTGCCGGACTGGCCGACCGTGACCTTGGTCTTCGGGTTCTTCTTCGAGAACTCCTCCGCCACGGCCTCGGCGAACGGGAAGACCGTGGACGAGCCGTCGACGCGGACGGTGCCGCCGGCATCCGGCGCCGATGTCCAGGCGCCGAGGAGCGCGATCGGTGCGAGGAGGGCGGCGAGGGCGATCCGGGCGGTCTTCATCGGGGTGCTCGGTGGGGTCAGGCCGACCGGCGGTCGGCCGATGCGGGCAGTGTCCCCGAATCCGGCCCGGTGCGCATTTCAGGAGGAATCGGCAGGTTCCGGCCCCCCGACAGGTCGGCCAGCGGCAGCCGGATGCGGAACGTGCTCCCGTGGTCGGTGCCGGTGCGGCTCTCGACCTCGACGGTGCCCCCGTGGGCCATGGCCACGTGCTTCACGATCGCGAGCCCCAGGCCCGTGCCGCCCGAGTCGCGGCTGCGCGCGCGGTCGACGCGGTAGAAGCGCTCGAAGAGCCGGGCACGGTGGATCTCGGGGATGCCCGGGCCGTGGTCGGTGACCGTGATGACCGCATGGGCGCCGTCCGCGTGCGCGTCGACGGAGACGCGCGCGTCGGCCGGCCCGTACTTGACGGCGTTCGACGCGAGGTTCGCGACCGCGTGCGCGAGCAGGCCCGGGTTGCCGCTCACCCAGAGGTCGTGGTCGACCGCGACGTCGAGCATCACGCGCTTCTCGGCGGCCGTCGGCGCGGCCTGCTCGACCGCCTCCGCGACGAAGGCCGCGACGCGCACGGGCGTGGCGTCGAGCTCGGTGCGCGCGCCGGGGTCCTCGAGCGAGGAGAGCAGCAGCAGGTCGTCGATGATGGCGCCGAGGCGCGCGGCGCTGCGCGCGATGGTCTTCACGAATCGGTCGGCGTCGGCGCCGAGCTCGAACCCGTCGACGAGCGTCTCGGCGTAGCCGCGGATCGAGGTGATGGGCGTGCGCAGCTCGTGGCTCACGTTCGCGACGAACTCGGTGCGCAGGGCCTCGAGCCGTCGCAGCTCGGTGCGGTCCTCGAGGACCAGGAGCACCTGCGCGGTGCCCGCCGCGCGCGCAAGCGGCACCGCGGCGCACCGAGCGACGTGCGCGCCCGAGGCCGACGAGAAGCGCAGCTCGGCGTCGGCGCGACGGCCGGTCTCGCGTGCGCCCGCGATGAGCGCCTCGAGCTCCGGGCTGCGCGCGAACTCGACGATGAGGCGACCCTCGACGGGGCGGTTCTCGGCATCGAGCAGCCGCTGCGCCGCGGGGTTGATGGTCACGATGCGGTCGAGCCGGTCGAGCGCGACGATCCCCACGGGCGCGGTCTCGACGATCGCGCGGAGCTCGGCGAGCGCGCTGTCGAGGCGCACGGCCTGGCCCGCGGCCGCGCGGGCGCCCCGCACGGGGTCATGGTCGTTGCCGCCGAGCGTTCCGAGCGCGGCGGCGATGCGGCGGCGGTCGGCGGCGCGCCCGAGCCACGTTGCGAGGAATGCGACGCCGAGCGCGGCCGCGGCGACGCACGCGACCACGAACGGCACGAACCACGCCGACCCTGCCTCGGCTGCCTCCATGGCTTCCACGTTACTCCGCCGGGACCAGGCTCTCGGCGAACCGGTACCCGACGCCGCGGACCGTCTCGACGCACCCCGCGAGGTCGGCGAGCTTCTTGCGCAGCGCGGTCACGTGGACGTCGATGGTGCGGCTCGAGAGGACCACGTTGCGGCCATGCACGGCGGCGATGATCTGGTCGCGCGTGCGCACGAACCCGGGGCGCTGCGCCAGGTGCGCGAGGATGCCGAACTCGGTGACGGTGAGGTCGATGACGTCGCCGCAGACGGTGACCACGTGCCGGTCGGCGTCGATCACGAGGCGGCCGTCGAGCCGCTCGATGCGGTTGGTCGGGGCGGGGGCGGACTCCTCGGAATTCCGGCGCATCACCGCGCGCACCCGGGCCATGAGGACGCGCGGGCTGAACGGCTTCACGACGTAGTCGTCGGCGCCGATCTCGAGGCCGGCCACGACGTCCGATTCCTCGCCCTTGGCGGTGACCATGACGACCGGCACGTCCTTCGTCTCGGCCCACTGCTTCATGCGGCGGCAGACCTCGACGCCGCCGACGTCGGGCAGCATGAGGTCGAGCAGCACCAGCGCCGGGGGCTCCTTCTTCACCGCCTCGAGGGCGATCTTGCCGCTCGCCGCGGTGCGGGCCTCGTATCCCTCGCGCTCGCAGTGGAAGCGCATGAGCTCCGCGATGTCTGGTTCATCCTCGACGATGAGCACGCGTGGCTTGGACATCGCTTCTCGCTGGCTTCGGGGCGGGCTGGCGTGACGGGTGACGTCGGGGAAGTGTGCCTGAACCGGGTAAAGGAACCGTTAGGGTCCGGAGTGTTCCGCGCGAACGTGGATCCAGGTGCCGTCGACGACGGCGGCCTTCGGTGCACCGGGTCGCCCCGTGACGCGCGGCAGCGAGACCGGCACGCCGTCCTGCGCGAGGGCCCCGAGGACCGCCCATCCTGCCGCCTCGCGGGCCTCCGGCGGGATTCCCTGCGTTCCGCACGGATGCGTGGGGCACCTGGCCGCGCGGGCGATGGCGTCGGCAAGAGGTCGGTGGCGGGTGCCGCCGCCCGCGAGCAGCGCGTCCGCGGCGCCGTGGGCGCGCACGGCGCGGCCGATCACCGTGCCCACGGCATCGGCGGCGGTCGCGAGGAGGTCGTCGGGGGCAAGGTGCGCGCGGGCTTCCGCGAGCCAGCCGAGGCACTCGTCGCCGGTGCCGAGGCTGCGCGCGCCGGCGGCCGACGCGAGGCTCGAGGCGAGCGCGGCGGAGCGTTCCGGGTGCGCGCGCCCGCGCGCGGCGGCGGCACCGTCGGCATCGAACGGGGCGCCGAGCACCGCGCGCGCCGCCGCGTCGAGCAGTTGGTTGCATGCGCACACGTCGGCACCGTGGATGGCGGAGGTCGCGTCGGGCGCGCCGCCATCGCCCGGCAGGAACGTGACGTTCGCGAAGCCGCCGAGGTTGACCACCGCGCGCGGCGCGGGCGCGCGGAAGAGCACCCAGTCTGCGAGCGGCGTGAGCGGCGCCCCCTGGCCGCCGTGCGCGAGGTCGTTGCCGCGGAGGTCGAAGACCACGTCGCAGCCGAGCGCGCGTGCCAACGGGTGCGCGTTCACGAGCTGCCAGCTCGCGGGCGGGCGGTGGAAGACGGTCTGGCC
>CAMDUT010000132.1 GCA_945877905.1 Phycisphaera mikurensis NBRC 102666 | reverse complement strand
CGGGCGTCGGGCACCGTGATGACGCCGACGTTCGGCTCGATGGTGCAGAACGGGTAGTTCGCCGCCTCGATCCCCGCCGCGGTGAGGGCGTTGAAAAGCGTGCTCTTTCCGACGTTCGGGAGGCCGACGATTCCTGCTTCCATGGGGGGAGGGATGGTACGCTTTCGGCGCAGGGACGTCCCTTCCCGGGACGGGCGCGGCAGGACGCTTCGCCACCCCGGCACGCCTCACGGCGCCCACGGTCAGGACGACCATGGACAGCGGATCGCACGGCTTCCCCTCGGCGCGCGGCGCGTCGCTCTTCGAGCGGCGCATGCTGGCGATCGGCGTGGGCTGCGCGGTGCTCGTGGGCGCGATGGCGGCCCGGCTCTTCAGCCTCACGGTGATCTCGGGCGGCGAGCAGCGCGCGCTGGCCGAGAGCCGGCTCGACCGAAGCTCGCTGCTGCCCACCGTGCGCGGCAGCATCCTCGACCGCAAGGGCCGCGTGCTCGCCGAGAGCGTGCCGAGCTACGACCTCGCGCTCTTCTACCCGGCCATCGCAGGGACCTGGGCGGACGGCCGCGCGGTGGACATGGCGCGCCGCGAGGCCGGCCGCGCCGCGTGGAACCGCATGGGCCCCGACGAGCGCGGTGCGCGCATCGAGTCGCACCGGCGCGCGCTCGCGGCCGAGCTCGACGCGACGCTCGCCGAGGCGTGCGCGATCGCCGAGCGCACGGGCACCGAGCTCGCGACCGCGATGGGCGACGTGCGCACGCAGGTCGAGCGCAAGGCGAACGCGGTGTGGGAGTCGCGGCTCGAGCTCGAGCGCGCGCGCTACGGCGAGGCCGCCGAGGACCGGTTCGAGGCGCGCCCGATCGCCGAGCAGAGCGAGGCGCACGTGGTGTTCACCCGGCTCCCCGCGAAGGCCGCGTTCGCGCTGCGCAAGCTGGCCGACGCGCACCCGGGCATCCTCGAGGTGCAGGACAGCACGCGGAGGGTCTATCCCATGTCGGCCGCGCGCATCCAGCTCGACCGCGGCTGGATGCCGACGCCCCTGCGCGGCGCGCCGATCGAGCTCGACCTCGCGGGCGTCGCGGACCACGTGGTCGGCGAGGTGCGCGACGAGGTGTGGCGCGCCGACCTCGACCGCCGGCCGTTCCGCCGCGTGGCCGACGGCGGAGAGGTGGTCACCGACCTCGGCGGCTACCGCCCGGGCCGCGACATGGTGGGCGCGCGCGGGCTCGAGCGCACGTACGAGGACTTCCTGCGAGGCACGCGCGGCCGCGCGGTGCAGCACCTCGACACCGGCGACACGCAGCGCACCGAGCCCGTGCGTGGCGGCGACCTGCACCTGTCGCTCGACGTCATGCTGCAGGCGAGGGTGCAGGCCCTCTTCGACCCGAAGGTGGGTCTCTCGGTCGCGCAGCAGTGGCACGTGGGCTGGAACCAGGACGGCACGCCCAAGCCCATGCCGCTGGGCTACCACGCCGAGCTGAACGGGGCCGCGGTGGTCATCGACATCGACACCGGCGAGGTGCTGTCGATGGTCTCGTGGCCCACGGTGGCGGCGGGCGAGGCGCTGGGGCAGCGCGAGCGCGCGCACCGGCTGCCCGACGTCAACCGCACGCTCGAGGCGCCGTACCCGCCCGGCTCGCTCGTGAAGCCGCTGGTCTACGTGGCCGCGGTGCGCAGCGGCGCGGTGCCGCGCGACGTGGCGATCGAGTGCAACGGGCACTACTTCGGCGCGTCCGAGGCGTTCGGGCGCTGCTGGATCTACCGCTCGCAGAACCAGTTCCTGACGCACACCAAGCAGCTGGCGGCGCTGGGGCGCGACGGGGCGCTCGCCGTCGAGGACGCGATCGCGCGCAGCTGCAACATCTTCTTCTACACGCTGGCCGACCGGATGGGCCTTCCGACGCTCTCGCAGTGGTATCGCAACTTCGGCCTGGGGACGCGCATCGACGTGGGACTCGCGCGGCTCGAGCCCGAGTTCGACGACGCGGGGACGGCGACGGGTGCGCGCTGGGTGGGCGAGCACCCGGGCTCGGTGCCGGGCGAGGCGGCGATCGCCGCGCTCGCGCGCAAGGGCGACCGCATCGCGCCGGTGATCGCGGGCATCGGGCAGGGGCCGGTCCTGTGGACGCCGCTGCAGGCGGCGAACGCCTATGCGACGCTCGCGCGCGGTGGGCTCATCCGGGACGCGTCGATCCTGCGCACCGAGGTGCCGGGCCGCCCCGAGCGGCGCACGGGCGACCTGCGGCTCGATCCCGTCAGCTGCGACCGTGCGCTCGAGGGCCTGCGCCAGGCCGTGAGCGAGCGCGCGGGCACGGGGCACCACATCTCGTACGCCGACCGCACGCAGGAACCGATCATCAACGTGCCGGGCGTCACCGTCTGGGCGAAGACCGGCACCGCGCAGGCGCCGTTCGTGCGCATGGACGACGACGGCGACGGCACGCCGGACCGCACCGTGAAGGGCCTCGAGCACGGATGGTTCGTGGGGCTTGCGGGCGACGCGGGCGAGAACCGCCCGCGCTACGCGATCGCGGTGCTCCTCGAGAACGGCGGCTCGGGCGGCAAGAGCGCGGGCCCGATCGCGAACCAGGTGATCCACGCGCTGGTGGCCGAGGGCTACCTCGAGGGCGACCCGCGCATGCGCGCGCGCCCGAAGGTGCAGCCGATGGGCGACCCTGCATCCGACCTCGCGGAGGGAGAGGGATGACGGTCCTGATCTCGAACTCCCTTCCGCGCGGACTGCGGCGCGAGCCGTCGTCCGCGGTGCGCGTGGCGCCGCGCCTGTGGCTGAACTGGGCGTGGCTCCCGGTGGCGGCGGCCCTGGGGCTGAGCCTCGTCGGCGTGGCCGCGATCGGCACCACCGAGGCCGCGCTCGCGAAGCGGCAGCTCGGGTACCTCGTCGTGGGCATGCTGGCGGCGTGCGTGGTCGGTGCGCAGCACTGGAAGTGGATGCGCACGTGGGCGTGGGTGATGCTCGGCGTGAACGTTGCGTGCCTGGTCTTCATCCTGGTGCCGTGGGTGCCGGACGCCGTGGTGCGGCCTCGCAACGGCGCGAGGCGGTGGATCAACGTCGGCTCGTTCGACTTCCAGCCGAGCGAGCTCGTCAAGCTGACGTGGGTGCTCGCGATGGCCGCATGGCTGCAGGCGGCCAGCAGCCTGCGCCGCGTGTGGGGCGTGGCGGCGGCGATCGCGGTCACGGCGGTCCCCGTGGGGCTCATCGCGCTGCAGCCCGACCTCGACAGCGCGCTCCTCTTCGGCCCGGTGCTGCTGGTGATGCTGCTGGCCGCGGGCGCGCGCGTGAAGCACCTGGTGATCGTCGCGTGCGTGGCGCTCGCGCTGGCGCCGTGCAGCTACCCGTTCCTGCGCTCGCACCAGCGTGCCCGCATCGACGCGCTGGTGGCGCAGGTGATGGGCGACACGCGCCACAACGACACCATCGGGTTCCAGGGAAGCCGCGCGATCACGCTGGCGGCCTCGGGCGGGGTGCTGGGCCTCGGCAAGGAGGAGGCCGGGACGCTCATCCGGTTCAACCGCCTGCCCGAGGAGCACAACGACATGATCTTCGTGGTGATCGCGTGCCGATGGGGGCTTGCCGGCGGCCTTGCGGTGTGGGCGCTCGCCGCGGCCTACGCGTTCGGCGCGTACCAGGTGGCCGCGCGCGCCGGCACCAGCTTCGGGCGGCTCGCGGCGATCGGCATCGGGAGCATGGTCTTCCTGCAGCTCGCCGTCAACACGGCGATGACCATCGGCATGCTGCCGGTGTCCGGCATGACGCTGCCCTTCGTGAGCTACGGAGGTTCGAGCCTCGTGTGCCTGTGGATGGCGACAGCCGTGCTGTTCGCGATCGCCAGCCGCCGCGCGCGGGGGTTCGACCTGTAAACCCCGTCCCGGGTAACCCCGAACTCCTTTATCGCGGACCTTCTCGCCCACATCGCACGCCGACCGCGACGACCGACTACCTGTGACCACCTCCATCCCGCCCATCCCCCCGGACGTCACCGCCGCGCTCGCCGCGCAGGGCATCGAGCTCGACGCCGGCGACGCCGACCACCTGCGTGCCTTCCTGCAGGCGCTGGTCGACGCGAACGAGCGCTTCAACCTCACCGCGGTCACCGAGCCCGCGCAGATGTGGGTGCGCCACGTCCAGGACAGCCTGACGCTGGTGCCGTTCATCGCGAGCGCCGAGGCGAAGACCGTGATCGACGTCGGTTCTGGCGGCGGGCTCCCCGGAATGCCGCTCGCGATCGTGATGCCGGACGTGCGCTTCACGCTGCTCGAGGCCACGGGCAAGAAGGCCGCGTTCCTGCGGGAGACCGCCGCCGCGCTTGGCCTCGCGAACGTCGCCGTCGTCAACGAGCGCGCCGAGTCCGCGGGCCAGGACCACCACGCGCACCGCGCGCGCTACGACGTGGCCGTGAGCCGCGCGGTGGGCCGGCTCAACGTGCTGGCCGAGCTCACCGTGCCGTTCGCGCGCGAGGGCGGCACCGTGCTCTGCATCAAGGGCGACAAGGCCGCCGAGGAGGTCGCCGAGGCGAAGCAGGCGCTCTACCACCTGCACGCGCACGTGGTCGACCAGCTGCGCACGCCGACGGGAACAGTCGTCGTCATCGAGAAGACGCGCGCCACGCCGCGCACGTACCCGCGCCTCCCGGGCGAGCCCAAGCGCAAGCCGATCGCCTAGGGTTGCACGTGACCGTCGCGCCGGACATCCTCCTCTCCGACACCGGGGCCATCGCCAGGCGCCTGCCCGGGTTCGAGGTACGCCCGCAGCAGCTCGCCATGGCGTCGGCGGTGGAGCGCGCGTTCGAGGAGCGCCAGCGGCTCTTCGTCGAGGCTGGCACCGGGGTCGGCAAGAGCTTCGCGTACCTGCTGCCGGCCATCCGCCGCGTGGTCGAGCGGGGCGAGCGCGTGGTGATCGCCACCAACACCATCAGCCTGCAGGAGCAGCTCATCGAGAAGGACATCCCGCTCCTCAACGCGGTGATCCCCGAGGAGTTCTCGGCGGTGCTCGTGAAGGGACGCGGCAACTACGTGAGCCTGCGGCGCCTGAAGCAGGCGAGCGAGCGCGAGGGCCGGCTCTTCAGCCACGACGACGACCGCACCGACCTGCACCGGATCGAGGACTGGGCGTACGCGACCACCGACGGTTCGCTCGCGACGCTGCCGCAGCTGCCGCGGCCGGAGGTGTGGGACCACGTCCAGAGCGACGCGCACAACTGCATGGGGCGGCGCTGCCCGACGTTCGACAAGTGCTTCTACCAGGCCGCGCGCCGGCGCATGGAGCACGGGCAGATCCTGGTGACGAACCACGCCCTCTTCTTCGCCGACCTCGCGATGCGGACGCGCGCGGGCCAGTCGGGCGGGGTGCTGCCGCCGTACCACCACGTGGTGCTCGACGAGGCGCACGAGATCGAGGACGTGGCCAGCGAGCACTTCGGCGTGCGGCTCTCCGAGAGCGGCGTGCGCCACCTGCTCCGCACGCTCTACCAGACGGGCACGGGTCGCGGCTTCCTGAGTGCGATGCGCACCGACGACGGCGCCGACGGCATGATCGAGGAGGCGATTCGCGCGGTGCGCGCGTGCGAGAGCGCCGCAGAGCGGCAGTTCGATGCGCTGTGGCGCTGGCACGAGGAGCGCGGCGAGTCGAGCGGCCGCATCCGCGAGGCGGGCGTGGTGCAGGACCACCTCTCGGGGCCGATGCTGGCGCTGTCCGCCTCGTTGCGCATGCTGCGCGACCGCATCACGAACGAGGCCGACCAGTTCGAGCTGAGCGCCTACGCCGCGCGCGCCGAGGCGCACGGGACCGGCGCGCGCGACCTCCTGGCGCAGGCGCTCGCGGGGTGCGTGTACTGGGTGGAGTCGGGCAAGCGCCGCCGCGGCGAGCGCCCGAACGTGACGCTCGTGTGCGCGGCGGTCGACGTGGGGCCCATCCTGCGCGAGCACCTCTTCGCGCAGGACAAGGGCGTGGTGCTCACGAGCGCGACGCTCGCGACGGGGCAGGGCGACTTCCGCCACTCGGCGCTGCGGCTCGGGTGCGACGACCCGCAGACGATGCAGCTCGGCAGCCCGTTCGACTACGCGCGGCTGGTGGAGTTCATCGTCGACCGCACCATGCCCGAGCCGAACCACCCCGACTACGAGGACGAGCTGGCGCGGCGCGTGCTCGACCACGTGCGGGCGACCGACGGCGGTGCGTTCGTGCTGTTCACGAGCTTCCGCACGCTCGACGCGGTGGCCGAGCGCATCGCGGGCGACCTGGTGGACGCGGGGCACCCGCTCCACATCCAGGGGACGGGCGTGCCGCGCAACACGCTGCTCGAGCGGTTCCGCGCCGACGACCGGAGCGTGCTCTTCGGGGTCGCGAGCTTCTGGCAGGGCGTCGACGTGCGCGGCCGCGCGCTGCGCAACGTGATCATCACCCGGCTGCCGTTCGAGGTGCCCGACCGGCCGATCGTGCAGGCGCGCCACGAACTGATCGAGGCGCGCGGCGGGAAGCCGTTCTTCGAGGATTCGCTCCCGCGCGCGGTGCTGCGCTTCAAGCAGGGCTTCGGGCGGCTCGTGCGCAGCTCGACCGACGAGGGCCGCGTCGTGGTGCTCGACCCGCGCATCGTCACCAAGCGCTACGGCCGCGCGTTCATGGACGCGTTGCCGGAGAAATTGGGTCCGGGGTAACCCCGCACTCCTTTATCAAGGACGTTCCGGGTGCGAGGCAGCGCGTGCGTCGCCCGGGCGCCATTTCCGGCTGGGCATGCGTACGTCCCGGATAAAGGAGTGCG
>CAMDUT010000131.1 GCA_945877905.1 Phycisphaera mikurensis NBRC 102666 | reverse complement strand
GGCTGAGGAGCGGCTAGGCTCGCCCGCATGAGATTCGCATCCGCCGTCGCCTGTCCCATGCTCGTGCTGCTGGGCGCGTGTTCCTCGACCCCCAAGCCCGTCGAGCCCGACCCGGCGGTCGTCGGGTCATGGAAGGCGACCACCGACGGCTCGATGCTCACGCTCTCGGGGAGTGGTCTGTACTCCCTCGTGCTCGCGGGGCAGGCGAAGCCCGTGATCGGCTCGTTCGAGTTCGACCCGAAGCAGCGGACCATCCAGATGACCACGCGCCGCGAGTCGCCCGCGTGCGGAGACGACAACGCGACCTACATGGTGCGGGTGGGCGAGCTTCGCATGGACCTCGAGCCCGTGAAGGACGCGTGCGAGCTCCGCAGGAAGATCTTCTCGCAGCCGCTCGATCGCGTGCGGAACGCGAGGTGAGGCCCATGCACCTCGCGATCGCGTCCGCCGTCGCATGCACGACCGCGATCTCGTGGTCCGCCGCCGAGCCGACCACGGCGTGGCCGCAGGTCGTCCGGGACGGCGACCACGCCTTCACGCTCTTCGCCCCGTGCTTCGTCTCGTACGACGGCGCGAACGTGCTCATCGAGCAGGCCGTGGTGCGCGGCGACGGCGCGCTGCGCGCGGCCGGCGCGGGCCGCGCGACCATCGCGGCCAGCGCGGTGCCAGGCGCCGGCGCGGGCGAGCTCGAGGTGAACGGGTTCTCGGTGCAGGGGCTCACGTTCGACGGCGCCGACGCGTCCGCCGACGAGCGGGCCGCGCTTCAGCGCGCGATCGGCGGGCGGGCGTTCGCCACCACGCGCCGCGCGGTGACGCACGACATGGTGCTGACGAACCTGCGCGAGGCCTCCACCGACGGCCTCGGCGACGACGTTCCCGCCTTCCGCGTGGCGCGCCGGCGCACGGCGCTGGTGACGATCGACGGCGATCCGCGCGTCGCGCCCGTGGCCGGCACCGGGTGGAACCGCGTCGGGAACACCGCGTTCGTCGTGCTGCAGGCCCCGGATGGGTCGTTCCGCGTCCGGCTCGGCGCGTCGCGCTGGATGGCGGGCGCGACGCTCACGGGCGATTACGCGCCGTGCGACGCGCCTCCGCCGGAGGTGCTCGCGGGGCTTGGGCCGCAGCCGATCGCGAGGGATGCCGGCGGCGCGGACGGCGAACCGGGGGCGGCCGCCGCCGCGCGCCCCGCTCCGGCGGTCGCCGTCGTAACCGAGCCGACCGTCCTCGTGTGGATCGATGGCGACCCCCAGCCCGTGCCCGTGGCGACCGGGGTTGAGTGGGTCGCGAACGCGCACCCGGTGCTCCTCAGGTCCGGGGACGCGTGGTGGACGCTCGCGTCGGGCCGTTGGTTCCGCGCGCCCGCCCTCGACGGCGCGTGGGCGCGCGTCATGACCGGCGACGTGCCCGCGTCGTTCGCGATGCTGCCCTCCGGCCGCACGTTCGCGTCGGCGAAGGCGAGCATCCCGCACACCCCCGAGTCCGTGAACGCGGTGGCGTCGACCCTCGAGCGGCGCGCCATCACGGTGTCGCGCACCGACGCGTACTGCTCCATGCGATGGAACGGCGACCCCGCGTGGCAGCCGGTCGGAACGACGCCCATGCGGATCTCCGTGAACGCGTCGCAGCCCGTCATCGAGAGCGGCGGCCGCTGGTACTGCTGCGACAACGCGGTGTGGTTCACTTCGGCCGCTCCCACGGGCCCGTGGGACCTCTGCGACTCGCTGCCCGACGAGATCGACACCGCGCCGGCGGGCTCGGTCGCCTTCCCGCTCACGTTCGTCGACGTCCTGGCGTCCGACGACCGGAGCGTCACCTACGCGTGGACCCCCGGGTACTTCGGCACCTACGTCGACTCCGGGACCGTGGTCTTCGGCACCGGCTGGCCCGCGCCGCCCGTGCCGTACGCGGTGGGCGGGGGCACGGTGTGGGCCCCGCAGCCGCAGACGTTCGGCATGGACGCTGCGTTCGACGCCGACACCGGCACGTTCGCGTCCGGCTCGTTCGGGCTCGATGCCCTCGACGCGCCCGCGATCCAGCCGCAGGTGCTGGTGGGCGGATGGGTGGGGTGGGGCTGGTGCCCGGGCTGGACCAGCGCGTTCGCCTGGGGAAGCGTGGACCCCGCATGGCGCGCCTCGTGGGACGAGCGCTGGCGCCGATGGAACCCGTACTGGAACCGATGGGCCAACGCGCGCACCGCCGAGCAGCGCGCGCGCGACGAGTCCGACGCCCGCGAGCTCGCTGCGCGCGACCGCGCGGCCGACGAAGCCTCCGAGCGCGCCGCCGAGGAGGCCCGTGCGCAGGCCGCGGCCGACGAGTCCGCGTGGCGCGGGCGCCAGCGCGCGATGGGCGAGGCCGCCGCGAAGGCCGAGCGCGTGCAGGACATGGCGCGTGCCGCACGGCTCGCCGACGCGCGCGCCGCGCAGGCACGCGCGCAGGCGGACCTCGAGCGGTGGAACCGGCTCGCGCAGGGCGGCCCCGTGGCCCCGCGCGGCTCGATGGCGTGGTGGTACCAGTTCTACAACGACCAGTCGCACGGGTACCTCGGCCGCGCGACCGGATACCGCGACCCGCGTTACCCGGGCGGCGCCTGGGGTGCGCGTGCGACGCCCGGCGTGCCCGCGCCCGGCGCGGGCGCGCGGTAGCCGAGCAGCCGCAGGCTGTTCAGCACCACCGCGACCGTCGAGCCCTCGTGCATGATGACCGCGACCCACACCGGCACGGCCCCGGCGACGGCGAGCGGGATCAGGATGAACACCATCCCCATCGAGATCGTGACGTTCTGGCGCACGATCGCGCGCGCGGCGCGGCTGATGCCGACGGCAAGCGGCAGGCGCATCAGGTCGTCCGACATGAGCGCGACGTCCGCGGCCTCGAGCGCCACGTCGGTGCCCGACTTGCCCATCGCGATTCCCACGGTCGCGGCGGCCAGCGCGGGCGCGTCGTTGACGCCGTCACCCACCATCGCCACGCTCCCGTGGGCGGCGAGCAGCTCGCGTACGGCATCGATCTTGCGCTCGGGCATGAGCGACGCGCGCACCTCGTCGACGCCAACGAGGCTTCCCACCGCGCGGGCCACGCGCTCGTTGTCGCCCGTGAGCATCACCACGGGCCGCACGTCCAGCGCGTGCAGCGCCGCGACGGCGTGCGCGGCCTCCGGGCGCGGGCCGTCGATCAGCCCGATCGCGCCGATGAACCGCCCGTCGTGGGCCACGAGCATCGCGGTGCACGCCTCGCCCTCGAGGCTCGCCACCGCCTCGCGCGCCGCGTCGGTCGCCGCGGGTGCGCCGTCCGCGCCATCGAAGAGCCGCAGCGCACCGAGGTGCGCGGGGCGTCCCTCGACCGTGCCCGACATTCCCTTGCCGCGGATCGCCTGGACGTCGCCCGTGGGCGCGAACATCACCCCGCGCGCACGTGCCGCGGCCAGCACCGCGTGCGCGAGCGGGTGCGTCGAGTGCTCCTCGAGCGACGCTGCCACCGCGAGCACGCGGTCCTCGGGCGTGCCGTCGAGCACGACCACGCGGCGCAGGGCCGGGCGCCCGAGCGTGAGCGTCCCGGTCTTGTCCATCGCGAACGCACGGATCGCGCCCAGCGACTCGAGGTGCGCGCCGCCCTTGATGAGCACGCCCGCGCGCGCGGCGCGCGCCACTCCCGCGAGCACCGCGGCCGGCGTGCTGATCGCGAGCGCGCACGGCGACGCGCCCACGAGGAGCGTCATCGCGCGCAGGAACGCCTCGGCCCACGTGAGCCATCCGGCCACGGGCGGGAGCGTCCACATCACCACGGTCGCCGCGACGACGCAGGGCACGTAGACGCGCGTGAACCGCTCGGCGTAGCGCTGCGTGGCCGACTTCTGGCCCTGCGCCTCCTCGACCAGGCGGATCATGCGCGCCACGGTTGAATCCGCGGCGACCCTGGTCACGCGCACCTCGAGCAGCCCGTCGCCGTTGAGCGTGCCGGCGAAGACGTCGTCGCCGGCGCCCTTCTCGACGGGAACGCTCTCGCCGGTGATCGGGCTCTGGTCGACCGAGCTCGCTCCGGCATCCACCGTGCCGTCCATCGGGACGCGCTCGGACGGGCGCACGCGCACCACGTCGCCCACCGTCACCGAGGCCACCGGCACCTCGACGAACGCGTCGCCCCGGCGCACCCACGCGACGGTGGGCGTCAGTCGCCCCAGCGCGCGGATCGCCTTGCGCGCCTGGCCCATCGCGTAGTGCTCGAGGCCGTGCCCGAGCGAGAAGAGCACGAGCAGCATCGCGCCCTCGGCGTACTCGCCGATCGCCGCCGCGCCGATCGCGGCCACCGCCATCAGGAAGTCGACGTCGAGGCGCAGGCGGAACGCGGCGCGCGCGCCCTCGACGAGCGCGGAGTAGCCCGCCACGGCGAAGCTCACCAGGTAGAGCGCGCCCCAGAGGCCCGGATGCGCTCCCGAGCGCTCGAGCATCCAGGCCGCGAGCAGGGCGACCGCCGCGACCGCGGGTTCGATGAGCTCCCGGTGGCGTCGGAGCCAGTTCGCGTCGTCCGAGAGGTGATCGACGCTCGGTGCGCTCACGGGCTGCGGAGGATATCGGTGGCACGGGTACGATTCGCGGAGCCTTGCATTCCGACGGCCTCGATTTCCCGCCCCCGACCCCGAGCGACCTCGGCGACCACGAGGTCCCGCGCGACGGCGACGCGCTCGAAGGGGTGCGCGTCGCGCTCATGGTCACCGGCGGGATCGCGGCGATGAAGGCCCCGATGGTGGCGCGTGCGCTGCGACGCCAGGGAGCGTCGGTGACCGCGTTCGCGACGACCGAGGCGCTCCGCTACGTCGGCCGCGACGCGCTCGCGTGGGCCTGCGACCGGCCCGTGGTGGTCGAGCTCTCCGCGGATGCCGAGCACCTCTCGGACACCGCGCCCTTCGATGCGTACCTGGTCGCGCCCGCGACCTACAGCGTGATCGGCAAGTGCGCGCACGGAATCGCCGACACGCCGGTCACCAGCGCGCTGGCCTCGGGCATCGGCCGGATGGAACGCGGCCACGCCGCGGTGCTGTTCGCACCCACGATGCACGGGTCGATGCACACGTCGATCCTGGAGGGCAACCTGCGTGCGCTGGCCTCGATCGGCTGCACGGTGATCCCTCCGCGCGACGCGTACGGCAAGCACAACCTGCCCGACGAGGCCGAGCTGGTGCAGGCGGTGGCGAAGGCGGTGTCGGCGCGGCGCGCGCCGTCCGTGCGTCAGGCGGTCTCGCCGCGGCCCCAGTAGCGCACGACGAACGCGCCGGCGGTGGCCCCGCAGAGCAGGCTCATGGCGGTCGCCCACTTGTCCCACGGAAGCGGCTGGTGCCAGGCGCTCAGCTTCACCCACGGGTTCCAGCCGATGGCGAGCGCGGCGAAGATCGCGGCCCACATCGCGTTGCCCGCCTTCACGCTCACTCCGGTGGCCAGCAGGAAGACGCCGAAGAGCGCGGCCTGCGCCCACACCACGAAGTTGGAGTCGTTGATGATCCCGGCCCCTCGCAGGAGCAGGTAGATCGAGGCGGCCATCACGGCGAAGAGGGCACCCTTGGGCATGAGGGGGTTTTCGGCACGACGGCCCGCGGTCCCGCAGAGATCCGCAGGGCGGTACGCACGCGCCGAGTCCCGTCCCGATAACGCGCGTCCGGGCGACGGCACTCGTACACTCGCCGCCCGCATGGATGCGGATCGCGCGAGCCTCGCAGGGATCGTCGAGAGCGCCCGGCGCCTGCCCGAGGCCGAGCGGCGCGCGTACCTCGACGGACTGCGGCTTGCCGAGGCGGATCGTCGGACGGTGGACGACGCGCTGCGCGCCGGGCTCACGGTCGCGAGCGTCCCCGACGCGCCGTCCCCGATTCCGCGCGAGGAGGGCGCGCGCCTCCTCGACCCGCTGGTCGGGCGCACCTTCGCCGGCGTCGCGATCGAGCGCATCGTCGGGTCAGGCGGCATGGGGCGCGTCTACCTCGGCACCGATTCCGCGACCGGCGGGCGCGTGGCGCTCAAGGTGCTGCTCCGCACGCAGCACGACGAAGCGGTGCGCCGTCGCTTCGAGCGCGAGGGCCGGCTGCTGGAGCGGCTTCGCCATCCCGGCATCGCCGCGGTGCTGCGCACGGGGCTCGAGCCCGACGCCGACCTCGAGGTCCCGTACATCGTCATGGAGTACGTGGACGGCGTGCAGCACATCGCCGACCACGTGTTCCGCGAGCGGCTCGGCATGCGCGAGACCGTGCAGGAGTTCCTGCAGGCGTGCGACGCCATCGGCCATGCGCACCGCGAGGGCTACATCCACCGCGACATCAAGCCGCAGAACGTCCTGGTGGACCGGCACGGGCGCGTGAAGGTGATCGACTTCGGAGTGGCGCGCGCGATCGCCAGCGACCCGGCGGTCAACACCATCCGCACCGAGACGGGCCAGCTGGTGGGCACCATGCAGTACATGAGCCCCGAGCAGTTCATGGCCGACCCACGGTTGATCGACGCGCGCACCGACGTCTATGCGCTGGGCGCGGTGCTCTACGAGCTGCTCACGGGCGTGCAGCCGCACGACCTGCGCGGCCTTCCCGTGCACGAGGCCTCGCGCACCGTGTGCGAGACCGACCCGGCCGACGTGCGCCAGTGCAACCCGCGCGTCGACGAGGGACTCGCCGCCATCGTGATGGATGCGGTGAGCCGCAGCCCGTCGCGGCGGCCCGACGACGCGAACGCGCTCGCGATGCGGCTGCGCGGGTGGATGGCTCGGGGCGCGGTGGCGGAACCGGCCGAGCGCGCTGAACGCGCCGTGAGCGGCGGCGGTACCGAGGCCGCGGGGCC
>CAMDUT010000130.1 GCA_945877905.1 Phycisphaera mikurensis NBRC 102666 | reverse complement strand
GGGGTGTTCCCGGCGCTCGGCTTCGTCAACCTCTATCCGCTCCGGTACGCGCCCGTGGCGGACCACTTCGCCTACGTGGGGACCGTCCCGCTCGC
The DNA here is from genome assembly GCA_945877905.1 of Phycisphaera mikurensis NBRC 102666. Taxonomy (GTDB): domain Bacteria; phylum Planctomycetota; class Phycisphaerae; order Phycisphaerales; family SM1A02; genus UBA966. The sequence goes on along the minus strand of CAMDUT010000130.1, from coordinate 6,853 downwards.
GGCCGCGACCGGGTGGGGCGCCGTCGCGCTTTGGGCGCGGCTTGCGTCCCGCGTGCCGGACGCCGCACGGGCCGCGCGCGCGGGCGGTGCCGTCGCCGCGGCGGCGCTCGCGGCCCTCGCGGCGCAGTCGTTCGCCCACTCGATGGCGTTCCGCGATGCCGAGACGCTGTGGCGCGCGACGCTCGGGTCCAACCCGCGCGCGTGGCTTGCGTCGAGCAACCTCTCGGCGATGCTGCTCGGGCGCGTCCAGGAGTCGATCGACGCGGGCGACGCCCCGGCGCGCGACGCGGCCCTCGCCGAGGCCGACGCGCTCGCGCGCGCGGCCCTCGCCGAGGCGGCGGCGTTCGACTTTGGCGTGCACGCGAACATGAGCGAGGTGCTCCGGCTGCAGGGCCGGGAGGCCGAGGCGCTCGCGGCCATGGATGCGGCCATCGCGATCGAGCCGGCCGCCGGCAGCCTGCGCTGGCAGCGCGGCCGCCTGCTCGAGTCGCTCGGGCGGCTTCCCGAGGCGTGCGCGTCCTACGCCGACGCGGCGGCGCTCGAACCCGCGACGCGCGCCCACCATGCGGACCTCGTGCGCGCGTGCGCGGCGGCGGGGGACGTGACGCGCGCGCGCGACGCGTCGGCCGCCATGGCAGCGCGATGGCCCGACGACCCCGAGGCGCTCGGGAACCTGGGGTCGCTTGAGCTCGCGCTCGGCGACCCCCTGCAGGCGCGCGTGCACCTGCGGGCGGCGCTCAACCTCTCCGCCCGGCGCGGGGCCGCGCCCGCGACGGCCGCGGCGATCGCCTCGCGCCTCGCGCGGGCGCTCCGTGCGGAGCCGACCGACGCCGGGCTCGAGCTCGAGGCGCGCCGGGTCGAGGAAGCGTTCCCGCCCGCGGGTCAGGGCGCCGCGATGCCGTAGGACGCGCACTCGCCGAGCTCCTCGGCGATGCGGATCAGCTGGTTGTACTTCGCGGTCCGGTCGGTGCGCGCGGGCGCGCCGGTCTTGATCTGCCCGCAGTTCGTCGCGACCGCGAGGTCGGCGATCGTCGTGTCCTCGGTCTCGCCCGAGCGGTGCGAGAGGATCGCGCGGTAGCCGTTGCGCACGGCCATGTTCACGGCGTCGAACGTCTCGGTGAGCGTGCCGATCTGGTTGACCTTCACGAGGATCGCGTTGCCGCATCCCTCGCGGATGCCGCGCGCGAGGAACTCCGGGTTGGTCACGAACAGGTCGTCGCCCACGAGCTGCACCGTGCCGCCAAGCGCGTCTGTCAGCGACTTCCAGCCCTTCCAGTCGTCCTCGGCCAGGCCGTCCTCGATGGAGCGGATCGGCCACTTCCTGCACCACTTCTCCCAGAGGGCGATCATGTCGTCGCTCGACGCGACGCGCTTGGGGTCGCTCTTGAAGAAGCAGTAGCCCTTCCTCTTCCGGGCCTTCGCCTCGTTGGCGAGCTCGCTGGTCGCGGGGTCGAGGCAGATCACCACCTGGCGACCGAGGTCGTAGCCGGCCTTCTTGACCGCCTCGGCGATGACCTCGCACGCGGCCTCGTTGCTCGCGAGGTTCGGCGCGAAGCCGCCCTCGTCGCCGACCGCGGTCGAGAGGCCCTTGTCGTGCAGCACCTTCCGGAGCGCGTGGTAGCACTCGACGCCCGCTCGCATGGCCTCCCCGAAGGTCGCGAACCCGACCGGCTGGATCATGAACTCCTGGAAGTCGACGCTGTTGTCGGCATGCTTTCCGCCGTTGATGATGTTGAGCATCGGCGCCGGCAGCCTGCGCGCGCCCGCGCCGCCGAGGTACTTCCAGAGCGGCAGGCGGCACGCCGCGGCCGCCGCGTGCGCGGTGGCCATGCTGACGCCGAGCATGGCGTTCGCGCCGAGCCTGCCCTTGTTGCGCGAGCCGTCGAGGTCGATCATCGCGTGGTCGAGCGCGGTCTGCTCGCGCGCGTCCATGCCGAGCACCAGCGGCGCGATGCGCGAGTTGGCGTTCGAGACCGCCTTCTCGACGCCCTTGCCGAGCCAGCGGCGCTTGTCGCCGTCGCGCAGCTCGACCGCCTCGTGCTCGCCGGTGGACGCGCCGCTCGGGACGAGCGCGCGCCCGACGGATCCGCCCTCCAGCGCGACCTCGCACTCGAGCGTGGGGTTGCCGCGGGAATCGAGGACCTGGCGGGCGTGGACGGCGACGATCTCGAACATGGGTGGATCTCCGGGAAGGTGCGCGGCGACCGCGCCGCTGGGCGATGATGCTAGTTCGCGGGCGGCCGGATGGCGGCCCAGACGTCGCGCACCACCCAGCTCATCGCCTCCATCGCGGCGTCGGTCCGGCTGGCCAGGTGCGGCGCGAGGTGCGCGTTCGGCAGCCCGAGCAGCGGGTTCGACGCGTCGAAGGGCTCGGGATCATGGACGTCGAGGAGCGCCATCGCGGTGGGGTCGCGGCGCAGGTGCCTGGCCAGCGCCTCGTGGTCAACGACGAACCCGCGGCTCGTGTTGATGAGCACGGCGCCCGGCCGCATGCGCTCGAGGAGGTGCGGCCCCACGAGCCGCGCGTTCGACGCGCGCCCGTCCACGTGCACCGTGACGACGTCGCACTCGGCGAACAGGCGTTCGGCGGTGACGGGTCGCGCCCCGGCACGCACGTCCTCGGCCACCTCGAGCAGGTCATGGAAGCGCACCTCGAAGCCGATCGCCGCCGCGACCTGCGCGACGCGGCGGCCGATCCGGCCGAACCCGAGCACCCCGAGCGTGAGTTCGTCCATCTGGCGGTGGGCGACCACTTCGCGGCGGATCTCGTTCCAACGCGCCGCGCCGACGGGCTCGGTGAGCATGAGCCGCGGCCGCAGCGCGTCGCAGAGGAGGCACGTGACGTACTCCACGACCGCCTGGGTGTTGGCATCGGGGGTGTTGAAGCACGCGATGCCCCGTCGTGCGCACTCGCCGAGGTCGATGTTGTCCATTCCCACCCCGGCGCGCCCCACCGCGCGCAGCCTCGGGAGCCGGTCGAGCAGGGCCGCGTCCACGCGCGTGTAGGTGCGCACCACGAGTCCCTCGGCCCGGGGGGCGGCGGCCTCGAAGAGCGGGGTGCCGGCACCCGCCGTCACCAGCTCGGCCCGCTCCCCGAGCCAGGCGGCGGCCGCGGGGGACAGGTGCTCGGTCTGGATGACCGTGGGGCGCGAGGGCATGGAGTCGGGGAAGGGTACGGGAATTTCGGACCTTGGCCGGGAATCCCCGCGGGTTGCCGAACCCGGGGCTTGCACCGACGCATAAGGTGAGTCATCCTTGCGGGCGGGCCGTCCATGGCGGGCGGGCCCGAAGGCCGGCCGGCCCGCGTTGCGTCCATCGGAAGAGGCGATCGCCCATGCAGACCCGTTCATCCGGCACGTTCGTGACCCTCGCCGTCGCGGCCTTGGCTGCCGTCGCTCCGGCCCTCGCGCAGGACGTGGGGTACGAAGCGCTGGCGGCGCGCCTCGGCGCGGGCAGCGTCCCGACGGGGGCCGGCGTCCGCGTGGCGCAGGTCGAGGCGCAGGAAGGCGGCGTCGCGGCGAACTACGGCCCGAACCAGACCCTCGCCCCGTTCACGGGCAAGTCCTTCAGCGCGATGAGCGGCACCGTCGCGGTGAGCGGACACGCCACCACGGTCGCGCAGGCCTTCTACGGCTCGGGCACCAGCATCGCCCCCGGCATCACCCAGATCCACCTCTACGAGGCGAACTCGTTCATCCAGGCCGGCTACCTCCGGCTCGGCTCCGGCGTCGGTGCGCTTCCGCTGACCCCGGCCGGGCCCTCGTCGGCGGACCGCGTCCGCATCTTCAGCAGCAGCTGGATCGGCGAGCTCACGGGCGCGAACGCCCCGTTCAACTACGAGACGCTCCGCCGCGCCGACTACGCGATGAACCGCGACGGCACGCTCTTCGTCAACGGCGTGAACAACGGCGCGGGAAGCGCGCTGCTGCCGCTGATGGCGTGCGGCTACAACGGCATCGCGGTGGGCCTTTCGTCGGGCAACCACTCGGCCGCGAACACGCCCGCGATCGCGGACGTGGCGGGACGCATGAAGCCCGAGATCGTGGCGCCCGCGGACTTCACCAGCTTTTCGACGCCCATCGTCAGCGCCGGGGCGGCCATGCTGTGCCAGGTCGCCAACGAGCTGCCGTACAGCCTGAACTCGAACCGAAGGACGGGCGTCGCCATCAAGAGCGCGATCCTCTGCGGCGCGACGCACGGCGAGTCGTGGTCGAACGGCGCCCCGTCCTCGGGCGCCACCCGCGGCATCACCGCCCGCCCGATCGACCCCGTGTTCGGGTGCGGCACGCTGAACGTCGACCGGGCGCACCGGATCATCACGTCGAACGAGGTCATCGGCCAGTCCGCTCCCGCCAACGCGATTGCGGGCGCGGCGGCCCCCACGACGGGCTGGGACTACGAGGTGTTCTCGAGCCCCTCGGTGCAGCGGCACTACCGCATCGACCTCGCGGGCTCGGCCGATGCCAGCATCCTGGTCACGTGGAACCGTTCGCCGGCGAGCACCACGCTCACCACGGCGTCGACCGCGGCGCCCGGCGTCGCCAACCTGCGGCTCGAACTGAAGCGGATCGAGGCGGGCGCCGCGAACGCCATCTCCGGCGACGCCGGCGCGACGGTGTTCGACTCGGGCAACGTGGTGAGCGCGAGCGCGGTCGACAACATCGAGCACCTGTGGATCCGCGGGCTCGATGCCGGCAGTTACCTGCTGAGCGTCACCCGCGAGGATGCCCTGACCACCGTATCGAACGCGGCGGTCGTGAGCTGGATCTTCGACGAGCAGCCCGGCGTGGTCGGCGACCTCAACGGCGACGGGCTGGTCGACGGCCAGGACCTCGGCATCCTGCTCGGCGGCTGGGGCGCCGACGGGCCCGCCGACCTGAACGGCGACTCGACGGTGGACGGCATCGACCTCGGCATCCTGCTCGGCAACTGGGGCTGACCCCGCCGCGCGGCCTTACGATCCGGGGGTGCCCGCCCCGATCCGCACGCGCGCGCCGCTCGCCGTCGTCGTGGCCGCCCTCGGCCTCGGGCTCCTGTATCCGCTGGCGCTGTCCTTGGGCGGGGCCTTCGTCGATCCCTCGGGAGGCGTGACGCTCGCTCACCTGCGCGCGGTCCTCGCCGACCCCTCCACGCTGCGCGGTCTCGGGAACTCCACCCTGATCGCCGCCCTCACCACCGCGCTCGCCGCGGCCATCGCGATGCCGCTCGCCGCGATCGGGGCGCGGTGCTCGTTCACCGGCAAGGGCGCGCTCTCCGCGCTGGTGCTGGTGCCCTTGGTGCTGCCGCCGTTCGTGGGCGCCATCGGGCTGCGTCACGTGCTGGGGCGCATGGGCGCGCTCAACGCGCTGCTCGGCATCGACGTCGACTGGCTCGGCGACGGCGGCATCGGCGCCATCGTGGTCCTGCAGGCCCTCTCGCTGTACCCGGTGATGTACCTCAACCTGTCCGCGGCCTTCGCGAACCTCGACCCGTCGCTCGAGGATGCCGCGCGCTGCGGCGGCGCAGGCGCGTGGCGCAGGTTCCGGCGCGTGACGCTGCCCATGGTGCGGCCGGGCGCGTTCGCGGGCGCGACGATCGTCTTCATCTGGGCGTTCACCGAGCTCGGCACGCCGCTCATGCTCGATTTCCACGAGACCACCGCGGTGCAGGTGTTCAACGGCATCCGCGAGGTCGAGGCGAGCCGCCGGCCCTACGCGCTGGTCGCGGTGATGCTTGCGTGCAGCGTCGGGTTCTACGCGCTCGGCAAGTGGGCGCTCGGCCGCGTGCCGCCGGCGGCGACGGCCAAGGCGTCGGTCACCCGAGCGGAACGCCGCCTCACGGGGTGGCGCGCGCTCGGCGCGGGGGCGCTCTTCGCGGCGGTGGGCGGGCTCGCATGCCTGCCCGCGCTCGGGGTGGTGCTCGCGAGCGTCACGGTGCCCGGGCAGTGGTACGGGACGGTGCTTCCGGCCGCGTTCACGGGCGACCACTACGTCAACGCGCTTTCGCACCCGCTCGCGGCGGGGAGCATCCGCACGTCGCTGGGGCTGTCGCTCGCGGCGACCGCGCTCGCTGTCGCGGTGGGGTACGTCGCCGCGCGCATCCTGGTCCGCCACCGGCCGCGCGCGGCGTGGGCGCTCGACGCGTTGGTCATGCTGCCGCTCGCCGTGCCCGGCATCGTGCTCGCGTTCGGCTACGTGGCGATGAGCGTGCGGTGGCCGTTCTGGGGCGAGGGTGCGCCGCTGGCGGCGTTCGCGAGCGTGCTCGGTGCCGATCCGAGCCCGTTCCCGTTCCTGGTGGTGGCCTATGCGGTCCGCCGGCTGCCGTACGTCGCCCGGAGCGTGGCCGCGGGGCTCGAGCAGGCGGGCGAGGACCTGGAGGACGCCGCGCGCGTCGCGGGCGCGTCCGCGTGGAGGGTGCAGCGGCGCGTGGTGGTGCCGTTGGTGGGTGCGCACCTCGCCGCGGGGGCGCTGCTTGCCTTCAGCTTCAGCATGCTCGAGGTGAGCGACGGGCTGGTGCTCGCGCAGCGCGAGGCCCAGTTCCCGGTGACCAAGGCGATCTATTCGCTCTACGAACGGCTCGGGGACGGCCCCGGGATCGCGAGCGCCATGGGGGTCTGGGCGATGGCGCTGCTCGCGACGGCGCTGCTCGGGGCGGGCGCGCTCCTCGGGCGCCGGATGGGTGCCGTCTTCCGCGGCTGAATCGGGCACTCCCCGCGGCGGCGTGCTTCCTATACTTATTGCCCCATGCCGTACACCCTCCAGCCTGACCACGGATACGGTCTCGAAGTCGAGGAGCAGGCCCGGACGCGTTCAGCGACCGGGCAGGGCACCATCACGGTCGACTCGGACTCGCCGGACTACCTGCGCGACCACGC
>CAMDUT010000129.1 GCA_945877905.1 Phycisphaera mikurensis NBRC 102666 | reverse complement strand
CCGGAGGCCGGGGCGCCCGACGCCGCGGCGTCGACGCTCTCGCCGTCCTCGGCGAGCACGGCGATCACGTCGCCCACCTTCACCTGCTTGCCCTCGGGGCACACCAGGCGCGCGATGGTGCCGTCGTCGAAGACGGCCTGCTCCATCGTGGCCTTGTCGGTCTCGATGTCGGCGATGACCTGTCCGGAGGCGACCTTGTCGCCCACCTTGACGTGCCACTTCACGACGGTGCCCTGCTCCATGGTGTCGGAGAGGCGGGGCATGGTCACGTTGATCGGCATGGGTGTCCTGCGTGGTGCGGGCGCGGCGCGCGGCCGCGTGGCTGCGTGTGGGTGCTCGTCAGAGGTTGTAGGTGGCGCTGCGCACCGCCTCGACGATCTTGCGGGCGTTCGGCAGGTACTCCTGCTCGAGGTTCGTCGCGTACGGGGTCGGGACGTCGGCCGAGTGCACTCGGTGCACGTAGTTGTCGAGGTCGTCGAAGCAGTGGCGGTGCACCTGCGAGGCAAGCTCGCTGCCGGGGCTGCCGAAGCTCCACGACTGGTCGACCACGACGCACGCGCTCGTCTTGCGGACGCTGCGGACGACCGTGCCGACGTCGAGCGGGCGCACCGTGCGCAGGTCGATGACCTCGCACGAGATGCCCTGCTTCTTCAGTTCCTCGGCGGCCTCCATGCAGAAGTGCACTGGGCGGCCCCAGCTCGCGAGCGTGCAATCGGTGCCCTCGTGGATCACCGCCGCCTGGCCGAACGGGATGAGGTACTCCTCCTCGGGCACGTGGCCCTTGTTGCCGAGCATGCGCTCGCTCTCGAGGAAGAACACCGGGTCGCTGCCGCGGATCGAGGTCTTGAGGAGCCCCTTCGCGTCGTACGGGTTCGAGGGGATCGCGATCTTGATGCCCGGGACGTTCGAGTAGAGGCCCTCGACGCACCAGCTGTGCGTGCTGCCGAGCTGGCCGCCGGCTCCGTCGTTGCCGCGGAACACGACCGAGCAGCCGAACTGGCCGCCCGACATGTAGAGCATCTTCGGGGCGTTGTTCAGGATCGGGTCGGCGGCCACCAGGCTGAACGACCAGCTCATGAACTCGACCACCGGCTTCAGGCCCATCATCGCGGCGCCGATCGCCATGCCGGCGAAGCCGCTCTCGGAGATGGGCGTGTCGATGATGCGGCGGGGCCCGAACTCCTCGAGCATGCCGCGGCTCACCTTGTAGGCGCCGTTGTACTGGGCGACCTCCTCGCCCATGAGCATGACGCGCTTGTCACGGCGCATCTCCTCGCTCATGGCCTCGCGCAGGGCGTCGCGGAACTCGATCTCTCGCAGGGCGGTCACGACAGCTCCTCCTTCGTGTCGATCGTCTTGAAACCGGCGGGGTTCACGGTGCCGCCGTTCATCGCGGGCTGGGCGCTGCCCGTGTAGGGCCCCCACGGCTCGAGGTAGACGTCGGTGAACAGCTCCTCGAGCGGCGGCGGCGGGCTCGCGTCGCTCCACGCGACGCCCTCGCGCACCTGGTCGCGGACGGCCTTCTGCATCGCCTTGAACTCGTCGTCGCCGAGCTGGCCCGCGGCCTGCAGGCGGCGCTGGAGCTTGCCGATCGGGTCCTCGGCCTCGAAGACCTCCTCCTCCTCCTTCGTGCGGTACTTCCGCGGGTCGCTCATCGAGTGGCCCTTGTAGCGGTAGGTCCGCATGTCGACGAAGGCGGGGCGGCTGGTCGCGCGGCAGCGGTCGGCGATGCGCTTCATCTCGGCGTAGACGTCGACCACGTCCATGCCGTCGATCACGTAGCCGTCGATGCCGTAGCCCGCGGCCTTGGTGACCAGCGAGTGGGCCATCGTGGTCCCGCGCGCGATCGCGGTGCCCATCGAGTAGCCGTTGTTCTCGACGACGTAGATCACCGGGAGGTCGAAGAGCCCCGCGAGGTTGAGCGCCTCGTGGAACGCGCCCTGGTTGAGCGCCCCGTCGCCGAGGAAGCAGAGCGCCACGCGCGAGCTCGGCTTGCCGTCGATCACCTCGTCCATGTACTTGCACGCGAACGCAAGGCCCGCGCCGAGCGGCGTCTGCGCTCCCACGATGCCGTGGCCGCCGAAGAGGTTGTTGTCGCGGTCGAACATGTGCATCGAGCCGCCCTTGCCCTTGGCGCAGCCCCCGATGCGGCCGAACATCTCGGCCATGCAGTACTTGGGGTCCATGCCTCGGGCGAGCGCGTGCCCGTGGTCGCGGTAGGCCGTGACGATCGGGTCGCGGTGCTCGACCGCGGCGGTGCAGCCGACGGCGACGGCCTCCTGGCCGATGTACACGTGGCAGAAGCCGCCGATCTTCTTCTCCTGGTACGCCTGCATGCAGCGCACCTCGAACTCGCGGATCAGCAGCATGTCGCGCAGCCACTGCTTCATGCGCTCGACGGGGACGTCGACCTTCGCCGCGGCGGGCGCGAGGTGCTCGGTCGCGCCGAAGACCTTCGCGTGGACCTCGGTCGCGGCGGGCGCGGACGGGACGGACGGCGGCAACGTGGTCATGGTCATGGAACTCATCGGGGGCCAACGCGCGGCGCGCCGCCGACGGGCGACGCGAGCGCAAGCCATAGCCCCATAAGCATAGGGGATCACTCCCCGATCGGCAAACCCTTCGGCGAAGCAGGCGCCGGGGCCCCGGTACGCGCCTTGCGCCCGGGCCGCGCGCTCAGGAACGCGCCTTCCCCGCCGGTTCGACGGGCCGCTGCGCAGGACGCGCGGGTGCCTCGGACGTCGTGGCGGCGCGACCGATCGCGCGACCCTGGAGCAGCAGCACCGCGGTCTCGAGCTGCGGGTCGATGCCCTTCTCGATGAGCTCGGCCGGGTCGCGCTTCTCCGCCGGGGCCTTCGCGACCGGGTCGCCGTCGGCGGCCGGCTTCGCGTCGGGCAGCGTGCCCATCCCGTCGGCCGCCTCCTCGGGGACGTCGTCCGCCGAGGCGCGCACCTTGTTGATCTCCTCGACCTGCGAGGGCGAGAGCCTCACGACGTAGTCGGGAACCACGCCCCAGTCGTCCGACCCGGGCTGGCGGTGCACGAGGCGCCCCTTCTTCTCGCCGGGCTTCGGCGGGAGCAGGTAGTGCTGCACCGTGTACTTGACGTTGGCCTGCGCGTCGGCGCCGCGGCCCCCGATGTCGTGCACCTCCTGCACGCTTCCCTTGCCGAAGCTGCGCTCGCCGATGACGACCGCCGCGTCGTGCGCCTCGAGCGCGCCCGAGACGATCTCGCTCGCGCTCGCGCTCGACTCGTTGATGAGGACCACGGTGGGGATGTCCGCGAGCGGCGCGCTGCGGCGCTGCGCGTTGTACGCCGCCACCTCGTTGCCGTTGCGGTCCTCGACGCTCACGATCCGGCCGCTGCGCAGGAACACGTTCACGAACTGGACCGCGCTGGTGAGCAGCCCGCCCGGGTTGCCGCGCAGGTCGAGCACGAGCCCGTTGATGGGCCGGGCCGAGGTCATCTCGCGCATCGCCTTCAGGAAGTCGGTGAAGGTGTCCTCGTTGAACCCCGTGAGGCGCACGTAGCCGATGCGGGAATCCGGGTCGATCATCCAGTCCCAGCGGGGCTCCGAACGCTCGTTGTACCCGGTCTTGCGCCAGCCCTGCACCGAGTACATCTTGATGCGCTCGCGCACCAGCGGGTACTCGACGGGCTCCTGCGCGCCCTCGCGCGTCACGGTCAGCGCGACGTTGGTCCCCGCGGGTCCGGTGATGGTGTCGACCGCCTTGTCGAGCGGCCACTCCGCCGTGGCCTGGCCGTTGACGGCGGTGATCTTGTCGCCCGGGCGGACGCCCGCGCGCTTCGCCGGGCTGCCGTCGAGCGGGTTGACCACCACGATCTCGCGTGCCTCGTTGTGCCGGATCATGATGCCGACGCCGACGAAGTTCCCCTTGATCATCTGGACGAACCGCCGCATGCGGTCGGGCCAGACGATCTCGGTGTACGGGTCCTCGTAGTCGTGCGTCACGGTGGCGACCGCGCCGTTGCCGAACTCGCGCGCGATGACCTCCACCGGCAGCTTCACCGTCGCGTCGTTCGAGTCGCGCAGCGCCTTGAAGATGCGCCCGAAGGTCCGGACGTCGACCTCCCCGTCCCGCAGCTTCGCAAGCTGCGCGGACTGCTCGGCGACGGACTTCGCGAAGGCGGCGGCGACGGGGGCGTCGCCGAGCGAAGGGAAGTTCTCCTTGAGCGCCGGCGTCGTGGCGAGCCGCTCGACCATCCCGATCCCGCCCGCGAGCAGGGGCTTCCAGCCGATGTTCTCGAGGTGCTGCGCCGCGACCTGCCCGAGCGCGTCGGCGAGGATGCGCTCGTTGATGCCCTCGAGCGCCTGCTTCCAGTCGCCGGAGGACTTCTCGTTGTAGGGCGGGAACGGCTCCTTGCGGTCCTTCTCGTCGAGGCGCTCCCACTGCTTGCGGCGCAGCTCGTACCACGCACGCGGCGCGTACTCGAGCACCAGCATCACCCGGCGCCCGATGTCGGTCTCGAGGCGCGCGTCGTACCGGTCGTAGGCCTCGCGGTCGGGCGTGCCCTCGAACAGGGAGCGAAGCCGGTTGAGGAGCTCCTCGGCGAGCAGCCAGTCGCCGGCCGCGCACGCCTCGTCCACGCGCTTCTCGGCGAGCGCCACGGCGGCCCGCACCTCGGGCGTGCCGATGGTGGACTTCCAGTCCGAGCCGAGGAACTTGAGGTAGGCCGCGCCGATGAGCGCCTTCGTCGCGTTGCCCGCGGAGACGGCCTCGTTCATCTCCTTCAGCTTCTCCGCGCGCTGCTTCTCGACCTCCTTCGCGGTGGCGGCCATGTGGTCGGTGCGGCGGGACACCGCGTCGCGGAACCGCCGCGTCATCTCCGGGTCCGCGCCCTCGGGCATGTCGGCAAGCAGTCGATCGACCGTCACCGAGTCCCCGGTGCGCGCGGCGTTCCAGAGACGCTCGCCCCATGCGGACACCGGGGCCTCGGCCGCAGGCGCGGCGGGAATCGCAGGCGCGGCCGGGGCCGGGCCATCGAACGCGCGAGCGGGGGCGGATGCATGCAGCGCACCCGCGGCCGCCAGGACGATGGCGGCGCGGAACGCGACGGGGCTCTCGATGGACGGCATGGAACGGTCTCCGGGGACGAGGTTGGTACGTCTTATACTTCGGTCCGGTTCGGAGTCCGGGGAGCGGAATTCGAACGGATTCCGGAGATCGCCTGCCCGGGCGCCCGCGCGGCCCCGAAGACCGCCCCGTGAGCCCCGACCGAGCCAACCCCTCGCCGAGACGCGCCCCGACCGTGGGCCGCGACGCCGCGTGCGAGGGGTGCGGCTACAACCTGCGCGGGGCACGCGTCGGGTCGCGGTGCCCCGAGTGCGGGCTCGAGGTCGCCCGGTCCATCCGTCGGGCGCCGGCCGGCGCCCCCGATGCCCGCGAGGCGGCCTCGGATGCCGTGCGAACGTTCGGCCGTTCATGGCTGCTTGCGGCGCCGCTCGGCGTGTTCGCCATGAGCGGATGCCTCGGAGGCCCCGCGGCGGCGCTCGCGGTGCTGGGCGCCATCCAGCGCTGGATCGGCCTCCGCGCGTGCCGGCGCGCGCTCCGTGCGGTGGACCTCGCGCACCCGTCGCTCGAGCGCGCGATCGCGGCGTGCACGGCGGCGGAGCTGGTGCTCGGCGCGCTCGCGGTGCTGCTGCGCGTGGGCGGAGACGCGCTGCCGGGCGCGGTGCCGGCCGCCGTGAGCGGGCTTCACTTCGGCGTGGTGCTCCTGGGCGCGGTGCCCGCGGCGGCGCTCCTGGCCGCGATCGGCCGGGCCGTCGATGACGAGGCCCAGCCCGCGACCGCGGCGCTGCCGTGGCTCTTCGGTGCGTCCGCGGGGCTTGCGGTCGCCATCCTCCTCATGGGGCTGGGGCTCCTCGGCGGCATCGCGTGGGCCCTCATGGCGCTCGCCGCCGCCGCGTGGGCCTGGGGCGCATTCATGCTGGCGTTCGCCGCGTCGACCGTGGCCGGCGAGGTGGGCATGCCGCGGCGTCGCCCGCGCGGCGAGGACGACCTGCCCGGCGCGGTGGAGCCGCCCGCACCCCGTCCGATCACGAAGCCGACGGACGACTCGCCGATCCCGTACTGAAGGCGCGCTCGGCAAGATCGATCGCGCGTCCGAGGGCCGCGCCCTTGGCGACGGTCTCCTCGTACTCGGCCGCGGGGACGGAGTCGAGCACGACGCCCGCACCGGCCTGCAGGTGCACGTCCCACGCCGCTCCCGGGCGCCACGAGCCCGTCGGGATCACCATCGTGCGCAGCGCGAGCGCGATGTCCATGTCGCCGTCCCAGCCGACCGCGCCGATCCCGCCCGAGTAGGGCCCGCGCCGCACGGGCTCGAGCTCGTCGATCACCTGGATCGCGCGCACCTTCGGCGCACCGCTCACGGTGCCCACCGGGAGCGTCGCGCGCAGCGCGTCCCACGCGTCGAGCCCGGGGCGCAGTTCGCCCGTGACGGTCGAGCTGATGTGCATCACGTGGCTGTAGCGCTCGACCTCCATCGCGCGCTCGATGCGCACCGAGCCCGGGTCGCAGACGCGCCCGAGGTCGTTGCGCCCGAGATCGACGAGCATCACGTGCTCGGCGCGCTCCTTGGCGTCCTCGAGGAGCTCGCGCTCGAGCGCCTGGTCCTCGGCCGCGTCGCGCCCGCGCCGGCGCGTGCCCGCGAGCGGGCGGTTCGTCACGGTGCGCCCGCGCACGCGGCAGAGGATCTCCGGGCTCGAGGCGACCAGGATGCATCCCTCGGCCTGCAGGTAGATCTGGTACGGGCTCGGGTTCACCACCCGCAGCGCGCGGTACACGTCGAACGGGTCGGCATGCGTCGCGCGCTCGGCGCGGCGGCTGAGGACCACCTGGAACGCGTCGCCCGCGCGGATGTACTCCTGCGCACGGGCCACCGCGCGCTCGAAGGCCGCGCGCGGCATCGGGCCGTCGGCGAGGGGCACCGGTCGCGCCGCCACGTCGAGGTCCA
>CAMDUT010000128.1 GCA_945877905.1 Phycisphaera mikurensis NBRC 102666 | reverse complement strand
GTTCGGGGATCGCGGAGGCTGAGCTGCCGCTCGCCGTGGCGAGCCACGCGACGAGCAAGATCGCCACGAGCGACGATCTCGCGGCCATCGTCACCATGGGCTTCCGGGGCGAGGCGCTGGCGTCGGTGGCGTCGGTGTCGCGCCTGTCGATCACGAGCCGCCCGCGCGGCGCGGTCGCCGCCGCGCGCATCGCGGTGGAGGGCGGCGAGGCCGGGCCCGTCGCGCCCGCGGCGGGGCCGCCCGGGACGCGCGTCGAGGTGCGCCAGCTCTTCTGGAACGTGCCGGCCCGGCGCAAGTTCCTGCGCTCGGCGGCCACCGAGCTCGGCCGGATCGAGGAGGTGCTCGAGTCGATCGCGCTGTGCCGGCCGGGCGTCGCGTTCCGGCTGGTCTCGGAGGGCAAGGTGCGCGTGGACCTGCCCGCGGCCGAGGACCCGGCGCGCCGGGTGCGCGCCGTGCTCGGCGACGCGGCCGATGCGCTGCTCGAGGTGCAGGCGGACCTCGACCTCGGCGGCTCGCCGCTGGCGGTGTGGGGGCTGGTGGGCCGGCCGGAGCTGGCGCGCGCGTCGGCGCGCGCGCTGCGCTTCGCGCTCAACGGGCGGGCCGTGCTCGACCGCACGCTGACGCACGCCGTGCGCGAGGCGTTCCGCGGCCTCGTGGAGCCCGGCCGCACGCCGCTCGGGTTCGTGGCGATCGAGCTCGACCCGTCGACCGTGGACGTCAACGTGCACCCGGCGAAGACCGAGGTGCGCTTCCGCCAGCAGCAGGCGGTGCACGGGGCGGTGATGCGCTGCGTGCGCTCGGCGCTGCGCGCGGCGGACCTGGTGCCGGCGTTCGAGCTCGGCGGAGGGCGCGTCGCGGGCCCTGCCGCGGGAGACGCGCGACCGTTCGCGCCCGGCGCACCGCACGCCCAGGGCGCGCCGGCCCCGTCTTTCGAGACCTTTGCCGCATGGGCCGCCGCGACGGCGGTCGCGCCGCCCGTGGTCGAGGTCGCGCCCGCGGGCCTCGAGCCCATGCTCCACGGCAACCGCGCCGCGCGGCGCGTGATGCAGGTGCACGGCTCGTACCTGGTGGTCGAGGACCGCGAGGGCATCCTCGTGGTCGACCAGCACGCGCTGCACGAGCGCGCGATGTTCGAGGAGCTGCATGCGCGCATCGCGCAGTCGCCGCTGGAGTCGCAGCGCATGCTCGTTCCCGTGGCGGTCGAGGTCGACGCGCGGGCGGCCGAGTGCGCCGAGGAGGCCGCGCCGCTGCTCTCGCGCCTGGGCATCGAGCTCGTCGCCGCGGGGCCGCGCTCGGTGCTCGTGCAGTCCTATCCCACGTTCCTCCTCGGGCGCGGGGTCGAGCCCGGCGAGTTCGTGCCCGCTCTCCTCGCGCGCCTGGCCGACGAGGGTCGCGCCGACGTCGAGGCCGCGCTCTCGGAGGTGCTCGACATGATGGCGTGCAAGGCCGCGGTGAAGGCGGGCGACCGGCTCTCGGGCACCGAGCTCGAGGCGCTGCTCGACGCGCGCGAGCGCCTCGAGCGCGCGAGCAACTGCCCGCACGGCCGCCCCACGTCGCTCCGCATCTCGCTGCGCGACCTCGAGCGCAGCTTCGGGAGGTCCGCCAGTGCGCCGAGCTGAGGCCGTGCGCGCCGAGTGGGACCGTGCGGTCGAGGGCGGCCGCCGCTTCTCGGTGGCCGGTTCGTGGGGCACGGCGTCCGGCGTGGTTGCGTCCGCGCCCCTGCGACGCGGCTTCCGGCTCGGTCGCCGCGGCGACGAGGCGCCGGGCACGGTGGCGCTGGTCGCGCCGGCGTTTCCCGGGCTCGAGGACGCCGCGCCGGCCGTGGGGCTCGACGACGCGCTCGCCGCGGGGCTGCTCCGCGCCGGTTGCGGCGTCGCGCGCGTGCTCGCCCTCGACCACGCGCAGCCGGGCGACGTCGAGGCATGGATCGACGCGATCGTCGACGTCTCGGTGGCCGCGACCGGCTCGGCGCGACCCGCGCTCGCGGGGTCGTGGATGGCGGGACCGGCCTGCGCGCTCGCGGCGTCGCGTCGCGAGGGACTCGCGTTCGTGGTGCTGGCCTCGTCCCCGAGCGCCGAGGTCATGGCACGGCGCACTCCGGAGAACGAGGACGATCCCGCATGGACCGAGTCGCGCACGCTCCGGCTGGCCGATGCGCTGGCCGCGATGGCGCCGCTCGAGGCCGTGTGCATGGACGAGCGTCCGGTGCTGGCGGTCGGCGGTGCGGCCGACGAGGTGCTTCCCGTCGCGCACCTGGAGGCGTGGCGCGCGGCGCTCGAGGCCAACCAGCGCACGGTGCAGGCCGTCGAGGTCGCGTTCCACGATGCGTTCATGCGCCCGGTGGGGCCCGGCGCCGAGGACGACGGCACCGGCCTCGGCCTCATGGCCCACGCCGTGGAGCGATGGGCGCGCCGCGCGCTCAGCCGCGCGGCGGTTCGTCGCGCGACGTGATCACCTGGTGGAACACGACCTGCCCGGTGCGCATCATGCGGCGCACGTAGGGCTCGCACAGCCCGCATCCGGTCCCGCAGCGGAACTCGCGCTCGAGGTCCTCGAACGTGGTGCCCGGGTGGCGCTCGCAGTGCGCCCGGAGCCGCTCGAACGGCACGGCGTGGCAGACGCATCGGTCGATGCGCACGTCAGGGCCCCCCGTACCGGGAATCGTCGTCGGAGAGGAACCCGTTCTGCGGGAATCCCATGACGCCGTCGGCGAGGGCGGGCGTGGCGGCACCGCGCCGGGGCCCGGATTCGACGCGCACCGAGCCGTCGAGGCACGCGACGCAGGTGCACGCGCCGTGGTGGCGGAACGCCTGCGTGCCCGCGCACGCGACGGCGAGGTCCCCCTCGGACGTTCCCGAGGGTGCGCGCATGAACTTGTTCGCCCCGCCGCGCCAGCCGCCGTCGCCGAAGAGCGCGCACGACGCGTGGTCGCGGATCGCGGCGATGGGCGTGCCCATGCGCGCGGCGTCCCAGCCCGAGCGCATCGCGCCGTCCTCGCCGGCGTGGGGCAGGGTGCCCTCGTGGCCGATCACGCTCGTGTTGTAGTTGTAGCCCGTGTACGGGTCGCTTCCCGTGGGCGGCCCTTCGTAGGCAGGGCACTGCTGCACCGCGAGCGGGACGTCGGCGTACGACCAGAGCGGCCCGGGGCGCACCTCGTTGCCCAAGCGCACGAAGTCCCATGCGCGCGTGCGGATCGAGCCCGCGTCGAGTTCGTAGAGCACGGCCGCCGGCATGGCACCGTCGTTGGCCGCGGCATAGGCGTGGGCCGCCGTCGCGAGCTGGCGGAGGTTCGACGTGCACGCCGCGGTGCGCGCAGCGCCCGCGGCCGAGCGAAGGCCGGGAAGGAGGACGGCCATCAGCGCGGCGCACACCGCGACCGTGACCACCGTCTCGACGAGCGTGAACGCGCGGCGCGTCACGACCACGCCCCGAGCATCGCGCCGAGGTCGAGCCCGTCGACCGTGCCGTCGCCGTTCATGTCGGCCGTGCACGACGCGCACGCGCCCCACGCGCCGAGCAGGATCCCCAGGTCGAGCCCGTTGACCGCGCCGTCGCCGTCGAGGTCGCCCGCGGCGGGCACGGCGCGCACCGCGACGATCGCGTCCACCTCGGGCACGAACGCCGCGTCCGCCGCGACCGAGATGCGCACGAAGCGCGCCGACGCGAGTCCGAGCGGCGCGAGGTCGATGCCCGTGCCGCCCGCGGCGCCGCCGTAGGCCGCGACGAGTTCGTCCCATGCGAGCCCCGCCAGGGACTCCGGCGTGAGCGCGGGGTCGACCGGACGCGCCGGGTCGGTCGGCACGAGCCCGTGTTCGGTCGCGTACGGGTCGACGTCGGAGTAGCCGAGCGTGGGCAGCCCGCCGTCGGCCTCGGCCCCGCGCACCGCGACCCACGTGACGCCGTCGGCGCTGAGCTCGATGGTGCCGCCTTCGCTGAACGTCGCCGATGCGACGCCCGACGGATACTCCGCGTCCGCGCAGAACGCGTTGCCGTAGACGATGAGGTCGATGCCGAACGGATGGCGCGCGTCGTCGAGCACGGGCTGCTCGAAACTGACGACGAGCGATCCGCCGCGGCCGATCGAGACGATCTCGCCGGGCATGAACGCGGGGCGGAACGGGGTCACGGGCCCCGGCTCCATGCCGACGCCCGTGAAGCGCGTGGGCGGCCCGAGCGCGGCGAGCGGGTTGCGGTACGCCGCACCCGTGCCGGCGCCGGGCGCGTAGGACCCGACCGATGACGCGCAGCGCGGGGCCGGCGCATCCGCGGACGCCGTGACGCCGAGGGCACCGGGTGCGAGCGCGGCCACGAGGGCCGCCATGCGAGTGACATCCATGCACGCCGCCTCGGTCGCTCCGCGACCGTGGGTGGTCCGCCGGCCGTGCGCCCAAATCGCGTGGGCATGGCCGATGCGCAGGCCGGTCTTCCGGCTTGGGGCTCCGGGCTCGCCTTCCCATCCGCGCATGGCGGACAGTGGCATCGAGCTCGGCTGCATGCACCCGATGGGGGAGCGATGCGGCCCGTCACGGCGGCGCGTCCGCGGCGGTCTTTCACCGCCTTCCCGAGCCGGGGCAGGCCACGTCGGACGGACCGGTCCGAGGTGCCCTGCGACCGACCTTCCGCAGCCACTCGGCTGCGGACGCCTGCGCAGGCTGGGAGTTTAGCGGCCATCGCGGGCAGCGTCCCGGAACTTTCGTTGACACCGCCCGCTCCGGTGGCGTAGATTCGTCGGCTTCTCCGGGCATCCCAGCGGGTTCCGGGTGCGTAGCCGTCCGTTGTCGCCGTTCAGGCGGGCGCTTCCCCCTCCCGCATGCCCACCCCGGTCGTCCGACCGGGTCGCCCCGACAGGGCATCCCCTCCGAAGGGGTTGCCGAGAAGAACTGAGGTCCCGACGTGCACGTGCCCATGCGTCCGCAGATCATCCTCCCGCTTGCCCTCCTGGCCTCCGTCGGCGTCGCGCCGATGACGGTCCTGGCCCAGGACGATGCGCCCGCGGCCGCCGCCGGCGACCGCACCCGCCTCACCGAGGCGGCGACCAACTTCGTGCACAACGTGATGATTGCGAAGCCCGACGCGGCTGCCGCCGCCGCCGCGGTCCTCAATGCCGACGGCGTGGATGCCGCCGAGCTCGCCGACGCGATCGACGGCGCGGACCTCGCCAAGCGCATCGACGACGCATTCCGCCGCAGCCGCCAGATGCCCGGCGTCTCGGAGGCGTCCGCGGCCCTCGAGACCAAGCTCGAGGCGGGCCGCCAGGCGCTCGCCCGCAAGGTCGACCGCATCGAGGCCGCCGTCAAGATGCTCACGGGCCCGATGCGCGGCCAGATGATCGCGAAGGACCGCCTGCTCGCCGCCGGCGAGTACGCGGTGCCCGCGCTGCTGCGCGAGGTGGTCTCCGGTCGCGACCCGGGCACGGAGGCCGCCGCGACGCGCATGCTCATCGAGATGCGGCGCCAGGCCTCGCTGCCGCTGGCGCTCGCGATCGGCTCGCTCGACCCCGCGGCGCAGCGGAAGGTTGCGGTGATCCTCGGGCAGCTCGGCTACCCGGTGGCGGTTCCCGCGCTCCTCGACCTCGCGCAGTCCAAGAAGGTGACGCCCGACGTGTCCGAGGCCGCGATGGCGGCGGTCCGCGCGCTCGGCGGGACCGACCGGCCGGCCCACGAGGCCTACGCCGAGCAGGCGTACGCGTTCCTCACGCGCGAGGACTCGCTCGCGGCGTTCCCGTCCCAGCCCACGCAGAACATCTGGAAGTGGACCGAGTTCGGCGGCCTCGCCTCGGACGAGGTTTCGACCTCCGTCTACTTCGACGTGATGGCGATGTTCATGTCGCGCCGCGCCCTCGAGCTCGACGCGAGCGACGAGCAGGCACTGGCGTGCTTCGTGGCCGCCGACCTCCGCCGCGAGGCCGCGATGACCGACGGCACCGTCGACCCGCTGTTCGCCGGCCAGGGCCGCTCCGCGCAGTTCTATGCGACCGCCTCGGGCGCGGCCACGATGCAGGACGTGCTGCAGATCGGGATGGACCTCGGCGACACCGGCGTGATCCGCGCGGCGCTGGGCGCCCTGCGCGAGGTCGCGAGCGCCGAGTCGATGGTGGGGGACGGTTCGACGCCCGCGGTCGCGGCGCTCGACTACGCCGACCGCCGTGTGCAGTTCGAGGCCGCGTTCACTCTTGCGTCGGTCACCCCGCGCGCGCCGTTCGCCGGCAGCGAGCAGGTGGTCCCGCTCCTGGCCCAGGCCGTGCGCGGCGGGTCGCAGACCTACGTCGGCGTGATCGCCGGCGACGACGAGGACGCGCAGCGCATCGCGGGCTCCGCGCGCTCCATGGGCCTCAGCCCGCTGAGCGCCGCCCGCGACGCGTCGGAGTTCGTGGCGATCGCCGCCCGCAACGCCGGCTGCGACATGGTCATCGTCGCAGGCAACGCGGCGCGACTGCGTCGCGAGCTCGACGCCGTGCGCGGCACGCGCATGGGCGGCTCGCTGGCCGTCGTGCTGGTCGCGCAGCCCGCCGACAAGCCGTCGCTCGATGCGCTGGCCGACGAGCGGACCGCGGTGCTCGGCGCCGACATCTCCGACGATGCCTTCAAGGCCGGCGTGGACCAGCTGGTGGCCTCGGCCATGGGCTCGCGCGTCGGCTCGGCCGACGCGTCGCGCTACGTGTCCGACGCGATCGACGCGCTGACGCGCATCGGCATGGCGCGCGACGGCGTCTACAAGATCGCCGCGGCCGAGTCCGGCCTCGTGGACGCGCTGCGTTCGCAGGAAGGCCCCGTGCGCGCGATGGTGGCGCAGGTGCTCGCCATGGTGAACACCAAGCGCGCGCAGCGCGCAGTCATCGACGCGGCGCTCGCGGCGTCGGGCGACGACCAGGCGATGCTCCTCGGCGCGGTCGCGCAGGGCGCGCGGCGCTTCGGCTCGCAGGCCACGGCGGCGCAGTCGGACGCGATGCGCGAGCTGGTGCGAACCTCGACGGGGCCGCTCGGCGACGCCGCGGCCGCGGCCTTCGGCGCCATGGGGCTGCCCTCGAGCGAGGCGGTCGACC
>CAMDUT010000127.1 GCA_945877905.1 Phycisphaera mikurensis NBRC 102666 | reverse complement strand
ACGAACCGAAGAAGCCTCGAACGGCCCGCCGCGACCGAGCCACGGAGCGTGATGCTCCGCTACCTCGTGCCCATCGCGGCGGTGCACGCGCTGGCGCTCGCGGCGCTGGTGCCGGCGCTCTTCTCGTGGACCGCGCTCGTGGCGTGCCTCGTGGGGGTCCACGTGTTCGGGCAGGCCATCACCATCGGCTACCACCGGCTCCTCGCGCACCGCAGCTTCTCGACGAAGCGGTGGTTCGAGCACCTCCTGGTGCTGGGCGCGCTGTGCTGCCTCGAGGACTCCCCTGCGCGCTGGATCGCCACGCACCGGATGCACCACGCGCACAGCGACGAGGAGGACGACCCGCACTCGCCGCTCGTGGCGTTCGCGTGGGGCCACCTGTGGTGGCTGCTCGTGCGGAACCGCGACCTCCACCACCGCTCGAGCTACGAGCGCTACGCGCGCGACATCCTCGCGGACCCGTTCTACATGTGGGTCGAGAAGCGCCCGTGGAGCCCGCTGTGGATCTACGCGGCGCACGCGGCGCTGTACGCCGTCGTCGCGTTCTCCGCCGCGCTCGCGTGGACCGGGCCGGGAGGCGCCGCGCTCTTCGCGGCGGGCGTCGTGGCATGGGGCGTGTTCCTGCGCACCGTCCTCGTGTGGCACATCACCTGGAGCGTGAACAGCCTGACGCACATGTTCGGCTACCGCAACCACGAGACGGGCGAGAACAGCCGGAACAACTGGCTGGTCGCGCTCTTCGCGTGCGGCGAGGGCTGGCACAACAACCACCACTCCGACCCGGCGCGGTGCTCGGTCTCGCAGCGCTGGTGGGAAGTGGACGTGTCGCACCTCGAGGTGCGCGCCCTGTCGTTGGTGGGGATCACCTGGGACATCGTGCCGGGGCGCGAGGTGCGGCGCGCACGCGCGGTCGCGGCTCACGCGTCCGCGGGGTCCTCGAAGACCTGAGGCGGGCCGATCACCGCGCCGCCGACGCGGACCAGGTTCGAGCCGCACTCGACCGCGACCTCGAAGTCGCCGCTCATGCCCATCGAGAGGATGTCGAACCGGGTGCCGCCGGCGCCCGACTGGCGGATGTCCTCGTAGATCTCGCGGCAGCGCTCGAACGCCGCCCGAGCCGCGCCCGCGCCGCCCTCGAGCGGCGCCATGCACATCAGGCCTCGGGCGCGGACGTTCACCATGGTCTCGACCTGGGCCACGAGGTGCTTCGCGGCGCCCGGCGCGACGCCGGCCTTCGACGACTCGCCCGCGACGTTGACCTCGACCAGGACCTCGACCGGCGTCTCGCGGCGCGAGGCCGCGGACTGGATCTCCTCGGCCAGCCGCAGGCTGTCCACCGAGTGCACCAGGCGGGTGCACTCGATGGCCTTCTTCACCTTGTTCCTCTGCAGCGAGCCGATCATGTGCCAACGCACCAGCGGCGCGTCGCCCGCGAGCTCGATGCGCCGCATCCGCCACTCGTCGAGCTGAGCGGCCCGCTGGACCAGCTGCTGCACGCGGTTCTCGGCGAAGTCCACCTGCCCGAGCTGCATGAGCTCGCGGACCTGGTCCACGGTGCCGGACTTCGACACGACGACGAGCATCACGTCCTCGGGGCGCCGGCCCGAGCGGCGCGCGGCCGCGGCGATCCGCGACTTCACGTCGGCGTGGCGCTGCGCGAGGGTCGTGCCGTTCGCATCCTGCGTTCCGGTGGACATGCGTTCAGGATACGCGGGCGGTGCGGCCGCGCCGGGACGCGGCATCACGGGCCGCCGAGCATCTGCCACCACCTCCTGCGGCGGTGGTGGACGAACGCCATGGGCCAGCCCCAGCGGTGCGCGAGCAGCTGCCAGCAGACGAACGTCGCGGCCACGAGGATCCAGAGCGCAAGCCCCATCGGGGTCGACGGGCGCACGCGGAACGGGATCGACGCGCCCGCGTGCCAGGCCCGCGCCAGGTGCACGAGCGCGGCGACCGCCACCGCGACGGCGGCCGTCGGGACGAATGCCCGTGCCAACGCCTCGCTATCCCACGCGACCATCGTGCCGACGACGAGCGCCGCGAGACCGCCGAGGAGCGTGAATCCCGCCGCGAGCCAGCCGGGCCCGGGGTCGCCGCGGCCCGGCCGCAGGGAAGGTTCCCTCCGCGACGGACGGTTCGGCCCGTAGCGCCGGAGGAGGTCACCGCCGATGTTCATCGGAAAGGCCCCATGCGCTGGGTCGATGGTACGCGGCCATTCCCGTGCTCCGTATTCTTGGGACGTGACCGAACCGAATGATGGCCGCGCCGCGCCGCGAAACGTCCCCTGCGTGCTCATCGTCCGCGACGGCTGGGGATCCAACCCGCACGCCGAGCAGCGTCCGGGCGACGCGACGGTCGCGGCACGCACGCCCGTCAACGACCGGCTCGCGCGCGAGTGGCCGCACGTGCTCGTCAAGACCAGCGGCGAGGACGTCGGGCTTCCCGTCGAGCACGGCGAGCCGGTGATGGGAAACAGCGAGGTCGGGCACCAGAACATCGGCGCGGGGCGCATCGTCGACCAGGAATTGATGCGCATCACGCGCGCGGTGCGCAGCGGCGAATTCGCCCGCAACCCGCGCCTGCTCGCGGCATGCGCGCGGGCGAAGGAGACGCGCACGGACGGACGCCCCCGCGCGCTCCATGTCATGGGCCTCGTCGGCGACGGCAAGGTGCACAGCGACTTCGCGCACCTCGAGGCGCTGCTGCGCCTGGCCCATTCGCAGGGCGTGCCCGGCGACCGGGTGTTCGTGCACGCCTTCACCGACGGCCGCGACACGGCGCCGACGAGCGGGCTCGCGGTCATCGAGCGCCTCGAGGGCGTCCTGGGCGAGACGGGCGGCCGCATCGCGACCGTCGCCGGGCGCTACTGGGCGATGGACCGCGACTTCCGCTGGGACCGCGTCGAGCGCGCGTGGAACGCGATCCTCGCGCGGCCCGGGACGCCCGCGGGGACGAGCGCAGCGCACGTGATGCGCGACTACTACGCCGCCCCGACGTCGCCGAACATGGCCGGCGACGAGTTCGTGCCGCCGACCCGCCTGCTCGCGGACGCGGGCGTGCCGAACGACGGGGACGCGGTCGTCTTCATCAACTTCCGCGGCGACCGGCCGCGCGAGCTGACGATGGCCTTCGTGCTTCCGGACGCCGAGTGGGCGAAGGCGAAGGGCGGCGGCTTCGCGCGCGACCCGCGGCCGCGCGACCTCCTCTTCACCGCGATGTGCCGGTACGAGGAGGGCCTGCCGATGGAGGTGGCGTTCGACCGGCCCGGGCGCATGCCCGACATCATGGGGGCGTGGATCGCGCAGCTCGGGCTGACGCAGTTCCGCTGCGCCGAGACCGAGAAGTTCCCGCACGTGACGTTCTTCTTCAACGACTACCGCGAGGAGCCGTTCCCGGGCGAGCGGCGCGCGCTCGTCCCGAGCCCGAAGGACGTGCAGACCTACGACCAGAGGCCCGAGATGAGCGCGCACGGCGTGCGCGACGCGGTGCTTGCGCGGCTTGCGGCGCCCGACTGCGAGCCGTTCATGGTCGTCAACTTCGCGAACCCCGACATGGTGGGGCACACGGGGAACATGGCGGCGGTCGTGAAGGCGTGCGAGACGGTCGACGCGTGCGTCGGGGCGATCGTCGACGCGACGCTCGCGCGCGGCGGCAGCCTCGTCATCACGGCCGACCACGGCAACGCCGAGCAGATGAAGGACCCGCGCACCGGCGCGCCGCAGACGGCGCACACGAACTTCGACGTCGAGCTGTTCGTGGTGGGCGAGCCGTTCCGCGGCGCGCGACTGCGCGAGGGCGGGCGGCTCGCGGACATCGCGCCCACGATGCTCGCGATGATGGGGTTGCCGAAGCCCGCGGCGATGACGGGCACGAGCCTCCTCGCCTAAACCGCATCCCGGGTAACCCCGTACGACTTTATCGCGGACCTTGCGAACCCGCCGCGCGGATGGCCACGTCGGCGCCGAAATTCCGCATGACTTGCCGGGGTCGGGCCAGCGAGACGCCATCATGCGGCAATGCCACGCAGGCGAAGGGACATCATCCCGCGCATCGAGCATCACGTCGCGCAGCGGGCGTCGCAAGGCCGGTTCATCCTTCGCGATGACTCGGTGAAGGCGATGCTCGTGTCGATGCTTGCCCACTGGGCGCAAAGGGTCGGCGTTGCCGTCTCGGGCTTCGTCATCCTCGACAACCACTTTCACCTGAGTGCCTCCGCGCCAGATGAGGACGCCCTCAGCACGATGATGGCACGCGCGACCGCCGACCTCTCGCGCTGGGTCAACATCGGCGTGCGTGACGTCGGGCCGAATTGGCAAGGTCCGTTCTTCGCGGCGCCCATGGATGACGCGCACGCGGTGCGCTCATTGCGCTACATCGAACGGAACCCCGTCGCCGCCGGGATCTGCGGACTGCCGTGGGAGTATCACTGGTCGAGCGCTGCCTACCACGCCGGACTCGGACCGAAGCCGTCGCTCATCACCAGCGACGTTCGGCCCGCGGGGACCACTCCCCGGGCGTGGCGGGACTTCGTCGCAAGTGGCTCAGACGACGATTTCGCGCGAACAATCGAGGAATGCTCGTCTCGCGGAACGCCACTGGCGTCCGACGAATGGGTGATGCGGATGGAACAGCTGCTCGGGCGATCCCTGCGGCCGCCTCGCATCGGACGGCCGCGGAAGCTCATCGCCGCCGCATAAGCGAGTGCCGCATGCACCACTCACCACCCTGCCCTTCGCGGTGGGTCAGGGACGCCTGCTATCGGTGATCACCCGCGCGCGGGAAGCGGCCGATGACCGCCACCGAACCCCAAACGGCTTGCGCGCGCACGCACGGTCCCGCGCCACCGGCGACCACGTGGACTCGGTTCGCAACGTCCGCGATAAAGTCGTACGGGGTTACCCGGGACGCACTTTAGCCGTGGATCATCCGCCCCTCGGCGCCGAGCGCGGCCTCGTGGATGCTCTCGGCCATCGTGGGGTGGGCGTGCATCGTGGCGATGATGTCGTCCACCGTGCCCTCGAGCGCCTTCGCGACGCAGATCTCGTGGATGAGCTCGCTCGCGTTCTCGCCGATGATGTGGCCGCCCAGGATCTCGCCGTACTTCTTGCTGACGATGACCTTGACCAGGCCCTCGGCCGCACCGTCGGCGATCGCCTTGCCGTGGCTCTTCAGGCCGTACTTGCCTACGCGGTACTCGATCCCCTTCTCCTTCGCCGCGCGCTCGGTGAGTCCCACGCTCGCGACCTGCGGGTTGCAGTACGTGGCGCCGGGGATCGAGTCGTAGTGCACGCCGGTGGACGCGTGCCCGAACATCCGCTCGACGGCGACGACCGCCTCCTCGCTCGAGACATGCGCCAGCCACGGCGGGCCGATCACGTCGCCGATCGCGTAGACGCCCGGCACGCTGGTCGCGTACGTGGCCTTGTCCTTCTTCTCGAGGTAGTCGGTGACGATGTGGCCCTTGTCGGTCTTCAGCCCGAGCGAAGCGTCGAACAGGCCGTCGAAGCGTCCCGCGACGCCGATCGCCACGAGCACCTTCTCGGCCTCGATGACCTCGGCCTTCTTCGTGGACTGGTCCTCGACCGTGACCTTCGCGCCCGAGGCCGTCTTCTCGACCGCCTTCGTCATGCAGCCGAGGCGGAACTCGATTCCCTGCTTCGAGAAGATCTTGAGGGCCTCCTTCGAGATGTCCTCGTCCTCGACCGGCATGATGCGGTCGAGCATCTCGACCACGGTCACCTTGGTGCCGAACGCGTTGTAGAAGTAGGCGAACTCCATGCCGATGGCGCCCGACCCGACGATGACCATCGACTTCGGCCGCTCGGGCAGCGCCATCGCCTCGTAGCTCGAGATGACCGTCTTCCCGTCCTTCGGCGCGAAGGGAAGCTCGCGCGGGGCCGCGCCGGTCGCGATCAGCACCTGGTCGGCGGTGATCACGACGTCGTCCTTCGACACCGCGCCGGTGCCCTTGTAGTAGTCCTCGTCGGCCTTCGAGACCTGCACCTTGCACGGGCCGCCGGCGGTCTTGCCTGCGAGCACCTTGGCATGCCCCTGGAAGTGCTCGACCTTGTTCTTCTTGAAGAGGAACGCGATGCCGCTGTTGAGCGTGCCGGCCACGTTGCGCGAGCGGCCGATCACCTTCGGCCAGTCGAGCTTCACGTTCTTCGGGTCCACCTCGAAGCCCATGTCGGCCCCGTGCTTGAACGCCTCGGTGTAGATGGCCGCGGCGTGCAGCAGCGCCTTGGTGGGGATGCAACCCCAGTTCAGGCACACGCCGCCGAGCTTCGAGCGCTCGACGCATGCGACCTTCTTGCCCATCTGGGCCGCGCGGATCGCTCCGACGTACCCGCCGGGTCCGCCGCCGATGACGATGAGGTCGAAGTGCTTGGTGTCGGCCATGTCGAGGTTCTCCCTTGGGGGTCGAAGGTGCGGGCGGACATGGTAGGAGCGCGGGCGCGCCACGTGCGGCTCCGTCCCGGGGTTGGCCACCGGTTCCTGCTAGGATCCTTGCCCCAAGGGCCCCTCGGTGCGAACCGCGATCATCAGCGACATCCACTCGAACCTGACGGCCTTCGAGGCCGTCCTCGGGGACATCGGGCGCCAGGGCGTGGACCGGATCATCTGCCTCGGGGACATCATCGGCTACGGGCCGAACCCGGTGCAGTGCGTCGACCTCGTCGAGCAGCGCTGCGCGTGGAGCCTGCTCGGCAACCACGACTTCGGCGTCGCCTACGAGCCGAGCAACTTCAACAAGATCGCCGAGGACGCCGCGTACTGGACCCGCCGGGAGATCGACCGCCACGTGGCCGACCACCCGGAGGAGACGGTGCGCCGGTGGCACTTCCTCCACCGGCTCCGGGTCCAGGTGCGCGAGGGCGGCATCCTGTACGTGCACGGCTCGCCGCGCCGCCAGATCAACGAGTACATCACGCCGAACAGCCCCTACGACGACCCGAAGATGATGCAGAGCATCTTCAACCTCGTCGAGTCGGTGTGCGTCGTGGGCCACACCCATGTCCCGGGCGTGTTCACCGATGACCTCGAGTT
>CAMDUT010000126.1 GCA_945877905.1 Phycisphaera mikurensis NBRC 102666 | reverse complement strand
ATGCAGGACACCATCTTCGAGAAGTTCCGCCAGGTGGACGCGAGCCACACGCGCCGCGCCGGCGGCACCGGGCTCGGGCTCGCGATCTGCCGCGAGCTCGCGGACCTCCTCGGCTGCACCGTGGGCCTCGTGAGCGCGCCCGGGCGCGGCAGCACGTGCTGGGTCGAGGTGCCGCGCGTGCATCGCCCGCGCGCACTGAAGCCGCTCATGGCGTGAACTCGGCGGGCGCGGGCCGCCCTGGACGCCTCGGCGCCTCGGGGGTGGCCTCAGTCGCTCGGACAGCTTTGCGGGGCACGTGCGTTGCGCGAAGCATGGCGCGGCGCGCCAAGCCCCGCAAAGAACTCGCTTGGTGAGGCCACCCCCGAGTCGCGGTCGGCTCCGGGCCTCACGCGCGGGTCCGCGTCACGCCGCGCGCGAATCCACGCGTTCGGTGATCCGCCGGTCGGCGTCCCCGGACTTGCGCCGCGGGGTGCTTGCGTCGAGCCTCGGCGGGACGCCCTCGGGCCACAGCGACCGAGCCACCTCGAGCACCGCGCGCGCGACGCCCTCGGGCGGCACGGCACCGTCCGGGCAGAACAGGTCGTAGTCCTGCCACGAGAGCGTCAGCGTGATGCCCGCGAGCGATCCGTCGCCACGGATCTCCTGGACGTCGAACGCCCAGCCTCCCGCGGTCTCGCGCTCGGCGATGATCTCGAAGACGCCCTGCACGCGGCGGATCCTATCGGCGCCGCATCACGGCGATCTCGCCGTCGCCGCCGTCGATCCACCCAGGAAAGCGCGCCTCGACCGCCCA
The DNA here is from genome assembly GCA_945877905.1 of Phycisphaera mikurensis NBRC 102666. Taxonomy (GTDB): domain Bacteria; phylum Planctomycetota; class Phycisphaerae; order Phycisphaerales; family SM1A02; genus UBA966. The sequence continues at coordinate 6,462 of CAMDUT010000126.1, read as the reverse complement.
GCCCGTGCCCTCGAGCGACGCGAGCGGCCCCGCGAGCGCGCGCGGGTAGAGCACCATGGCCCACCGCACGCGCCGGTCGGCGACGCGCGCCTGCAGGTCGCGCGCGTAGGGCCCGCAGCCCGGCATCTCGATGCCCGCGGCGAGGGCGTACCACGCGTGCACGTCGTCGGGAAGCCCGACCGCCACCGCGCGCTCGCCCGGCTGCATGCGCGCCGCCACGAAGCCGACCGCCTCGCGCAACTGCTGCCGCGGCCCGACCGTCGCCAGGCACGCGATCCACCCGACGCACGCGAGCGCCGCGAGCGAGGCGCCCGCGACGTGCGACCGCGCCCACGCGGCCTGCGCGCCCGCGGCCAGCAGCAGCGCGATGCCCGGCACCATGAACGCGATGAACCGCGCGTAGAGCCAGCTGTCGAGCGCCAGCGGGAACGCGAGCGCCACCAGTGCGGGGCCGAGCGACGCCACCAGCGCCGTCCGCAGCGCACGGTCGCCGCGTGCCCGCCACGCGCCGAGCGCCGCGAGCGGCGCCGCGGCGAGCGCCGACCACCACCACCATGAACCGCCGATCGAGCAGAGCATCATCGCGCCCTCGCGCCCGAGGAGCGTGGGCTCGTCGCCGTCGGCCGCCGCGAACTCGCCGCGCAGCCGCAGGATGCCGGGGATCACCGGCGCCAGCGCGAGCGCCGCGAGGCCCGCCGCGCATGCGGTCGCACCGAGCCCGGCGAGCGCGCGACGGCGCGCGGGCGCGTCCTTCGCGCGCATCGTGTCCAACGCGAGCCATGCAGCGTGGAACGCGGGCACGCACGCCGCCACCAGGTGCGTCCATGTTCCGAGCGCGCAGGCCGCCGCCCACAGCGCCCACATGCGCGCCGCGCCGTCGCGCCGCGCGGCGACGAACGCGCCGTGCGCGAGGGCCGCGAAGAGCGTCACCATGGCGTAGCCGCGTGCCTCGGTCGACGGGAGCACGGCGACCGGCATCAGCGCCATCGCCGCCCCGGCCCACGGCCCGAGCGCGCCGCCGACGGCCACGCGCGCGAACCACCACGTGGCCGCCACGGCTCCGAGGCCCGCGAGCAACGACGGGAGCCGCAGCGAGAGCTCGTCCGCGCCGAGCGCCTGCGCGCTCGCCGCCGCGGCCGCCGACTGCAGCACGTGGTTCGCGAGCGACACGTACGTCGTCAGCGCATGGACGGGACCCTGCGCGCCGTAGGTCAGGAACGCGGCCACCTCGTCGTACCACAGGCTGTCGGCCAGGAACGGGACGCGCGCGGCCGCGGCCACGGCGAGCACCGCGGCCATTGCCCATGCGGTTCCCGTGCCCCGCGCACTCATCGCGCGTCCTCCTCGGCGATCGAGGCAGGCTCGGGCATGTCGATGCTGCCGGCCGACGGCCGAAGCGCGAGCGGCTGCGTCGCCATCGGGGTCGCGTGCAGGACGTCCTCGCGCACCGACGCGACGGCGGCGAACGCGAACACGCGCGCCACGGCGCTGGCAGCGAACACCGTCATGTACGCGCCCGTCGTGACCTCGCCCCGACCGAGAAGGCCCGAACCGACCAGCGAGCCCGCCGCGGCCGCGAAGCTGTTGAGCACCATGAAGTTCGCCATCATGCTGGTGCGCTCGTCCTCGCGGATCGACTCGAGCGCGAGGAAGAAGAAGCCGAGCTCGAATGCCCCGAACGCCGCGCCGGTCAGCGCCTGCAGGCCGAGGAGGTACCCGAACGACGGGCTCACCATCCACAGGGCGCTGAGCGGCACCACGCCGAGCGCACCCACGATGAAAAGGCTCCGCGCGCCGTTGCGCTGCGCCCACCGGCCCCACAGCGGCGCCACCAGGCTCTTGGCCGCGAACCCGACCGCGATCGCGGCCAGCACCTCGGCGTCGCTGAACCCGAGGTGCCGGCTCATGAACGGCGTGAAGAACGGCTGCGCCACCTGCACCGCCACGGTCATCGCGACCATCGACCCGAGCAGCCGTCCGTCGGACTTCCGCTGCACGCGCCCGGCGAGCTCCCGAATCGGGACGCGCCGGTGCGTGCGCACGTCGAGCCCGGGCGCCTCGCCCTGGTTGCGCAGGAAGTGCACGCTCCACAGGCGGCTGAGCCCCGCCAGCGCGAACACCGCGGCGAACGCCGCCATCAGCCCGACGTCGACGCCGAGGTCCACGCCCAGCATGCGCTCGGCGCGCCCCGGGTCGCCGAGCATCAGGATCGTGCCGCCGAGGAGCAGGGAGCCCATGATCGACACCTGGTAGATGCGCGACCGCCACCCGAAGTAGCGAACGCGCACGCGCCGGGGGAAGAGCGCGCCCACCCAGGTGTTCCACGCCGGCCCGGCGCCCAGGTTCGTGGCCCAGTAGACGCTCGCGACGGCGAACATGAGCCACGTCGGCATGGCGCCCATGAGCGCGGCCGCGACCATGGGGATGAAGCTCGCGAACTGCACCGTCGCGCAGAGCATGATCCAGCGACGGGGCGAGCCGATGCGCGCGATGCCCCACGGCGAGACGAGCTGCAGGACCGCGCCGACGAGCTGCGGCACGGTCGCGACGAGCCCGGCGACGGAGTCGCCCTTGCCGAGCGCGAGGGCGAAGAGCGGGAAGTTCGTCTCCCCGAGCCCCACCATGAAGGCATGCGTCACTCCGTCGAACGTGCAGTTGCGCAGGTCCGACCGGAGTCCCGGCGTGCGTGAAGGGGATGTTCCCGCGGTCACGGAGCCGAACCGCCGGCCGGTGCGTCGGCGGGCGGCTTCGCGTCACCGCCCTTGCGTCCGGGACCCGTCGGCGGCGTGCCGGTGGAGCCCGGCGCTCCGGTGGAGCCCGGCGCGCCCTGCTGCGGGATGAAGTTCCCGCCGCCGCCCGCGCCGCCCCCGGGGCCCCCGGGGCCGCCGCCGCCGAAGCCCCCGCCGCCCGCGGCCCCGCCGACCACGGCCGGCGTGAAGCCCTTGAGCGTCTGGAAGCCCATCGGCGCGCTGAGGTCGACGTACCGGCCGCCTTGCCGCGCAGGCGGCGGCGGGAGCATTCCGTAGCCGCCGATCTGCCGTTGCACGTAGTCGGGCGCGCGCACGATCAGGTTGCCGTCGTAGTAGCGGATCGAGGCCGCGGCCTCGTCGAGCCAGATGTCGGGCTCGACGAGCGACTTGATGAGGTCGATGAGTTCCTCGGCCTTCTCCTCGGCCGGGCGTCGCGCGGGAGATTCCCCGGCCTCGCCGAAGGGCGCGCCTCCGCCACCCCCCCCGCCGCCGCCACCACCGCCGCCGCCCCCGAAGCCTCCACCGCCACCGCCGCCACCGAATCCACCACCACCGCCGCCCGCGCCACCGCCGCCTCCGCCCGTCTGGATCGACTGGTTGAGGTTGAACTCGGGCGCGTTGTCGAAATTGGGCGCCTCGAAGAGCAGGTCACGGATCGGATAGATGCGCGTGTCCTGAGACGTGCGCGCGTTGAGGCGCGCCTTCGGGCCGACCTCCACGTATCCGTCGCGCAACTGCCACGTGGAGGGCTCGGTGGACGCCTGCTCGATCATCCGCTCGAGCGCGGCGAGCGCCGAGATGCGCTCGAGCGACAGCGTGATCGGGGCCTCGGGGTCGAAGCCATCGCTTGCCCCGTTTGCGTCGGCCCACCGGACCAGGAGCTCGCATCCGACCAGCTTCTGCAGGTACTCGAACGCCTCCTTCGCGCGCGTCTCCTGGAAACGCACGCTGACGCCGGTGGTCAGGAGCGCGCGCAGCATCCCGCCGCGCGACTGCTCCTGCTGGGCCGCCCTGGCCTGCACCGTGGCCGCGATGCGGTCGGAGAGGTTCTGCGCGGCGGCCGCGGTGCCGAGGGCGGCGCCGGCGAGGGTTGCGATCGTGGCGATCCGGATGCCGTGCTGCATGGCGCGCTCCTCGTGGGCGGGGGCGTTCCCGCTTCGTCGGAGTGTACGAATCGGGGCCCGGGCCCGATCCCTCGAATCGCCCCGGAATCAGGGCTTCGGGGGCGATTCCAGCGTCGCCAGCGCGGTTTCGCTCTCCGCGAGCGCCCACAGTGCCATCGCCTGCGCGCCCACCGGCATCGATGCGTCCGCCGGCGACGCCAGGATCCCGCCCACCGCCGCCTCGGGCGCGGGCGCGCACACCGCGATCTCGGGGCCCGCGCAGAGCTGCCTGACGAACCGGTTCGCCCAGCCGAGCGCCTCGCGCGACGATGCGCGCACGCCCGCATCCATCGCGGGGTCCGTCGCGAGCATGGCCACCAGCACCTGCGGCCGCAGCGACTGGCTCGACACGCGCCCGCTCGCCGCGCCGGCGACCGGGAAGGCCCCCACCTCGTCGGCGAGCGACGCCGGGCGAGACGCATCCGGCTTCAACTGCGTCCCGAGCAGCACCGCGTGCGCCGCGTCGAGCGCGTCGTTGGCGCTCGAAGGGCGTGCACGGGCGGCGCCGACGCCCGCCAGGCGGCGCTCGGCCTCCATCAGGAAGGGCGCGTTCGCCACAGTCTGCGCCGCGTTCGTCGCGTTCCACTCGGCGTCGATCGCGGACGCGAGGCGCGCCGCGTCCATCGGAGGCTCGGCGTCGCCGGTCATCGTCGCGGCCGCCGCGAGCACCACCGCGCGATCGGCGGCACGGAGCGACGCCAATGCCGCCGGCGCGGCGATGCGTGCAAGTGCCGCGCGCAGGCGCGCCCGGAGCGCGTCGTGCGTCGGGTCCGGGCCGGGCGCGGCGCGCACGCCCGCGAGGTCCGCGATCGCCAGCGACGCGAACGCCGTCGCGGCCACGTCGTCCGCGGGGTCCGACTCGGACGCGTCGACCTCGGCGAGCGCCGAGAGCACGCGATCGGCCGCTGCCTGCGCTCGGGTGCGAAGCGACGCGTCCCATGACTCGGTGCGTGCGACGCGCGCAAGCCCCCACGCGACGAACGCCTGCTCCGCCGCGCCGGCGACGATCGGCTCGTGAAGGTTCGCGGGCACGAGGTAGGTGCCGCGAAGGCCGGTGCGCCGGAACGTCTCCGCCGCCTCGGGCGGGACGCCTTCGGGCAGGGCAGGGGGCATGAGCAGGCGTTCGATGCGCGCGACCACGGCGTCGGCCACGGCCCGCGCCTCGGCGCGCGTGGCGGGCGCCATCGCGACGGGCGGAAGGACGCGCGCGAGCGCGACCGGAGCTTCGTCCGGCGTTCGCTGCGCGAGCCGCACGCCCCAGGAGCCGTACACGGCCGTCGCACCGCCGAGCGACTGGAGGTCGGGGAGGTCGCGCGCAGGCAGGCCGAGTTCGCCGACCATCGCGAGGATCGCGCGCGAGGGTGGGGCGGCCATGCGCCGCGCGAGGAGGTCCGCGGCCGGCGCGTAGGCGGTGCGCTCGCCGTCGGTGATCTGCAGGCCGCACTCGGCGGGCTCGATGGTGCGCGCGACCTCCGCGAAGGTGCGCCCGATCAGCGCCTGGCGCTCGCCCGCGAGCTCGAGCTCGAGCGCGAGCGCCGCGGCGTCCGGCGTCGCGTCGATGCCCGCGACCGACGTCGAGGTGCGCGAACGCACGTCACGCATCGCCCGTCGCATCGCGCGATCGAGGGGACCGGCGTTCGCGTGCGAGGCGTCCCGCCCGGGTCCGGCGCCCGCGGCGCCGTCGAGCGTTCGGCCGTCGCCCGCGTCCTCTCCCTTGCCGACGATGCGGCCGCGGAACCGCAGCACCACCGCGGCCGAGCGCGCGTCGCGCGGGGTGGCGATCGGCGTGTCGGCCGTTCCGCCTCCGTCGAGCCATGCGCGCACGACGAAGAACGCCTCCACGGCACCGGCGGCATCGGGCGTCGGCGGCGCCTGGGGCGCGGCTGCGGCGCGGGTGCTGGCCCAAACCAGTCCGGTAAACAGCGCACCGACGAACAATGACCGCATAATCGACGGGTTTCGAAGGAAATTGCGGAGGTTGCGGCTCACTGGGTGGACATCCGGCGCGTACGGTGAAGAGTCGGAATCGTAGCGCGGGGGGGTCCAACGGCCTCGGCCGTCCCCCGCGCCACACGGTTCACCGGACACGCGTTCGCCACAACAGGAAGACCAGACCCATGCGCGCCGTCGCCATTGCAGCTTCCAACGTCGTCTCCGTGCAGGAGAGTTCGCGTCGGATCCTGATCCTGGCGGCCCTGGCGTTCATGGCACTCTGCTGAACGCGGTCCACCAAATCCAACGCCGGTCGTTTCGGCGACCGAAACGTCGGGCGCGGCCGAAGAGCGTCGCCCGCGGTCGTTTTCCGTGGCTCGGGCCGTCGCTTCGTCGTCGTGAATTCGACGCACCAACGAACCGCGGGGGCGGGTGGTGCGTACGACGTCTGCCCCGGGCGGACGTGTGGACCGACCCGGGCGACAGGACTCATCATGCTCAGACATGCCATGCCTCGCATCGCGCGAGGTACCGCGGGCGCGTTGGTCGCGGCCGCCTTCATCACGCACGGGGCCGCCGCGGGCTCGCTCTGCCACGTCGGCGCGCCGACCGTGTCG
>CAMDUT010000125.1 GCA_945877905.1 Phycisphaera mikurensis NBRC 102666 | reverse complement strand
CCCGCGGCGACGACCGCCTCGCGCACCGGCACGGGGATCCGGCGGAGCCACCGCACCGACCCGTCGATGGCCTCGATCGCGGCCACGGCACCGGTCGCGGTGGCCGCGACGATCGCCCCGCCGGACGCCACCGGGGAGTCGGCGCTGCGGCCCTGCCCCATGCGGACGCTTCCGGTGGACGCAAGCAGCGTGCTCCACGCGGGCTCGCCCGGCCGGTCGAGGTCGGTCGCGACGATCCAGCTGACCGTCTCGAGCCGCGCGGTCGTGCGCCTCGCGCCGACCACCGCCATCCCGTCGACGACGAGCGGCATGCCCGCCGGCAGGAGCGGCTCGGCCCCCGCGCGCGACTCGGGCGCGTCGATGGGCGACTGCCAGCGGAGGTCCCCGAAGCGCGCGCCCAGGCACGACACGACGACCGATCCCCTCGACGCGGCGGACGTCGCGATCACCTGCCCGCCGGCGATCGCCACGGCCGTCCCGGGGCCTTCCTCCGCGCCGAACGCGCCCGTGAACCCGGACGCGTTGCCGCCCACGAACGTCGACCACGCCACGCGCCCGCTCGCGAGGTCGAACGCGCGCACCGAGGTCTCCTCGTCGAGGTAGACGTGCGCCCCGTCGACGGCGGGGAACGCGGTGGGCGCCGTCGGCGGACCGCGACCCGCGGAGGGCTCGGCGCCCGGCCCGAGCAGCGGCTCGCCCATGGGCGTGATGGGAACCGACCACGTCTCGATCCATGGGCCCGCCGGCGCGGCGTCCAGCGTGCCTGAGACCGGGTCACCGGCCGCGGAACGCGGCGCGTCCGCCAGTGCCGCGCGAACCGTCGCCGTCATGCGCGCGTGGAACTCCGCGCGGCGGCCGGCGAGCAGGTCATGGTCCTCGACGCGCGCGAGCGCGCATGCCGCCGCCGCGAACGCGCCGCGCGCGACGGCGCCCTCGGCCAGGCGCATCGCGGCCTCGAGCCCGGGCTCGGTGTCGAGCCGCGCGACGAAGGTGCGCATCAGGTCGCCCCGCGCGAGCGACGCGGCCGCGTCGGGCGTCGCCTCGCGCCGGAACGCCTCGCGCAGCGCACGGTCCGCGCCGAGCGCGCGATGGATGCGCGTTGCGACGGTCACGAAGAGGTCGTCGTCGGCGCCCGCGCGCACGAGCCGCGCCGGCCCCTCGTCGAGGGCCTGCATCGCCAGGCGCACGGCCTCCCGCGGGTTCGCCCTCGATTGCGCGTCGAACTGCTCGAGCAGCAGCTCCGCCGAGGGCGAGTCGCCCACGGCGGGCGTGACCCGCTCCTGGGCGCGCGCGACGGTGCCGATGCCGGTCGCGAGCGCGGTGCAGGAGAGAAGGATGGCCAGGCGCTGCTTCACGGGAGTCGGGTCGACGGGTGATACATTCTCCCTCCGATGACCGCCTCGCGCACCGCCATCCCCGCCCGAATCGCGTGCGCCGCGACCCTCGCGGCCGCAGGCTGCGCCGCGAACCCGGAGTTCCGCGCGGTGGGGGCCGAGCGGGTCACCTCCACCGCCGAGGCCACCGAGGTCCACGTGGTGGTCGAGCTGATGAACCCGAACGATGCCCCGGTGGAGCTCACCGAGTGGGAGTACTCGTTCACCGTCGATGACCGGACGGCGTACTCGGGGAAGTGGATGGCGTCGCTGACCCTGCCGCCCCGCGACCGGATGCTGGCCTTGCTGCCCGCGGTGGTGCCGGCCTCGTTCGGCGACGTGTCGGCCGCGCGCTGGCGCATCGGCGGGTCGGTCGGCTACCGCGCCACGGGGCAGCTCGACCGGCTGCTCTACCAGCTGGGAATCAACCGCCTCAGCGCCGGTTTCGGCGTGGGCGGCAGCGGCATCCCGCAGGGCTCGGGCCAGGGCACCACCGCGGCGCCGAGGCAGGCATCGAACCCCGCGCGGCCGGAGCCGCCCACGGCGACGGCACCTTCGCCGGCGACGCCGCCGGCGCCCTGACCGTCACGCGATGGCGATCACCGCACGCGCTGCGCGCGCGACGCGGCGCGGTCGCGCGAGTGCGCGATGAGCCGCGCATGCGTGCCCATCGCGCGAGGATCGTCGGCCGCGAGGTCGGTGCACTCGAGCTGCCGGTACGTGCCGTCCGGCTGCATCTGCCAGGCGGAGCGGCGGTCCTCGAGGCACACCTGCAGGATGTCCCACAGCGTGCGGCGCGCGTCGGCGCCGAGCACCGGGGTCGCGGCCTCCACGCGGGTCTGCAGGTTTCGGTACATCCAGTCGGCGCTCCCGATGAAGAATTCGCCGGCGAGCGGGTCGTCCTGGCCCGCGCCGAACCAGAAGATGCGGCTGTGCTCGAGGAAGCGGCCGACGACGCTGCGGACGCGGATGTTGTCGCTGAGCCCGGGCACGCCGGGCCGCAGGCAGCAGAAGCCGCGGACCACGAGGTCGACCTGCACGCCCGCGGCGCTGGCGCGGTAGAGGGCGTCCATCACGCCGCGGTCCTCGAGCTGGTTCATCTTCGCCACGATGCGGCCGTTGCCGCCGGCCCGCGCGATCGCGGCCTCGCGCTCGATGAGCTCGAGGAACGTGCGCTTCATGGTGACCGGCGCCACCAGGAGCCTGCGGTACTCGCGCTGGCGCGAGCGGCCGGTCATGTAGTTGAAGAGGTTGACCAGGTCCTCGGTGATCGCCGGGTCGGCGGTGAGCAGGCCCACGTCCTCGTAGACGCGCGCGGTGCGGCTGTTGTAGTTGCCGGTGCCGATGTGCGCGTACGAGCGCAGGCCGCCAGGCTCGTCGCGCACGACGAGCGCCGTCTTCGTGTGCGTCTTGTACCCGACCACGCCGTAGGCGACGTGCACGCCGGCGTCCTCGAGCTTGCGCGCCCACAGGATGTTGCGCGCCTCGTCGAAGCGCGCGCGCAGCTCGACGAGCACCGCGACCTGCTTGCCGCTCTCGGCGGCGCGGATCAGGCTCGAGATGAACGGGCTGTCGCCCGACGTTCGGTACAGGCTCTGCTTGATGCAGAGCACCTTCGGGTCGGCCGCCGCGTCCTCGATGAACTTCTCCACCGAGAGGTCGAACGACTCGTAGGGATGGTGGACCAGGATGTCGCCCGCGCGGATCGCAGCGAAGATGTCGGCGTGCTCGCCCTCGAGTCCCGCGGGCGAGAGCGGGGTGAACCGCGGCCAGTGCAGGTCGGGCAGGTCGAGGTCCGCGATCTCGTTCAGCGTCGCCCAGTCGACCAGGCCATCGGTCTCGTAGACGTCGTCGTCGTCGACCTGCAGCTCGTCCATCAGGAACCGCAGGATGCGCTCGTCGGCGCCGGTCCCGATCTCGAGCCGCACCACGCGCGCGAAGCGGCGCTCCTTGAGGAGGTGCTGCGTGGCCTCGAGCAGGTCCTCGGCGTCCTCGTTGTCGCGCTCGACCTCGGCGTTGCGGGTCACGCGGAACGGGAGCACCTTCAGGATCTCCATCCCGGGGAACAGGTCATCGAGGTTGTGCTCGACCACCTCCTGCAGCGGGATGAAGTCGCCGGTCCCCGCGAAGCGGTAGAGCCGCGACGGGATGTCCGGCACCTTCACGCGCGCGAAGAGCTGCTCGCTCTCGCCCGGCCGGCGCAGGAGCACGCCGAGCGAGACGCTCATGTTCGAGATGAACGGGAACCGGTGGCCGGGGTCCACCGCGAGCGGGGTGAGGATCGGGAAGACGCTTTGGCGGAACCAGGACTCGGCCTCGCTCCGCGCGTCGGGCCCGAGGTCCTCCCAACGCAGCATGCGGACGCCGTGCGGCGCGAGCGCGGGCAGCACGCGCTCCCGGAGGACCGACACCTGGCGCACGGCCAGCTGCGCCACGCGCGTGCGCACGGCATCGAGCTGCTGCGCGGGCGTCAGCGCGTCCGGCACGGGCCCCGGCGAGCCCGCCTCGATCTGGCGCTTGAGGACGTCCAGGCGCTTCATGAAGAACTCGTCGAGGTTCGCGCCGTAGATCGCGAGGAACCGCAGCCGCTCCAGGAGCGGCGTGCGCGGGTCCGCCGCCACGTCGAGGACGCGCGCGTTGAACTCGATCCACTCGACGTCGCGGTTCAGGAAGCGGGCCGGGTCGCCCGCGGCGACCATGGGCACCGGCGGCGCGTCCTGCGCGCCGGCCGTGGGCGGGATCGCGCTCATGCGCGGTGCCCCCCGAATGGGCTCACGTAGGTGGCGACGCAGCCGGGGGCCTCGCGGACCGACACCGAGCGCACGTGGACGCCGCGCGGCATGGACGGCGCCAGCTGGACGGCCACGTACTGGGCGACCAGCTCAGCCGTCGGGTTCACCCGGTCGAAGGGCGCGGTCTCGTTCAGGTTGCGGTTTCGGAACCGGCCCACGATGCGCTCGAGCGCCGCCTCGACGTCATGGAAGTCGACCAGCAGCCCGTCGGAATCGAGGCTCTCGCCCGCGAGCTCCGCCGTGACGCCCCAATCGTGGCCGTGCAGCGTCTCGCGCTCGCCCCGGATGTCGATGGCATGCGCTGCGCTGAACGTGCGCTCGATCCGAACCGTGTACATGAACCCTGAAGTATAGGAGTTTCCCGTTCGATTCCGATAGCCTGCGCCCCCATGGCAACGAACGACGCCCCGCTCATGCTCTCGGTCTCCGGCGCCCGCGGCATCGTGGGCAAGACGATGACGCCCGAGGTCGCGGCCGCCTACGGCGGAGCCTTCGGCTCGTTCCTGAAGGCGACCACCGGCAAGGCGCGCCCGCGCGTGGTGGTGGGCCTCGACGGCCGCATCAGCGGGCCCCCTCTCGCCGCGGCCGCGATCGGCGGGCTCACCGCCACCGGCTGCGACGTGATCGACATCGGCGTGGCGATGACGCCCACCGTCGGCGTGATGATCGGCCACCACAAGGCCGACGGCGGGCTCACGGTGACGGCGAGCCACAACCCGATCCAGTGGAACGGCATCAAGTGCCTCGACGGCGACGGCCTGGCGCCGCCGCCCGCGATCGCCAAGGAGATCGTCGACCGCTTCAAGGAGCGGCGCATCGACTGGTGCGAGCCGACCGCCACGGGCAAGGTTGAGCGCGACGGCACCGCCGCGCGCGTGCACGTGGACCGCGTGCTCGCCAATGTGGACGTGGCCGCCATCCGGGCGAAGCGATTCGCCGTCGTGCTCGACAGCGTGAACGGGAGCGGCTGCGTCGGCGGCAGGATGCTCCTGGAGGAGCTCGGCTGCCGCGTCGAGCACATCTACGGCGAGCCGACGGGCATCTTCGGCCACACGCCCGAGCCGCTCGTCGAGAACCTGGTGGACCTCGCGAACGCCACGCGCAAGGCCGCGGGCGCGGCCTGCGGCTTCGCGCAGGACCCGGACGCCGACCGGCTGGCGATCGTCGACGAGACGGGCCGCTTCATCGGCGAGGAGTGCACGCTGGTGCTCGCCGCGCTGCGCATGCTGCAGCGCACGGGCGGCGGCGCGCTCGCCGCGAACCTCTCGACGAGCCGCATGGTGGACGACGTGGCCTCGCGCTTCGCGGGGTCGCGGGTGATCCGCACCGCGGTCGGCGAGGCGAACGTGGTGGCCGGCCTGCGCCCCGCGAACGGCATCCTGGGCGGCGAGGGCAACGGCGGCGTGATCTTCCCGCCGGTGTGCTGGGTGCGCGACTCGCTGAGCGCGATGGCGCTGGTGCTCGAGCTCCTGGCGCACGAGGGCACGCCGCTCTCGCAGCTGGTGGCCGCCCTGCCCCGCTACGCGATGGTCAAGCGCAAGATGGAGCTTGCGGCCGTGGGCGGCATGGCCGCGGTGGCGCCGGCCCTCGCCAAGGTGAAGGCCGCGTTCGCGAACGAGCGCCTCAGCGACGTCGACGGCGTGCGCGTCGACTTCGCCGACGGCTGGGTGCACCTGCGCGCGAGCAACACCGAGCCGATCGTGCGCGTGATCGCGGAGGCGGCCACGGAGGCGCGGGCGGACGAGCTGTGCGATGCGTGCCGGCGCGCGGCGGGGGTGTGATCAGGGGGCGGGGGGCGGAGGTGACGCCTCAGCGCCGGCTCTCGCGCACCCGGTGCACGAAGGGCGTCACGGAGCAGTCGATGTCGACGCTGAAGAATCCCCCGCGGTGCGTCCGCGCGAGCGGCCACAGGACGTGCCGGTCCGTCGGCGGGATCGGCAGTCCCTCGACGTCGCCCTCCGCCACCCACTCGAGCCGCCCCTCGTCGAAGTCGACGTGCGTCACCTCCTCCGGGCGCACGCGGCGCACGCACTCGAAGAGGAAGATCAGCCAGTGCATCTCGCCCTGGTACGCGCGCTCGCTCACCATCCCGAAGAGTCGCATCTCGTCGTCGCCGAGCCGCAGCCCCGTCTCCTCGTGCACCTCGCGCACGGCGCACTCGTGCGGGCTCTCGCCGCGGCTGATCTCGAGCTTGCCGCCCACGGGCGAGTACATGTCGACGTTCGGGAGCTTCCTGCGGTGGAGCATCAGCAGCCGGTCGTGCTCGTCCCACAGGTAGCAGAGCACCGCCACCTTGTAGGGAAGCGCGGCCGTGTCGTACTGCGGCGCGTGCAGGCTCATCGCGCGGCCCCCGCGTGCGCGGCGCCGGCCGGCGCGAGCTGCGCCACCAGCTCGCGGATGCGCGCGGCCGCGGCGGCCGAGGGCGGCGCGAGCGGCAGGCGCACGACGCCCGTGTCGAGCCCGAGGGCCGCGAGCGCACACTTCACGGGGACGGGGTTCACGTCGAGCGAGAGCAGCCCGCGCGAGAGCGGGAGCAGCGCCATGTGCTCCTCGAGCGCGCCGCGGAAATCGTTCGCCGCGAGCAGGCGGCACAGGCCGGCCACGCGCGCGGGCACCAGGTTGCTCACCACGCTCACGACGCCCTCGGCGCCGACCGCCGCGAAGCTCGGCGTGAGGCTGTCGTCCCCGGAGAGCACCGTGATGCCGCAGAGCCTGCGGATCTCGCTCGCGGAGTCCATGCTCCCCGTGGCCTCCTTGATCGCGAGCACGTTCGGGTGCCGCGACAGGCGCTCGACCGTCTCGGGCGCGATCGCCACGCCCGCGCGGCCGGGGATGTTGTAGAGCATCACGGGCAGGTCGCACGCGTCGGCGACCGCCATGAAGTGGCGGTAGATGCCCTCCTGCGACGGCTTGTTGTAGTAGGGCGTCACCTGCAGCCCCGCGTCGGCGCCGAGCTGGCGCGCGAGCTTCTGCAGGTGCACCGCGTGCGCGGTGCTGTTGCTGCCCGCGCCCGCGACCACCTGCAGCCCGAGCGGCCGGCCCACGCGCACCGCGGCCTCGACCACCAGCGCGTGCTCCTCCTCGGAGAGCGTGGGGCTCTCGCCGGTGGTGCCGCACGGCACGACGCCCGTGACCCCGCCCGCGGCCTGGAGCCGCACGTTCTCCTCCAGGCGCGCGCGGTCGACCGAGCGGCCGTCCGCCGTGAACGGGGTGACGATCGCGGTGTAGCAGCCGTGGAAGCGGGGAGCCGGGCTCATCCGGGCGAGTGTACGGGGCGCGAGCCGCCCATCGC
>CAMDUT010000124.1 GCA_945877905.1 Phycisphaera mikurensis NBRC 102666 | reverse complement strand
GCGGATCGGCGTGGCCGCGGGGTCGAACCCGTCGGGCATGTGGATGAGCGCCATGCGGGCCCGCAGTCCCTCGGGAAGCGCGTTCAGGCGCTCCACCGGCGTGTGCGTGGGCCCCTCGCTGGTCTCGTGGACCACGAGGTCCGCTCCCGACAGCCACTCGACGTGTCCCGGGTCCCATGCGGTGTCGCCGCTCCAGCCGAGCGTCCGCGCGCCATCCGAGACCAGGAACCCGCAGCTCGGCACCGGGTGGATGCCCATGCGGTGGCGCACCGAGAGCCCGGCGACGTCGGCCGCGCCGCCCTCGGGCAGCACGCGCACGTCGAAGTAGTCGGCGAGCGTCGCGCGCCCGCCCTGGTCCATCGCCGGCGCGAGACGCTCCCACAGCCTGGCGGCGGCCGCGGAGTGCGTGTGGAGCCGCGGCGGCGTGCCGCCCGAGCGCTGGCGTTCGACCCATCGCAGGAAGCCGAATGCCTCGAGCCCGTTCGCGTGGTCTCCGTGGAGATGGGTGAGAAGGATGTCGTCGACCCGCATCGGGTCGAGCGCGCGGCCCGAGGATCGCGAAGCCGCCTCCATGGCGCGGAGCAGCCCGTCGGGCGCGTCCACCAGCACCGGCCCGCGCGGCGCGAGCACCACTGCCGACGCGCCGGAGCGCGAGCGTGAGAAGGCGTCACCTGTGCCGAGCACCACGAGCTCCATGGCCGCGGAGGCTAGCAGCCGCGGTGGGCGGGTGCCGGATACGCTGCGCGGATGCGCGCTGGCACATGGACGGCCAGGATCGGTTGCTCCCGGGGCGCGGTCGCCGCCGCGCTCGGGTTCGCCGCGCCCGCACTCGCCCAGACGCCCGGCCAGCTCGCCGCCGGCTTCCGTCCTCCCACCGACCCCGCCACCGAACTCCAGCGGCTCCTCAACGTCCAGGACGCCGAGTTCCGGCAGCAGTACTTCTCGAACACGCCGATCGCCGAGCGCGCGCTCATGGACTTCGGCGGGTTCTTCCGCTACGGGTTCAGCTCGATCGACGACTCCGGCGGCGTGAACCAGTTCATGAACACGTACGACCTGCGCCTCTACGGCCGGGTCGAGCTCGACGGGTGGTTCCGCGCGTTCGGGCGCCTGCGCTTCCAGTACAACGACTGGAACACGATCGGGAACTTCACGCCCAGCGGCGAGGGCTGGCAGGTCCCGATCGGCGAGATCTACTGGGCCGAGTTCGACCTCGGCAACTGGCTGTCCTCGCAGGACGGCATGGACCGATCGTGGTCGGCGCGCGCGCGCGCGGGCCGGCAGTTCGTGTTCTGGGCCTCCGGCCTCACGCTCGCGGACTACATGTACGCGGCCACGGCCGACGTCTCGCTCGGCGCGCTCGGGTTCAGCGGGCTCGTCGGCCTCACCTCCGGCAGCGACACCATCGACTGGGACACCTCGCGGCCCGGGTACGACAGCGACACCGCGCGGCTCTATCTGGGCGGCAAGCTCGACCTGAGGCTCGGCGAGCATGTGCCGTACTTCTTCTACCTCGCGCAGTTCGACCAGAACTCGGGGCAGGTGGACTTCCTGCCGCCGGGCGTGCCGCCCGCGTTTCAGGCGCGCACGCAGTTCGACTACGAGAGCCAGTACTGGGGCATCGGCGCCAACGGTTCGGTGGGCCCCGACCTGCTGTACCGCGTGGAGTTCGCGCTCGAGACGGGCTCCACGCTGTCCGACCCCATCAAGCACGACGCTTCGCTGCCGCCCGACCAGCTCGCGCGCCCGCAGTCCTCGACCCCCATCCTCGCGCAGGCCGGGCTCGCGGGCCTCACGTGGCTCGCGCGCGACAAGGCCGACACGCGCCTGGACCTCCAGCTCCTCGCGGGCTCCGGCTCGCCGTACCGGCTCGACTCGGGCAACACCTACGGCGGCATCGAGCCCGGGCGCACGGACACCTCGTTCAACTCGCTCGGCTACGTGAACACGGGCCTCGTGTTCGCGCCGGAGCCGGCGAACATGTGCGTGCCGTCGCTGGCGCTCTCGGCGAGCCCGTTCAAGGGCAACGAGGTCTTCGGCGACACGCGCGTCAGCGCGAACGCGTTCCTCTACGTGCGCTGGGACAACGCCGCGCCGATCTCGGTGCCGACGAACCTCGGCGGCTCGAACCTGGTCGGCAGCGAGTTCGACTTCAACATCGACTGGCGCATCTGGAGCGACCTCAACATGAGCGTGCGCTACGGCATCTTCGTGCCGAACACGTCGGTGTTCAGCGACACCGAGCAGGATCCGCGCGACTTCTTCTACGTGGGCATGACCTATGCGTTCTGACGCGTTTCCCGGCACCCGGTTCCTCGCCCGCGCCTTCGCGTTCGCCGCGCTCGCGGCGTGCGCCGCGCTCGCCGGCTGCGAGCGAGCGCGCGTCGAGGACCGCGCGGTCGAGAGGTTCCCCCGCTCGGCGGACGAGATCGAGTTCCTCGACGCGCTCCAGAAGCAGGTCGTGGTCACGAACGACGACGCGCTGCACGGGCTGATCAGCTTCGCCGACGGCGCCGACCTGAGCACCACCTACGCCGGCCGCGTCGAGGTGGCCAAGCGCAAGAAGTGGATCGACGCCGGCTGGGACCGTCCCGCGGACGAGAGCGCGCAGGTCGGCTGGATGGCGACCGCCGGCTGCCGGATCCTCGGCGTGCAGGGCGGGGCCACCATGCGCATCTTCGGCCCCGTCCCGCGCTATGCGACGAAGGAGCTCGTCTTCATGGACGTGCTCCCGCTGCGCACGGAGAACCAGTCGCTGTCGGGGCGCGAGTTCGTCGACTACCTCAACCGCCTCGGGCGGGTGCAGAAGTCCGGGCGCGCGCTTGCGCTCGCCGAGGAGTCGGAAGGCCAGTCGGGCGCGGGCGTGATCCCGGCCGGCAGCCCCAATCAGCTGATCGACCAGAGCTCGGTGGAGTTCGGGCTGCCGTCGTCGGCATTCACCGCGCCGCAGGCTCCGGCGCCGCAGCCGATCGTGGTGCCGTGAACGATCGGCAGGCATTGGGTGGTTCTCGGACTCAACGACAACTCGGACGTTCCGCCTGTTCCGCACCGCCCCGCCTGATCGCGCGTATCGGATGATGCAACGGTCGCACGGAGACCTCGCCCCCATGCTCGAACGGCCCGCCACCCTGCACGAACCGCTCCGCCGCGCCGGCGTGGCAGCCATGCTTCTGGCCATGGGGTTCGCCGGGCCGGTGGCGTGGTCGCAGGCCGCCGCGGACCCGGCGCCCGCGCAGGCCGTGGCCGCGCCGGCCGAGTCGCTCCGCGCGGTGTTCATCGACGTCGGAGGGAAGGTCCAGTGGCGGCCCGGCGAGCAGGACGCGTGGCGCGACGCCAAGGTCAACGACGTGATCGACCCCGGCGCCGAGGTGCGGACGGGCCTGCGTTCCCACGCGGCGCTGCGGGTGGGGCGCAACGCGACGGCGCTGGTCGACGCCGGCACCGTGTTCCAGATCCCGTCGGCGGTGAAGGAGGGCGACGCCCTCAGGACCACGGTGACCGTCAAGAGCGGCCGCGCCGACTTCAAGGTCGACAAGGTCGGATTCTCCAACGACTTCAAGGTGGTCACGCCGAGCATGACGCTCGCGGTGCGCGGCACCGGCTTCGCCGTCGCCACGGGCGCGCTCAAGCAGGTCGAGGTGCTCGGCGCCCGCCGCAACGCGATCTCGGCCATCGAGCTCAAGTACGCGCTCAGCAGCACGACGGTCGCGATGTCCGGCGGCGCGTCGAGCAGCAGCGCGCTGCAGCAGCCGACGCATGCGGCCGTGGTGGCGGCCGCCGCGCCGACGACGGCGTCGGCGCTCCCGACCTCGTCGCCCACCGAGGCCGTGCGCGAGGCGGCGGGCGGCCCCGCGCCCTCGAACCCGAACGCCCCGGCCGCGCAGCAGCGGACCACCAGCACCGTCGCCAGGGCGGCCAACTCCGTGGCGCAGGCGAACCAGGACAGCGGCACCGACGGGTCGTCGCTGCTCGCCGCGATCAACCGCGCCCTCGTCGCCCGCGGCACCGAGCTCGCGGACGAGGCCGGCGCGCGCATCGCGGCGGCGCACGACCAGGTCGACCATGCGATCGGGCTGCTGCTCACGGACCTCGGCGAGGAGGAACTGCTGCAGGCCAACGCCACGGCACTCGATGCCCTGCGCGACCTCGCCGAGCGGCGCCGCGACGCCGCGCTTGCCGCGCTCGAACGCCTCGGGGACGCGAAGGACGGGCTCGCGGCGGGCAACGAGGGCGGAGCCGCGGGCCAGACGGTCGCGCGCACCGTCGAGGTGCACGAGGGCGCGTTCGATGCGGCGGCCGGCGCGCTTGCCGGGCCGCAGGGCGTGATCGCCGCGTTCGACGCGGCGGCGGAGGGAGCGGCGGACGCGCGCGGGGCGCTCGTGGCCGCGGTCGAGGGCCACGAGGCCGGCGAGGACGTCCCCGTCTCGCAGTGGCAGGAGTCCGTCCAGTCGCTCCATGACTCGCTGCAGTCGATGGGCGACGGCCTCGACGACGGGCGCGCGCTCTTGGTCGCGCTCTCGGGCGAGGTGCTCTCGGTGCAGGCGCAGGAGGCGATCGTGGCGTACCGCGAGGCGCTCGACGCGCTCGAGCGCGCGGTGGGCACGGGCGAGGACGCCGAGTCGATCGCGGCCGCGTCGCGGGGCACGGTGCAGTCGCTGCAGCAGGTGGTGGCGGCGCTCGCGCAGTCGCGCGCGCTGCCCGGGCTCCAGGTGCAGGCGCAGCGCGCGCTCGGCTTCCTGGCCGGAGCGACCGACGCATTGACGCGCACGCAGGCGACCCTGGCGGCCGTCCGCGCGGCGCGCGAGGTGGCCGCGGACGATCCACGTGCCGGCCTGCTCGACCAGGTCGAGTCCACGTATGCGCGCATCCTCGAGGTGCGGATGCGCCTGGTCGCGGACTTCGCGGCGCTCGACGCCGAGGTCGAGTCCCGCGCGACCGCGCTCGGCGAGGCGCTGGGCGGCGCGCAGGACGCGTACGAGTCGTTGGTCGAGGCCGGCACGGAGCGCATGGATGCGGCCGTCGCGCGTGCCGAGGCCACCGTGGTGACCCTCGAGCAGAAGGTGGCGCAAGCGCAGGCGGCCGTGGGCGGCGCCGGCGAGGCCGCGGACGAACTGCTCGCACGGGCCGCGGGCCGGTTCACGCTCGCGGGCGGGGTCGAGGCCGGTGACGCCGTCACGGTGCGCGACGAGGCGACGGCCTTCGCGGCCCAGGTCGGCCAGCAGTCCGGGGCGGCCGACGCCGCGCTCTCGAACCTCGTCGGCGAACGCACGATCAACCTCGGCGGCGGCTCGTTCTCCGGCCGGCAGGGCATCACGCAATCCGTCAACGACATCGCGGGGACCGTGACGGGATTCACGCTCACGTTCAACTTCGCGGGCGGCAACGCGAACGGGACGTGGGCGTCCGACGCCGCGCTCGGCATCGACGGCCTGCAGTGGGGTGGGTTCGACCACGTGATGCCCGGCCACGCCCTCCAGGACGGCGGCACGCCGTTCGGGTGGAGGTGGTCCTTCTACGGCGCGCAGGCATCGACGTCCGCGGGCACGTACTCCGACTCGCGCAACGGGCTGGCGATCAACGCGTCGGACGGCCTGCTGATCCGCTTCGTGAACGCGTGGGACGCGTTTTCGGTTGCGACGTACTCCGACATCCGGCTCACGCTCCGCACCTCGGGCGGCGGCTTCTCGCTCGCGAACGCCGCGGCGCGCGAGGAGTCGATCTTCGCCGCGCGCATCGCGCTTGAGTCGATGCGCGACGCGATCGGCGAGCTCGGCGCCCGCGAGTCGCAGGCGATCGCGCTGCGTGACGGCGACCCGTGGCAGTCCGCGATCGCGGACGTCGAGCGCCAGTCGAAGGCCGCGCTCGAGCGGCTGCTGCTGACCGCGCAGCTCGCGGCGGCGGGCGAGGCATCGGCGGCCTCGGACCAGGCGCTGGTGGCCGAGATCGCCGGGACCGGTGAGCTGCTCCTGAGCCTCGCCGACTCGCTCGAGTCGCGGTTCGGCGCGGAGTTCGGGTTCTCGGCTTCGCAGTTGCACGCGGCCATCGACGGCGAGGGTGCGCGGATCGCGCAGGAGGGCACCGGCCAGGGCGTCGATCCGGGGGATCCCGAGGCACGTGCGGCGGCCGCGTCCGCCGCCGCGGCCGCGCTGCGCGCGCAGGCCGAGGCGATGCTGCGCGCGAACTTCGTCCCGCTGACGGGCGGCGTCGACGCCTGGCGCGGGCAGGTGAGCCAGGCGCTCGCGTCCAACGCCGCGGCCGTCGCCGCCATCGTGCAGGCCGTGCGCGGCCAGGTCGATGCCGGACTCGGGGCGTTTGGCGGGCGAGGGCTCGCCGCGACGACCGCGTTCGCCGGCCATTCCGAGGGCGCGGCGTCGGTGGCGGCGGAGCGCGCGGGCGTCGCGCAGGGCGCGCTCATGCAGGTGCAGCCGCTTCGTGAACTGCAGTCCGAGTTCGAGTCGGCGGCCGCGCGGGAGGCGCGCATGCAGGCGCTCGCCGGCACCGGCGCGGGCGCGGGAGGCGGCATCGCCGCCGTTCGCTCGCAGGTCGAGTCGCTCGCCTCGGGCGGCGCGGCGCCAGCGGGCGGTCGACCTTCGGCGGAGTCCGTGGCGGCCGCGCTCGACGCGCTCGATGCCGCGTTCCTCGGTGCGCTCGGGGCCGGCCGGCCGTCGAGCGGCACGCTGGCCGATGACTTCGACGTCGGGGCGCTCGACGCGCGCCTGGCCTCCCTCGACGGCCCGCAGGGACTGCTGGCGCGTGCCGAGGCCGCGCTCTCGGCCTTGCTCGACGCCGGCGCCGGGTCCGTCGCGACGGCGGTCCAGGACGCGGCGTCCGGCGCACGCGACGCGTCGGATTCGGCAGCGGCCGCCCGCACGGCCGCCGAGCGCGTGGCGGAGCTCGCGGCCGAGCTCGAGGCGATGTTCGGGTCCGCCCGGTTCGATGACGCGTCGATCGCGCAGCGTGCCGTCCAGGCCGGCGGATCGGCCGCCGCGGCCGCCGCATCGGCCTCGCAGGCGGAGTCGGCCCGGGCCGCGGTGCTCGCCCAGCTGCAGGCGATGCAGGCCGGCGGGTCGGTCGATCCCGCGTGGGTCGCCGGGCTGCGCGGCCAGGTGGAGTCGCTGCTCTCCGGCGCGCGCTCGGTGGCCGCGGGAGCCGGCGGGCAGGCGTTCGCGTCCGATCTCGCCGACTATCGCGCGGCGAATGAGCTGGGCGCCGCGACCTTCGCGGCCTTCACGGACGGGGCGCGGGCGGCCGTCGTCGATGCGGCGATCCCTGCCGCCGCGCCGCTCGGGGAACTGAACGTGATGGCCACCGCGAGCACGCAGCTCGTCGCGCACCTCGATGGCGCGGAGATCGCGGCCGATCGCGCCGACCACGCCGCCGACGCGGCCACCGGGCTCCGCGCGGTGGCCGAGGCGCGCGAGGCCGATGCGCTCGCGGGCGCGGTCGCCGCGTTCGCGGCGGTCGACGCGAGGG
>CAMDUT010000123.1 GCA_945877905.1 Phycisphaera mikurensis NBRC 102666 | reverse complement strand
CCGCAGGGCATCCGGCACCTTCGACGGGTCACGCCCGCCGGCCTGCGCGAAGTCCGGGCGCCCGCCGCCCTTGCCGCCGCACGCCTCGGCCGCCGCGCGCACCCAGTCGCCGGCCTTGAGGCCCTTGGCCTGCAGGTCCTTCGGGACGTCCGCCGCGATGGACACCTTGCCCTCGGCCTCGTCGGCGCTGAGGAGGAGGATCGCGCTGTCGGGGCGCTTCGCGCGCACCGCGCTCAAGGCGCTGAGGAGCGCCGCCGGGTCCGCGCCCGAGACGCTCTCGACGATGACCGCGCCCATCGCGCGCTCGGCGATCTCGCGCGCCTGCGACACCACTGCGTCGCGGTTGGCGCCCTCCTGCGCCTTGCGCCAGTCCTTCACGTGCTCGCGCAGTTCCGCGAGCGCCGGCTCCATGCGGTGCCGGGACGACACCGAGAGCGGTGCCTCCGCGAGCGTGGCCGCGATCGCGGTCAGCTCGGAGGCGAGCGCCTCGCCGGCGAGCTTCCGCGCGGCCGCGAGCCGCTGCTCGAGCGCGGCCGCGGTGGTCGCCGCGGCGTGGGCCGCGGCGCCGGTGATCGCGAACACGCGGCGGATGCCGGCGCTCGACGCGCCCTCGCCGGTGATCGCGAAGTGCTGGGCCTGCTCGGCGTTGCGCAGGTGGGTGCCGCCGCAGAACTCGACCGACATCGCCTTCCAGCGCGCGTTCGCGGGGTCGGCCAGCATCTCCTCGACGCTCGCGCCGATCGCCACCACGCGCACGGGGTCCGGGTAGCGCTCGCCGAACACGGCGCGCACGCCGTTGATCGCCTTCGCCTTCTCGAGCGGAACCGTCGCCACGTGCACCGGCAGCGTCTTCGCGATCGCCGCGTTCACCATCACCTCGACCTTGGCCAGCTCGTCGGCCGACATGGCCTTGGCGTGCGTGAAGTCGAAGCGGAGGCGGTCGTCGGAGACCAGCGATCCGCGCTGCTCGACCCCCGCGCCGAGCGCCTCGCGCAGCGCATGGTTCATGAGGTGCGTCGCCGTGTGGTTGGCCATCACCCGCTCGCGGCGCGCGCGCTCGACCGTGGCGAGGGCGTCGTCGCCCACCGAGACGGTGCCGTGCGTGGCATGCCCGACATGCAGCACGTACTCGCCCGCGCGCTGGGTGTCCTCGACCTTGAACCGGTTGGTCCTCGAAGCGCCTTGGCCGCATTCCACCATGCCCGTGTCGCCGACCTGGCCGCCCGACTCGGCGTAGAACGGCGTCTTGCGCAGGATGAGCGCGACCCGCTGCTCGACGACCGCCTTCTGCACCAGCGCGTGCCCGTCCCAGATCGCCGCGACCGCGGTGGACGTCGGCTTGGGGTCGTCGCGGCCCGCGTCGTCGGTGGCGTGCACGTGCAGCGACGTGCGGAGCCTCTCGAGGACGTCGGGCGGCGGCAGGTGGAAGCCGCCGTCCTTCGCGCCACCCTCGCGGCTGCGGTTGCGCGCGGCCTCCATCAGCTGCTCGTAGCCGGCGACGTCCACGGACAAGCCGCGCTCCTGGGCCATGACCTGGGTGAGGTCGATGGGGAAGCCGAACGTGTCGTGAAGGCCGAACGCGTCCTGCGCGCTGATGCGCGCGCCCGTGCCCGCGCGCCTCGCCGCCTCGTCGAAGAGCGCGATGCCGCGGTCGAGCGTCTTCCCGAACGCGACCTCCTCCTCTCGGATCGCGTGCACGATGCGCGAGGCGTTCTGGACCACGGAGGGGAACGTCTCGCCGAGCGTCTCGACCACGGCCGGCACGAGACGGAAGATGAACGGCTCGCGCGCACCGAGGTGCTGGTGACCGGCGCGGATCGCGCGGCGCAGGATGCGGCGCAGGACGTAGTTGCGGCCCTCGTTGCCGGGGGCGGCGCCGTCGGCGATCGCGACCGACAGGCAGCGCACGTGGTCGGCGACCACGCGGTACGCCACGTCGACCGGGTCCTCGAGCTTCCCCTGGTAGGGGCGCGTGCCCGTCACCTTCTGGGTGAGCTCGAAGATCGGCGCGAAGACGTCGGTGTCGTAGTTCGAGCGGCGGTCCTGCAGCACGCTCACCAGCCGCTCGAAGCCCATGCCCGTGTCGACGTGCTTCGCCGGCAGCGGCGTGAGCTTCCCGCCCGGCTCGCGGTTGAACTGGATGAAGACGAGGTTCCAGATCTCGAGGACGTCGGGGTCGCCGGTGTTGACGAGCGACGCCGCGTCGCGACCTCCGATGCGGTCGAAGTGGATCTCGGTGCACGGGCCGCACGGGCCCGTCTCGCCCATCTCCCAGAAGTTGTCCTTCATGCTCCCGGGGATCACGTGGTCCGCGGGCAGGAAGCGCAGCCACAGGTCGCGGCTCTCGTGGTCGGGCTCGACTCCCTGCTTCGGGTCGCCCGCGCACCACGTGGCGTAGAGGCGGTTCGGGTCGACGCCGTAGACCTTCGTCAGCAGCTCGAAGGCCCACTCGATGGCCTCCTTCTTGAAGTAGTCGCCGAGCGACCAGTTGCCCAGCATCTCGAAGAAGGTGTGGTGGTAGGTGTCGCGGCCCACGTCCTCGAGGTCGTTGTGCTTGCCGCCGGCGCGGATGCACTTCTGCGTGTTCACGGCGCGCGCGTACGGGCGCGTGCCCCGCCCGAGGAACACGTCCTTGAACTGGTTCATGCCGGCGTTGGCGAAGAGCAGCGTCGGGTCGTCGAACGGGATCGCCGGGCTCGAGGGGACCATGGTGTGGCCGCACTTCTCCTCGAAGAACGCGATGAAGGCACGGCGGACGTCTGCGGCACGGCGGGCGGGCGCGGTCATGGAGGGTCCAGTGTATGAACGGGCCGGGGTGCACCCGCGCCGCCGTAGACTGCCCGCATGCATGCGGAACGCAGGCCGTTCATCGGCGGCAACTGGAAGATGAACTCCGACCTCGCCTCGGCGGTCGAGCTGGCCGAGGCCGTGGTGGCAGCGCTCGGCCCGGCCGGCGGCGCTCGGCATGCGCTGGAGGAGGCGGTGGACGCGGCCGTGTTCCCGCCGTTTCCGTACCTCCAGGCCGTGGGGCGCGCGCTCGGCCACTCCGCGGTCATGCTCGGCGGGCAGGATTGCTCGGCCGAGGCGAGCGGCGCATTCACGGGGCAGGTGAGCGCGGACATGTTGTGCGACCTTGGATGCTGCTCCGTCATTATTGGCCACTCCGAGCGCCGGCACGGGCTCGGCGAGCTCGACGCGCTGCTGCACCAGAAGCTTGCGATCGCGCTCGAGAGCGGGCTCGCGGCGGTCCTGTGCGTCGGCGAAACGCTGTCGGAGCGCGATGATGGCCGCGCAGAGGGTGTCGTGCGCGCGCAATTGCGCGGGTGTTTCGGGACGCTCACCGCGGAGACGGTGGATCGCGTCGTGGTGGCGTACGAACCCGTGTGGGCCATCGGCACGGGCCGCACGGCGAGCCCCGAGGACGCCCAGCGCATGCATGCGGCGATCAGGCAGGAACTTGCGTCCCTGTATGATTCTCGATTCGCCGCGAAGGCCCGCGTCATCTACGGCGGCTCGGTCAATGCGAAGAACGCCCGCGCGATCTTCGACCAGCCGGACGTCGACGGCGGGCTGATCGGCGGCGCCAGCCTCAAGGCGGGCGACTTCGCTTCGATCTGCCGCGCCGCGGCGGAGGCGTGGTCGGCGGCCGGCGGGCACTGAAGGACCAGCCCATGGGCGTCATCTTCACGCTCCTCACGATCCTCTTCCTCGTCGTCTCGGTCTGCCTGGTGCTCATCATCCTCGTGCAGCGCCCGCAGGGCGGCGGACTCGCCCAGGCCTTCGGCGGCGGAGGCGGCGGCACCGACACGGCGTTCGGCGGCCGCACCGGCGACGCACTGACGTATGCCACCGTGACCGCGTTCGGCATCTACCTCGCGCTGGCGGTGGCGCTCAACATCATGGACGACAAGCTCGCCGCTCCGGCCGAGCCCGCGGCCGCGGAGACCGCCCCGTCGCCGGCCGCGCCGGCGACGCAGCCGGCGACCGTCCCGATGGTGCCCGTGCCCGCACCGTCCGCGGTCCCGCAGCCCGCGCCCGCGGCGGCGACGGAGCCTGCACCTGCGCCGTCGACGCAGCCCGCGCCCGCCGCGGTGCCGCAGCCTGAACCGGCGCCCGCACCGGCGCCCGCGTCCACGCCATGATTCGCTCGATGACCGGGTTCGGGGCCGCGTCGGTCGAGCAGGACGGCGCGCGCTGCACCGTGGAGGTGCGCAGCGTCAACAACCGGTTCTTCAAGGCCACGCTGCGGCTTCCCGGCGACCTCGAGTCGCTCGAGGCCGACGTCGAGGCGCTCCTCATGCGCCGGCTCTCGCGCGGGAGCGTCACGCTCCTGGTGCGATGGAACGACCTCGCGTCGCGCGCGACCGCGCGCATCAACGTGGCCGCGCTCGAGGCCTACGCGGCGCAGGTGCGGTCGGCCGGCATCGACGGCCTCGGCCACGAGCTGCGCATCTCCGACCTGCTCGGGCTGCCGGGCGTCGTCGTGGATGACCGTGCCGAGGGCATCGCCGAGGTCGCGCGGCCGATCGTGCTCGCGCAGGTCGACCGTGCGTGCGACGCGCTGCTCGAGATGCGCCGCCGCGAGGGCGAGGCGCTGCGTGCGCTCCTCGCGGGCTTCGGCGACACGATCGAGGCCCGCCTCGCCGAGGTTCGTGCGCGCGTGCCCGAGGTGGTCGGCGCGTACCAGGACCGGCTCCGCCAACGCCTGGCGGCCGCGCTGAAGGAACTCGGCCAGTCCGCGAACGACGCCGACGTCATCCGCGAGGTCGCGATCTTCGCCGAGCGCACCGACATCGCCGAGGAGGTCGCGCGGCTCGGGGGGCACCTCGAGCAGTTCCGGTCGCTGATCGACCCGGCGAACCCGCAGCCCGCGGGGCGCACGCTCGACTTCCTGGCCCAGGAGATGCTGCGCGAGGCCAACACCATCGCGAGCAAGTCTGGCGACGTCGAGATCAGCCGCCGCGTGGTCGAGATCAAGACCGCCATCGACCGCATCAAGGAACAGGCGCAGAACGCCGAATGACCCCGGGCGCGCCCGAGCCGCTCGCACGCGAGGAACTCCGCGCGGCGGTGCGTGCGTTCGGCCTCAAGGGCCCCGTCCGCTTCGAGTCGATCGGCCGCGGCGCGTCGCGCACGGTGAAGGGCCGGCTGACCGCGGGTGACGCGCGGTTCATGCTCAAGCGCCGCCCGGTCGAGGCGATGCCCGCCGAGCATGCGGCGTTCCTTCACCGGTTCCAGGCGTTCCTGCGCTCGCACGGCGTGCCCGTGCCCGCGCTCGCGCGCACCGTGGAGGGCGCGCCCGAGCATCGCACCGAGGGCGCGGCGATCGAGCTCGCCGAGTGGGTGGAGGGCGCGCGTTGGTCCCGCACCGAGGCCGAGGCCGCGTCGGCGGGGGCCGTCGTCGGCCGCATGGTCGCGGCGGCCGCGCGATTCGACCCCGGGCCCGCGCCGCCCGGGATCTCGTACCACCGCGAGGGCACGTTCGCCGGCGTCGGCGGGCCGGTCCTCGAGTCGGCGATGCGCGCCGACCCTGGGTGCGACCCGGCCTCGCTGCGCGCCGCGATCGAGCGGCTCGGCTCGCTCGGGCTCGAGGCCTGGGAGCGCGCGGAGTCGACGCGCTTCGCCGGCGAGGGTCCGCGGCCGGCGTGCGTCCACGGTGACCTGCACCCGGGCAACGCGGTCTTCGGCGACGGGTCCGTCCGCGCCGTGGTCGACTTCGACTCCGTCAGGATCGACCACCGCGCGTGCGAGCTGGCCGCGGCGCTCCTCCACTTCTCGAACCATCCCATGCAGGGCGAGGATCCCGCCGCCTGGCGCGAGGACCTCGACCTCGCGCGGATGCGCGCGTTCGCCGACGCGTGCGCTGGCGCACTGGGCGCGCCGCTCTCGGCGCCGGAGCTCGCGGCGATCCCGTGGCTTATGATCGAGTCATGCGCGCTCGAGACGCTGGTGCCGGTCGCCCGGACGGGCCGCTTCGCGCAGGTGCGCGCGGAGCGGGCGATCCCGTTCATGGTGCGCAAGTGCGAGTGGATCGCGCGGCACGTGCCCTCGGCGCTCTCGCGGCGTTCGTGATCGCGGCGCGCGCGCCAGCGCAGGACGCCGCCCCGGCCGCGGCCCCGCCCGCCGTCGCCCCGGCCGCGGATCCCGTCGCGGTGCCCGAGGCGCCCCGGCGCAAGCCGGCGCGTGCGATTCCGGACCTGCGGAACGACCCTGCGCGCGGCGGCGTGATGCTTCGCGATGCCGTGGCGGCGCGCCGCGGCGGCACGAGGCTGGACGGGCCGCCGCCGTGGTCCCCGGAACTGCTCGCGGGCGTGGTGCCCGACCCGCGCGTGACGGCGCTGGTCGCGGAGCTCGGCGCGGACGACTTCGCCGCGCGTGAGCGCGCCACGCGCGCGCTCATCGCGCCCGAGGTGCCCGACGAGCAGGTGTGGGTGCACCTGGCGCGGGGCGGGCTCGCGCCGGAGGCCCACGAGCGGCTGCTCTCGGCGGGCCGGGCGCGCATCGTCGACGCGCCGCGCGGGGCGCTCGGCATCCAGATGGCGCAGCTTCCGGCGCGGTTCGGCGAGCCCGAGGGCGTGACCGTCACCGCGCTGATCCCGAACATGCCGGCCGCGAAGGCGATGAAGGCCGGCGACCGCATCGTCGAGCTCGACGGCATCCCGGTGCGCACGAGCTCCGAGCTCACCTCGGTGGTGCAGCTGAAGCGCCCGGGGCAGGCGATCGACGTGGTCGTGATGCGCGGCGAGCGCGACGCCATGGGCCGCGTGGTCGGCGACGCCGAGGGGCGCGCGGTGGAGCGCCGCGTCGAGCTGCGGATGGAGGTCGGCTCGCGCGAGGACCTCGACCGGTTCGGCGACGGCCGGCTGACGGCGCTGCAGGTGGACGATGCCCGCACGCGCCTCGCCGACCTGCTGGCCGAGTCGTTCCCGTGCGAGGTCCGCGCGGTCGTCGCCGAGCCCGTCGCCGGCGAGTCGCCGGACGTCGATGCGCACCCGGACGTGGTGCAGTTGCGCGCGCAGCTGGCCCGGCCCGAGGGGCTCGGCTCGAATCCCGCGGTCCGCGCCGTGCTGCGTGCGCGGCTCGAGTCCCTGGAGGCGGCCTCTCGCGTGCCGGGGCTCGACCCCGTCGAGCGCGCGTGGTTCCGGGCGGTCGCCGAGCGGTACCGCGAGTTGCTTCCGCCGGAACTGCGGCCGGACTGAGGCACCGGTTTCGGCACGCGCGGGGCCGGGACACCCGTCAAACAAACGCGCCGCGGACCGTGAGGTCAACGCGGCGCGCTTCCGGGGGCTCGTGGGGGGCAGGGACCGAGGTCCGCGTCCGACGTGCACATTCTAGGAACTCCGCACCCTGACGTCAAGAATTCGTTCACGCCTTCGGGTCCCCGGCGAGCGGGTTCCGGAAGTGGGCGTCCTGGATCGGCGCGAGGATGTCGAGGATGCGCTGGAGGATGACGGCGGGGGAGCCCACCGAGTCG
>CAMDUT010000122.1 GCA_945877905.1 Phycisphaera mikurensis NBRC 102666 | reverse complement strand
TGGCCTGCGCGTGGGACGCAGCCATCGCGCCGGCCGACGCGGCGAGGACCATGGCGCAGGCGATCATGGCGCTTCGCGGCATCACGGTGTTCTACCGGGATGAACGCGGCAGGTTCGCTACGCTTTCACCGATGCAGCCCGTCGCGCTTTCCCTGGCCGGTCGTCACGCCTTCGTGTGCGGTGCCACGCAGGGCATCGGGAAGGCGACGGCCGTCGCGATGGCCGCGGCCGGCGCCGTCGTGACGGTCTGCGGCCGCAACGACCAAGGCCTCGTCCGCGCGCTGGAGGCGCTGCCGTGCCCTGCCGGTCAAAAGCACTGGAGCGTCGAGGTGGACTTCGCGGCCTCGCGCGACGTCGCCGCCGCCGCCGCGGCACACCTGCGATCGGCGGGCCCGGTGCACGTGCTGGTGAACAACACCGGCGGGCCGCCGGCGGGAAGCGCCATCGAGGCGCGCGCCGAGGACTTCCGGAAGGCCTTCGAGATGCATGTCCTCTCGGGGCAGGCGCTGGTGCAGGCGTTCGCGCCCGGCATGCGCGAGGCCGGGTACGGCCGCATCGTGAACATCGTGTCCACCAGCGTGGTCACGCCCATCCGGGGCCTCGGCGTCTCGAACACGGTGCGCGCCGCGGTGGCCAACTGGGCACGCACGCTGGCGGTGGAGCTTGCCCCGTTCGGGATCACCGTCAACTCGATCCTGCCGGGCTTCACGCGCACCGCGCGGCTCGACGCGATCTTCCAGGGCCGTGCCCAGCGCGCGGGATCGTCGCTTCAGGAAGTCGAGGCCGACGCGATGCGTGCCGTGCCGATGGCGCGGTTCGCTGCGCCCGAGGAGATCGCCGCGGTGGCCGTGTTCCTCGCCTCGCCGGCCGCGTCGTACATGACGGGCGTGAACCTGCCGGTCGACGGCGGACGGCTGGCGCTCGGGTGAGCCGCTCCGAGCGGAGTCTCCCGCGCTGGGAGGGCATCGCCATGCTGATGGCGACCCTCGGGTGCTGGTGCGCCGTGCCGATCATGGTGCGGCACCTGGCGGGATACGTCGACCACTGGACGAACAACGGGTGGCGCTACGGCGCGGCCGCGCTCGTGTGGCTCCCGGGCGTGGTGATCGCGGCCGGGCGCGGGCGGTTGCCGCGCTCCATCTGGCGCGCGGCGCTGGTGCCGGCCGCGGCCAACACCGCCGCCCAGGTGGCGTTCACGAGCGCGCACAGCCACATCGACCCCGGGTTGCTCACGTTCGGCCTGCGCATGCAGCTGCTCGCCGTCGCCGTGGGCGCGTACCTCCTGTTCCCGAACGAGCGGGCCATGATCCGCTCACCGCGGTACCTCGCGGGGCTCGCGCTGCTGGTGACCGGCATCGGCGGCGTGCTGCTCCAGGGCGAGGTGCCGCTCGCGGGAAGCTCCGGCCTCGGCGTGGCGCTCGCGGTCGGCGCGGGGTTCGGCTACGGCGCCTATGCGCTGGCGGTGCGCCGCTTCATGCACCCATACCCGCCGGTGCTCGCCTTCGGCGTGATCTCGCTCTACACGGCCTCGGCGCTGGTCGCGATGATGCTGGCGTTCGGGCGCAACGGCGGCGCGGACGTGCTGCAGCTCGGCGGCCGCGAGCTCGCGTACATGGCCGTGAGCTCGATGCTCGGGATCGCGATCGGCCATGTCCTGTACTACGCGTCGATCGACCGCCTCGGGGTGGCGGCCACGACCGGCGTGCTGCAGCTCCAGCCGTTCGTGGTCGGCGGCATCAGCGCGGTCGTGTTCGGCGAGGCCATGACCCGACTGCAGTGGGGAAGCGGCGCGGTCGCCGTGCTCGGGGCGGGGTTGGTGCTCTCGGCGCAGAAGCGCGCGGAACTCTCCCGCAGGAACGCTGCGCGAAGGTGACGTTCGTGACCTCGCGCCAGGTGAAACCGCGTTCGTCGCTCGTTATGTTCGTGCGGATGAGCCTCAAGCTTGCATCGACCGTCCTCCGCACGGAGGGGGCATCCGTCCTCCATCGCCATGACGCCGCCGTGGTGAGCGTCAATCACCGCGGCGCGCGCGTCGTCTTCCTGGACGGGCCGGACCTGGTGCTCGACGGCGTCGCCGTCCTCGCGCTCGGGGAGCGGCACAACCGGTTCCGCCTGCGCGACCGAAGCGAGACGGGGCGGTTCGGCAAGGTGCACCCGGCACCGAAGCCGCTGTACGACGCGCTGGTCAACGTGATCGGGCGTTGCACGCGCGTGCTCGTGGTGGGATCGGACCTGGCGAAGGGCGAGCTGATGCTGCATCTCTCGCGCAAGCGCCCGGACCTCGCTGCGCAGCACGTGGTGGGGACCGCCCGCGCGGGGCGGCTCACGGACGCGCAGCTGGCCGCGCTCGGCCGCGCCCGCATCCCGGCACCGACGCGGGCCGAGAGCGTCCGTCGCACGGTGCACGGCGCGATTCGGCGGCCCGCGGTGGCGCGCATCGCGTGGCATGGGGCCCGGTAGCCTTGGCGCGCATGCGGCTTCCCGAACGCGTGCGCAACTGGATCGGCGGCGAATGGGCTGATGCGCCCGGCGGGCAGGCGATTCCCGTGGTCGAGCCGGCGACCGGGCGTGGGTTCGCGGAGCTCGCGCGCTCGGGCGCGCCCGACGTCGCGGCGGCCCACGCGGCGGCGCGCGCCGCGTTCCCTGACTGGTCCGGACGCCCCGCATCGGAACGCGCGGAATTGCTCGAGCGCCTGGCGTCGCTCGTCGAACGCGACCTCGAGCGCCTGGCGTGGCTCGAGAGCGCCGACACCGGCAAGCCCCTTTCGCTGGCGCGGGCCGTGGACATCCCGCGCGCCGCGGCCAACCTCCGGTTCTTCGCCGAGGCCGTGCGCGCGTGGGTTCCGGACGCCGACCTCGAGGCGCCGCACTGCCGGTCGCGCGTCATGCGCCGGCCGGTGGGCGTCGCGGGGTGCATCAGTCCGTGGAACCTGCCGCTCTACCTCTTCACGTGGAAGGTCGCGCCGGCCCTCGCGGCCGGGTGCACCGTGGTCGCGAAGCCGAGCGAGGAGACGCCGCTCACGGCCGCCGCGCTCGCCGAGCTCAGCGCCGAGGCGGGGTTCCCGCGCGGCGTGCTGAACGTGGTGCATGGCCTCGGTGCCGAGTGCGGCGCGGCGATCGTGGCGCACCCCGGGATCCCGGTGATCTCGTTCACGGGCGGCACCGCGACGGGCGAGCGAATCATGTCGGTGGCGGGCCCGATGTTCAAGACCACTGCGATGGAGCTCGGCGGCAAGAACCCGACCATCGTCTTCGCCGACGCAGACCTCGACGCGGCCGTCGATGGGGCATTGAACGCGGCGTTCCGCAACCAGGGGCAGATCTGCCTGTGCGGCAGCCGCGTGCTGGTCGAGCGCGCCGCGTACGACCGGTTCCGCGACGCCTTCGTCGCGCGCGCGTCGGCGCTGCGCATCGGCGACCCGCTCGACTCCGCGACGGAGCAGGGCTCGCTCGTCTCGCAGTCGCACCGTGCGAAGGTGGCCGCCGCGGTCGAACGCGCCCGCGCCGAGGGCGGCCGCGTGCTGTGCGGGGGCCGCGCCCCGGCGGCCACCGAGCTGCCCGAGCGCGTGCGCGGCGGCGCGTACTGGATGCCCACGGTGATCGAGGGCCTTTCCATGGGGTGCGCCACCAACCAGGAGGAGATCTTCGGCCCCGTCTTGACGCTGCAGCCCTTCGACGGCGAGCCCGACGCGGTGGCGCAGGCGAACGACAGCGCCTACGGGCTCGCGGCGAGCGTCTGGACCGGCGACCGCGCGCGCGCGATGCGCGTGGCCGAGCGGCTCGAGTGCGGCATCGCGTGGATCAACGCGTGGATGCTGCGCGACCTGCGCGTGCCGTTCGGCGGCACGAAGCGCTCGGGCCTCGGCCGCGAGGGCGGCGAGGAGGCCCTGCGCCTCTTCACCGAGCCGAAGTCGGTGACGTGGCCTGCGTGACGCCGGTGACGTCGGATTCCGCGAGCTTTCGGTTGAGCATGAGGGTGCGCACGTCCGGGTCGACCACCGCCTTCGCGGGCTCGAAGTCGCTCTCGACCACGAACTCGACGGCCTCGCCCGCGGCGATCGTCCTCCGGTCGCGCGCGTCGCGGTACTCCGCGCGCTGCGTGGCCGCGGCCGCGCGCTCCTCGGGGGTGCGGCACACCGCGGCGGGCGGCCAGCGCTCCTCGCCGTTGGTCACGGCCACCTCGAGGGGCACGGTGCCCGTGCCGGCGTTGCGCACCCTCACGACGGTGCGCCACCGGCCGCCGGCGGCGGACGGCGCGGTCGCCTCCGCGGACTCGACCTTGAACTCCGGCACCGCCACGTCGAAGAACCACTGCTTCGTGAACGCGTCGTAGGTCGCGGGGTCCGGCGCGTGCGCCCGCAGCGACTCGACCAGGTCCTGCAGCAGCGGATGGTCCGGGCCGGCCATGAACTTCCCGATGAACTCGCGCATGCCCGCGTCCATGCGCTCCTCGCCGATGTGCTCCATGAGCATCCAGAACACCCAGCCGCCCTTGTCGTAGGTGACCGTGCCGTCGCCGGAGCGCGAGCCGTCGGTCTCGGTCATCGGCAGCTCGTCGTCGGCGCTGCGGGCGTTCCCGTACGTGAACTCGATGCCGCGCATGAAGGCCATGCGCATGCGGTCGCCGCGCACCTGGCGGATGAGCCGCGCCGACGCGTAGTGCGCCATGCCCTCGCTCAGGATGTTGCCGCCCGGGTCGACGCCCGGCCGCAGGATGTTCCCGAACCACTGGTGCGCGGCCTCGTGCGAGGTCACCATGAAGGGCGTGTCCTGCTCGGCGGTCGGCTTCGACATGAAGCCGATCGACTCGCTGAAGGTGATGTTGGTGGGGAATCCCTGCGCGTAGCCGGCGAGCCCGGGGAACTCGTTCAGCCGCAGCTCCTTCCACGGGTACGGCCAGAACCACTTCGAGTACCACTCGTGCGCGCCGTCGAGGGCCTCGAGCATCACGGGCACGTTGAACCCGTGCTGCGGCAGGTGCCAGATCACCGAGGCCTTGCCGCGCGACTCCTGCCACTTGCCGGCGACGATGTTCGCCGCCATGATCGGGTGGTCGGTCTCCCAGCGCATGGTGCGCACGCCGTCCGCGACGGCGTCGGACGTGCAGACGCCCGGCATGTTCACCCGGTACTCCTCGGGCGCGCGGATCGTGGCCGTCATCATCGTCTTGCCGCCGGTCCCGAAGGCGGTCTTCGTGACCTTCCGCCAGTCGTCCGGCCCGACGCGCTTGGGCTCCGGAGTGCGTGCGGGGTCCATGCCGACGCCGTCGATGTAGCCCATCTCGGGCAGGAAGGTCGGGCCGAAGCCGGCGAGCACCGTGCCCGAGGGAAGGATGAACTCGCCGGCGCCCGCGGGGTTGGTGCGCGTCCCGGACGGCACCCGCACCTCGTGGCGGAACCCGAGCTCGATGTCCGCGCCGGGCGCGATGGGCGCGGACGGCGTGAAGACCCACAGCCCGGCGCGGTCCTCGACCTTGGCCCCGCGCGGGTTCTTCCGGCGGGCCTCGGCCGCCGACTCACGCGTCCATTCCTCGCCCTCGAACGTGAACGCGAGGTCGCGGAACGTGGTGTTCGGCGTCACCGCGAACTGGCGCATGGGCGCGTCGTTCTCGTTCCGCAGGCCGTACGAGCCCTTCACGCGGAGGTTGCCGTCCGCCGGCTCGAGGTCCATGTCGAGGTCCATGCGCATCACGGTCAGCTTCGGCGCGTCCTTCCAGGTGTTGGCGTTGCCGACGTAGTACTGCTTCTCGAGCTCGCGCTCGGGGCTCCCGCCCGGGCCCTGGCGCACCATCACCGCGAGCACGACGGCGCAGGCGATCGCCGGGCCGCCGAAGGCAAGCATGCGCAGGGCGCGCTTCCATGCGCGCGACCACTGCAGGCGCGAGCTGATGCCCTGCGCGTCGGGCGCGCGGCGGCGCCACCACTCGACCGCGGCATGCAGCATGGCGAGGCCCACGAGCGTCCACATCACGCGGTTCAGGACCAGCGCGCCGCGGTCGAGCTCCAGCGCCCCGAAGTCGGTCCACGTGAGGCCGCCCCAGAGGTGCCAGTTGAAGACCCAGTTCATCCAGCCGCGCTGGACGCACCAGCCGGTGAGGATGAGCGCGCCGAGACCCGCCGCGTAGACCGCGTAGCGGTTGCGGAAGAGGCTCCACATGAGCGCCAGGAAGCACATCCACGCGAAGAGCGTCGCCGAGAGGAGCGCGCCCCACGCCAGGACGAACGGCCACGGATTGGGCGGCAGGAAGATGCCGGACTCGAACCATTGCACGACGAGCGCCACCGCCACGGCGGACCACACCGCGCCGAGGATCGCGAGCACGACGGTGGCCGCGCACGCGAGCATGCGCCCGGCGACGAGCGGAGCGAGCGACGCCGGGCTCGAGTTCACGATGGCCGCGATGCGCGAGCGATCGTCGCGCGCCAGGCTCTCGGTGAAGTAGTAGAGCACCATCAGCACCGAGAGCACCGTCACGGTGTTGTAGGTCGCGCCGGCGAAGGTTCCGGCCGAGGTCAGGTTGGGCGTGTCGAAGGCACCCGGCGTGTAGACGGCTCCGATGCACTGGATCACGATGAGCGGGATGAAGACCCACAGGCCGGGCGACCGGCGCAGCTCGCGGGCCTCCGCGCGGAAGGCGTCGGCGAACGCGGCGAGCGCGCCCACGGGCCGCTGGGTCATGCCGAGGGCCGACAGGGGCGATCGCTCGGCCGGCCGGGCGGCGGCTGCCCGCTGCGCGGCGTCCGACGCCTCGATCGCGGCGCGTCGGTCGAGCGGCGCCACCGCGAACGGCGCGCGCATGCGGGTGCGCTCGCGCCACGCGGCGAGGGCGAGCGCGCCGCATCCCGCGGCGACGAGGCCGATCCGCTGCGCCCACATGAGGCCGTCGAGCCCGAGCGGCGTCGTGTTGTAGAACGCCGCGCCGCGGTCGACCTCGAGCCACGTCTCGTTCAACCACCGGAAGCCGGTGATGTCGACGGCCTGCAGCGCGCGGTTGCCCCAGTGCGGCAGCCACTCGGGCGAGAAGCTCCACAGGAAGAAGAGGTTCGCGAGGAGGATCGCCACCGGCAGCGCGAACACGAGCACCGCCTGGCGCGTGACCGCGCCGAGCGCGAAGCTCGCGGCGCCGAGCGCGAGCGTCGGCAGGAGGACGAAGAGCGCCATCGGGCGCGCGTAGTTCGCGAACGCGAACGGCCCGCGCATCTTCTCGGGCTCCGGGAGCGGGTAGAGCTCGAAGAAGCCGATCTGCAGCGCCAGGTGCACCGCGACGATCATCGAGTAGGTGATCGCGATCCCGAGCCACCGCCCGGCCACGTACTGGCCCGGCGTCAGCCCGGTGCTTCCGACGATCGGCATGACCCGCAGCCCGTCGTCCTCGCTCGGCGCGTTGCCGAAGGCCGTGCAGGCGAAGAACACGTAGAAGAGCGTGAAGACCAGGATGTCGCCGAAGGCGAGGTTGAACTCGCTGTTGAGGAAGGCGCGCTCGCCCCCGGCCACGCGGCTGCCCGCGCCGATGGTGAGGCTTCCGGATGACAGGCCCCACGTCATGAGGAAGAGGATGACGAGGAACACCCAGAGCGACGGGCGTCGCCAGGCGGTGCGGACCTCGAGCAGCGCGAGCGTCAGTGCGCGGTTCATCGTCGTGGCTCCTGGGGCGGGGTCAGGCGGCGGCACCGGCGGCCGCGCGCGTGGCGTCGGCCGCACGGCTCTC
>CAMDUT010000121.1 GCA_945877905.1 Phycisphaera mikurensis NBRC 102666 | reverse complement strand
TTCCGCCCGCTCGAGGTGCTCAAGGTCGACCCGAAGGCGGGCCCGTTCGTGACGGCCGACATGGACGGCGACGGGCTGCAGGACATCGTGGTGGTCGACAACTTCAAGAACCGCATCGACGTCAACCTGCAGCGCAAGGGCGCGAAGCCGACCGACGAGGTCGCCGCCCCTCGCGGCGTCAACGAGTTCCCCGAGCACTGGCGGTACCGGCGCACCAGCGTCACCACCGACCGCGGCGTCGAGGCGGTGGTCCCGGTCGACTGGGACGGCGACGGCATGATGGACCTCGTCTACGCGGGCAACAGCCCCGCCGGCGTGGTGTTCGTGCGGCAGGACGCGCCCGGGTCGTTCAAGGTGGTGCGCAAGCAGGCCGTGCGCAACCTCGCGTCGAGCCGCGACGCGCTCGCGGTGGCCGACGTGACGGGCGACGGCCGCAAGGAGCTCGTGAGCGTCGTCGACGGGAAGATCTCGGCGTGGACGCTCGACAAGGACTCCATGGGCGCGCCGACGGAGCTCGGCGCGGGCGGCGCGCGCGTCGTCGCGGTGGTGATCGACGACTTCGACGGCAACGGCACGCAGGACGTGCTCGGGGTGGTGCCGGAGGACTCGGCGCCGGTGCGCGCATGGTTCACCGAGCGCCAGGGCGACCGCCTGGTGGTCGGGCCGCAGGTGCGCTTCGAGATGCCGCCCGTGCGCGAGGTGGCCGCGGTGCGGCTGCCGGGCGAGCGCGCGGCGCTCATCGGCACGGTGGAGCGCCCCACCAAGCGCGTCGCGTTCCACCGAGTGGGGCGCGGCCGGATCGAGGGCACGGGCTCTCGCGACTCGAGCCTGGTGACGTGGAGCTTCGAGGACCCGCAGAACCGGAAGCGGCGCACCGTGGTCGCGGACGTCGACGGAGACGGGCTGCAGGACGTGGTCGCCACGAACACGCTCTCGAACGCGGTGATGTCGTACCGGCAGGAGAGATCGAAGGGCCTCGGGGCCCCGGTCGCGAGCCCGAGCTTCGCAGACCTCGACTCCGTCGCCGTGGCCCCGGCGAAGGACGGGGCGATCGTCTTCGCGCTCTCCGAGAAGGAGGGCGTGCTCGGCCGCAGCATGGCATCGCGCGACGGCGCGGTCGGGTTCCCGCAGGCCGTGCAGCTCGGCGCGGGGCGCGTGCCGGTGGCGATCAACCTCGTCGACGTGAACGGCGCGCGGCACCTGGCGGTCGTCGCCAAGGAGGCGAGCGGCAAGAGCTTCGTGGTCGAGCTGGTGCCGGTGGACCAGCCCGACGACGCGGGGAAGCGCGCCACCGTGTCGCTCGGCGCGCAGAGCCGGTCGCCGAACGCCGTGATGTCGATCGACGCGGACCAGGACGGGTTCACCGACCTCCTGGTCTTCACGCCGGAGAAGCCGATGATCATGCTGCAGGGCCTCCCGAAGGTCGCGGACGCCCCCTCGCCCGAGGCGCCCTTCAAGGTGCTCGAGTCGAAGGACATGGGGCAGTTCGGCCTCGTGCAGGCGGCCAACGGCGACAACACGCTCGTCGCGGACGTCGACGGCAACGGGAAGCCCGAGCTCCTGGTCGCGGACCGCAACTTCGTGCGCGCCCTGCGCTACGAGGCGAAGCCCGCGGCGGGCGCGAGCCCGGGCTGGCAGGTCGTGGCGCAGATGAACGCGCGCAACGCCGACGCGAAGCTGGTCGCGATCACCGCGCTCGGCGACCGCGTGGTGGCGGGCGACCGCGACGGCGCACGCGCGTTGGTGTTCGCGCGCGGCACGGACGGGCGCTGGGACCAGGCCGAGTCGATCGAGATCCCGGGATTCAAGTTCTCCCAGCTGGTGGCGGGGAAGTTCGCCGGCGACGGCAACGACGGCCTGCTGGCGGTGGGCGAGGACAGCTTCGCGCTGGTGCGGCTCGGCGGCGAGCGCATCGTGCTCGACGCCGTGGGGACGTGGACCAGCGACGACCCTCGCCAGGTCCCGCACGAGCTGGTGCCCGGCGACGTGAACGGCGACGGGTTCATGGACGTCACCGTGCTCGACGGCGGCGAGCAGATGGCGGACATCCTCACCTTCAGCGCCGCCGGGCGGCTGCTGCCGGCGCTCAGCTTCAAGGTGTTCGAGACGCGCATGTTCTCCGGCGGCGAGCGCCGCGAGTTCGAGCCCAGCATGGGCCAGGTGGCGGACGTCACCGGCGACGGGCTCGCGGACCTGCTGTTCCTCGCCCACGACCGCATCCTCGTCTATCCGCAGGCCACCGGCAGCGGCCCGGCCGCGGCGGCGCCCGGCGGGAAGGGCTGACGGCGTGTCGGCGAGGCGAACCGAGGCCGAACGCACCGCGAAGCTCCTCGAGCTGTCGCGCAGGCTCGCGGGCACCGGCGACCTGCAGTCGATCCTGTCGCTCGTGATCGACGCGCTGCGCGACCTGCTCGACGCTGACCGGGCCACCGTGTTCGAGTTCGACGAGAAGGCGCAGGAGCTCTTCACGCAGGTGGCGCACGGCATCGGCTCGGGCGACGCGCCGAAGGTGATCCGCATCCCGATGTCGGCGGGCATCGCGGGCGCGGCCGCCACGACGCGCCGCATCGTGAACATCCCAGACGCGTACGAGGATGCGCGGTTCAACCGGTCGATCGACCAGAAGACCGGCTACCGCACGCGCACGATCCTCGCGATCCCGCTGCTCGACCACGACGGCAAGCTCGTGGGCGTGGCGCAGGTGCTCAACCGCCACGAGGGGACGTTCGACCGCGCCGACGAGGAGCTGGCCACGGGCCTCGCCGCCAACGCCGCCGTCGCCATGCGGCGCGGGCGCCTGATCGAGGACCGCATCGAGCGCGAGCGCCTCGAGCAGGAGATGGACGTCGCCAAGGACATCCAGGCCGGCACCTTCCCGGGCGAGTTCCCGCTGATCCCCGGCTGGGACATCGCCGGCGAGAGCCAGCCCGCGGAGTTCTGCGGCGGCGACGCGTACGACGTCGTGCCGATCGCGGGCGACGCCGTCGCCGCGCCCGGCGAGGACCCGGACGGGTACGTGCTGGCGATCGCCGACGCCACCGGACACGGCATCGCGAGCGCACTCTCGAGCGTCCAGATGCGCGGCATGCTGCGGCTGGGCCTGCGCCTCAGGCAGCCGATCGTGAAGATCGCCGAGGAGGTCAACGCGCAGCTCTGCGAGGACCTGCCGAACGGGCGGTTCGTCACCGCGTGGTTCGCCAGGCTCGACGGCCGCACGGGAGACGTGCACACGGTCTCGGCCGGCCAGGGCCCGATCCTGCACTACCGTCGGGCGACCGACGACTTCGCGTCGACCAGCGCGGACATGCCGCCGTTCGGCGTCGCCGCCCTGCCCTACACCGACGCCGACTCGCAGCGGTACTCGATGGCGCCCGGCGACGTGCTGGTGGCGATCACGGACGGCTTCTACGAGGCCCCGGACGCCGAGCGGACCCTTTTCGGCGAGGAGCGTGTGCAGGACCTCGTCCGCGCGAACCGCGACCGATCCGCGCGCGAGATCTTCGAGGCCATCAAGTCGGCGGTGCACGACTTCAGCGGGCACCGCCCGCTCGAGGACGACCAGACGGGCCTCATCGTCAAGCGGGCCTGACCTCACTTCGCCTGCAGCCGCAGCACGCCGTCACGGAGGTCATCGGGGTCCTGCATGGCCTGGCGGAACGGCTTCGCGACCTTCGTGGCCCCGAACCGCGCCTCGAACGCCGCCCAGGCCGCCTCGCACGCCTCGAAGTCCGCGCGCGCGAACGCGTCGACGGCGCGGCCGACCGCCTCCGTCCACCCGTCCGGCGGGTCCTCCACGAGCATCGTGTAGAGGTCGATCGGCACGCTCTGCCCGACCACCACCACCCTGCCGAGCGGGACGATCGTGAGCCCGCCCGGGTCGCGCACGAGCGCGCGGGTGTTGCCGTCGAAGAGGATCGACGTGCCGAACTGCTTGTTCGCGCTCTCGAGGCGCGCCGCGAGGTTCGCGCTGTCGCCGATCACCGTGTAGTCGTTGAGGTCGGGCGGCGCGCCGCAGTCGCCGATGGTGACGACGCCCGTGGCGACGCCGAGCCGCAGCGAGATCGGGGGAAGGCCGGCGCGGTCCGGGCGCGCGGTGATCTCGTTCACCACGCGCTGGCAGGCCCGGCACGCCTCGACCGCGAGCTGCCCCTGCTCGGGTTCCTCGCCGAAGGCGCTCCAGAACGCGAGCAGTCCGTCGCCGAGGAACTTGTTGACGTACGCGCGGCGCTCGGTGAGCTCGTGGGCCATCGCGCTCATGTAGAGGTTCAGGGTCGCGACCACCGCCTCCGACCCGAGCTTCTCGCTGATGGTCGTGAACCCGGCGAGGTCGCCGAAGAGGATGGTCGACGTGCGCTGCTGCCCTCCCATCGAGAGCGCCTTCGGGTCGGACGCGAGCAGCTCGACGAGCTGCGGGCTCACGCGGGCGCGGAACTGCCGCGTGATGCGGGCCTTCTCGCGCTGGTTGACGACCGCCGCGGTGGACATGCTCGCGGCCTGCGACGCGAGCGCCGCGAGCACCGGCACGGCGACCGGGATCACCAGGTCCAGCGTCGCGAACGCCCAGGCACCCGCCACGAGGATCCACCCCGCGACGCACGCGACGGTCACCGTGGTGCTGAGGCCCGCGCCGGTGCGCCACGCGACGAACGCGCACAGGACGCCGAGCGCCACGGCGGCCACGAGCCCCGTCCACGCCGGCCAGAGGACCACGTGCTCGTTCGTCAGCACCATGTCGGCGACGGCCGCGTGGAAGAACACGCCGGGCGTGCGGGGCCCGTACACGGTGTTGATCATGTCGGCCATGACTCCCGTGGCGATCCAGCCGACGAACACGAGCCGGCCCTCGAGGCGCCTGCGCACCTCGGCGGCCGCGGCGTCGATCGAGGCGCGCGAGCGCACGACCTCGCGGTCGAGCCGCCACCACTCGCGGTAGGCGCCGACGAGCCGCCGCTGGTCCTCGGGAAGGTCCTGCACGTCGTCGGTGCCGCGGACCTCGAGGTCGCCCGCGACGAACTCGCCCTGGTCCTTGATGCGGGCCCGGACCGCCTCGGCCACCGGGACCTGCGCGAGCTCCTCGGCGGTGATCCCGCCCTGCGCCGCCGCGAGGTCAGCGCCCAGGGCACGGTACCGCTCCTCCTGAGCGCGCAGCACGTCGCGCTGGGCGGCGAGGTCGACGAGCACCCCGATCGCCATCACCCCGCCGTCGACGTGCTGCTCGCGAGCGCGATCCTCGTCGACCGTGGTCTCGAAGATGTCCGTCGGCCAGTCGACGAAGAACTGCCCCTTCTCGAGCGGCAGCCGCCGGCCGTCGGGGAACGCCAGCGCCCCGTCGACCACCCGGACCTCGGTGGCGGGAATGCCCATCGCCAGGAGCGCACCCGCCATCCCGAACTGCGGGAGCGCGCCGTACGGCATGTCCCAGAACGGGCGCGCACGCCGATACTCGCCGTCGGCGTCGGGCCGCGAGTTCACGAAGCCCGCACCCGCGGCCGCCTCCGCGACCGCCGCCACCGGGGGCGCATCGAGCGGCGCTCCGTCGCCGCGCGCCGGCCCCATGAACCGCGAGAGCGCCCCGAACGCGCGATCGCGCCGGTACGCCTCCTCGAGGAGCACGCGCTCGGGGAACCGCTCGAGCGTCGCATCGCCGGCGGTCATCGAGAGGATCCACGCGCGCTCGTCGGCGGGCAATCGCCCCGCGTCGCGCAGTTCGAGCAGCCGCTTCCATGCCGCGTACTTCTTGAAGGTCGAGGACCGCTCCAGGAAGCGCTGACGGCGCTCGCCCGCGAGACCCGCGCCGTCGGCGATCGCCTCGGCAGGGGCGGTGATGTCGGCGCACGCGACCCGCACGATCCGGTCGAGCGCCTCGCGGCCCGCGGGCGTGCCCCACGTGCGCGCGTCGAGCCGCCCCTCGTCCATGTTCACGGCGACCACGGTCGGCGCACGCGCCACCGCGGCTCCGAGCGCGGCGTCCGCGGCGGTCGATTCCGGGTCGGTGAAGAGCACGTCGATCGCCACGGCCTTCGCGCCGGCGGCCGCGATCTCGTCGAGCGCGCGCGCGAACGTCTGCCGGGGCCAGGGCCAGCGCCCGATGGTGTCGAGCGCGCGGTCGTCGATCGCCACCAGGCGCACCCGCTCGCCGAGCGCGTCGACCGACCGCCGAGCGTAGCGGTACCGGAAGTCCTGCATGCGCCACTCGACGCGGTCGAGCAGGCCGAGCGAGCCCAGGACCGCCACGAGCGCGGTGGCGACGAGGCCCGCGAAGAGCACGATTCGGTTCGGCGACTTCACGACGCGAGTGTACGGACGGTCACTGCGCCTGGGTCGCGCCGCCGCTGCGGGCCGCCTCGACCTCGGTGATGGCCTGGCCCGCATTCGCCTCGGCGCGGGCCGCGGCGGCCGCGGCGATCGAGGCGTGCACCTCGGCGACGCTTGCGGCGCCCTGGGCGCGCTGCACGTACTGCACCATGCTTCGGCCGAAGAGGCGGCCGGCGTTCGTCGATGCGGCGTCGGCCATCTGCTGGGCCTGCTGCGCGTACCCGCGCAGGCGCGCGGCGGCGTCGGCCGCGACGGAGCGGGCGTCGCCCGAGGCGAGCACGGCGTCCGCGGTGGCCCCGGTGCCCGTGCGGCCGTCGAGCGCGTTCACGATCCCGTCGAAGAACTCGACCTCGTCCCGGAGGATCGCGTCGGCCGCCGCGGACTCGGCCTCGGAACGTGCCTGCACGGCACCCGCGCGCGCGGCGCCCGACGCGTCGAACTGCGCCCGCGTGTTGCCGTACTTGAACAGGTCTGGTGCGATGCCGTTCGCGGCGGCCTGGTGGCCGGACGCCTCGACGGACGCATCCTTCGCGACCAGGAAGAACGCGGTGGCCGCGTCGGCCGCGAGGCGCGAGGCCTCGGCCGACTCGAGCGTGAAGACCGCGTGCTCCGACGCCGACGCCAGGCCGGACGCGCCGAGCTCGAGCGACCCGAGGGTCTGCTTGAGGCCGCTCACCGTCTGGGTCTCGTGGAACTCCGCGAGCTGCCGGCGGTCGAATGCGCGATCGCGCGCATCCTCGGCGCGGTCCGCGGCCGACTGCGCGCCGTCGAGCCGCGCAACGTAGGCCCCGCTGAGGACGTGCATCTCGCCGAGCTCGGCGAGCGGGACGGCGATCCGGTCGGCGACGAGCGCGTCGAGCGCGACCACGTCGTCCGAGGCACGGAGCGCCAGCTCCGCGAACGCGAAGGCGCCGTCCTCGTTCACGCGCACGAAGTCCTCGCGCGCGGCGCCGAGCGTGTCGGCGACGCCCGACGCGATCTCGTCGCCCTCGGCCAGGCGGCCCTCGATCACGGAGGCGAGCGCCTCGACGCGCCCGACCTCGCGATCGGCCTCGAAGACGCGTGCGAGGACCGCGGCCAGGCTGGCTCGGGCCGACTCCGCCGCGGCACGCGACGCCTCGGCATCGCCTGCGTGGGCCGTGGCGGCGGCGAGCGCGGCATCGAC
The DNA here is from genome assembly GCA_945877905.1 of Phycisphaera mikurensis NBRC 102666. Lineage (GTDB taxonomy): Bacteria > Planctomycetota > Phycisphaerae > Phycisphaerales > SM1A02 > UBA966. Next base: position 321 of record CAMDUT010000121.1, on the reverse strand, counting down.
CCGGGCGAACGCCGATTCCGACAGGCCGAGCCCCTCACGGAGCTCCGCGACCGCCGTCGCGATGCGCCCGATTCCCTCGGCGCGACCGGCCGCGTCGGCGGCCGCGTCGGACGAGGCGGCGACGCGCTCGTCGATGCCGGCCGCGGCGCCGAGCAGCGCCTCGATCGCCGAATTGGCCTGCTCGACCAGCGCGGGCAGCGCCTCGTACCGGCGCACGTCGGCTCCGGAGAGCTGCACGCGCCCGTTGAGCTCCTCGAGGCCGAGCTGCCCCGCGATGATCGCCTCGACGCCGTCGAGCGCGTCCCGCAGGCGGATCGCCTC
>CAMDUT010000120.1 GCA_945877905.1 Phycisphaera mikurensis NBRC 102666 | reverse complement strand
ACATCGACACGCCCGCGATCACGACGAGCCTGCGCGGCCTCTGCTACCTCGAGGCGACGCTGACCGGGCCGTCGCACGACCTGCACAGCGGCATGTACGGCGGCAGCCTGCGGAACCCGATCAACGCGCTCGCGTCGATGATCGCGTCGCTGCACGACCCCACCGGGCGCGTGGCGGTCGCGGGCTTCTACGACGGCGTGCTCGAGCCCTCGCCCGAGGTGCTCGAGAGCTGGGGCAAGCTCGGCTTCAGCGAACGGGAGTTCCTGGCCGAGGCCGGCGTGGCCCACGGCTGGGGCGAGATGGGGCGCTCGTGCCTCGAGCGGATCTGGAGCCGGCCGACCTGCGACTGCAACGGCATCTTCGGCGGCTACACGGGCGTCGGTGCGAAGACGGTCATCCCGTCGAAGGCGACGGTCAAGTTCAGCTGCCGGCTGGTGGCGGGCCAGGACCCCGACCGCATCCGCGCGGCGGTCGAGGCGCACCTGCGCGCGCACCTGCCCCCGGGCTACTCGCTCGAGGTGCACTCGCACGGCGTGAACCCCGCGATCCACGTGCGCACGGACTCGCCGTACCTGCGCGCCGCGGGCCGCGCGCTTCGCTCGGTGTTCGGGCGCGACGCGGCCCTCATCGGCACCGGCGGGTCGATCCCCGCGGTCGGCAGCATCCAGCGGATCCTCGGGGTGGACAGCCTGCTCGTCGGGTTCGGCCTCGACGACGACCGCGTGCACAGCCCGAACGAGAAGTTCGAGGTGCGTTGCCTCATGAACGGGACTCGCAGCCACGCGGCGATGCTCGCCGAGTTCGGGGCGATGGCGCGATGACGCGCGCGGGGGCCATCGCGGCGCTCGCGTGCGCGCTGGCCGCGGCTTCGACCGCGGCGCGCGCCGCCGACGTCGACGTCGAGCTCGTGCTGATGGGCGTGGGCAGCCACGTGCGCCCGGGCGACCCGACCGCGATCCTGGTGCGCGCGACCAGCGCGCTGACCGCCCCCGTGCAGGCGCGCATCGAGTGGAGCGTGCGCAACGCCGACGGCGACACGGTGCGATTCACGCGCGACGTGGCCCTGGCGCCGGGCGCGCCCGCGGAGCGCTGGGTGTACGGCGTGATGCCGCTGGTCACCACGTCGGCCCAGGGATGCCTGGATGCCGTGAGCGCGGTCCGCGTGGTGGAGGTCGAGGAGGGGCGCGCGGTGCGCGTGCTCGGCGAGAAGCGCATCGACGGTGCGTCGGGCGAGGAGCCCGCGGTGGGCGTCGAGACGCTGGATGCGCTCGTCGGGGTCGTGGGCGACGGCCGCGCCGGGCTTTCGGCGTTCGCGACGCCGTCGCCCAACATGCAGGTGCCCGCGTCGATGAACGAGCTCACGCGCGTGGCGCGCGGCATCGAGCCCGCGCGCATGCCCGACCGATGGGAGGGATGGTCGAGCTTCGACACCGTGGTCTGGACGAACGCGCCGGTGCAGAACCTGGGCGTCGAGCAGGCGCGCGCGCTGCTCGACTGGGTGCGGCGCGGCGGGAACCTGGTGCTGGTGCTGCCCGAGTCGGGCGACCCGTGGGGGCTTGCGGGCGCCCGCGGCCGCACCGCGCTCTCGGAGGCGCTGCCCGCGCGCGCCGAGCGGCATGATGCGATCGAGGTCTCTCGGCTGATGCCGGTGCTCGCGCGCACCGGCACGCTGCGCAACCCGGCCGCCCGCACGGGCATCTGGACCTTCCCGAACGACCCCGGCAACGGGTTCGTGCCGATCCTGGCGCTTCCGGCGCGCATCGACGCACGGTCGGGCAACGTGGTGTCGGACGAGGGCTCGCTCGACGGGATGGCCGTCGCGGTGCGACGGCCCTTCGGCTTCGGGTTCGTGACGCTCGTGGGCATCGACGTGGACGGGCTCGAGCGGCGGTCGCTGGTGGCCGAGGGATTGCCGCAGGCCGACATCTTCTGGAACCGCATCCTCGGCCGGCGTGCCGATGCGCCCGTGCCGGGCGAGATGGATGCGCTCGCGAAGGCGAAGCGCATCGACACGCGCGGCGGGCTGGTGGTGTCGGCCGACGGCGGAAAGCTGGTGAACGGATTCGTCGGCCTGCAGAGCCGCGCCGCGATCGGCGTGCTCGGGCTGCTGGGCGCGTTCGCGCTGTACTGGACGTTCGCGGCGCCGGTACCGTGGTTCGCGCTGCGGCGCGCGGGCAAGCTGCAGTACGCGTGGCTTGCGTACGTGGCGGTGGCGGTCGGCGCGACCGCGGTCGCATGGCTCGCGATCGGGGCCTTCGAGCTGACCACCGGGCGCGTGCAGCACCTCACGTTCATCGACCGCGTCGAGCGCCCGGGCGCGCCCGAGGCCGAGCGTGCCTCGATGCGCGCAAGCTCGTGGTTCAGCGCGGCGCTGCCTGGGTACGGGACATCGAGGGTGGAGCTCGAGCGCGCCGACGGGGGCGCGGGCTCGGACCTGCTGTGGTCGTGGTTCCCTCCCCCCACCGGACTTCAGGGCGGGTTCCCCGACACCGAGGCCTACGAGGTGCCCGCCGCGAGCCAGGCGAGCTACGAGCTGCCCGCGCGCGCGACGAGCACGGTCCTCGCCGCGAGTTGGATGGGCCGCGCGCCCGCCGCATGGGACGGAACGCCCCGCGCGGCCGAGGGTGGCGCGCTCCGCCAGGACATCGAGTGGGGCGAGTCGCCGCGGATCGTGCTGCGGGGGACGCTCGAGCATTCGCTGAAGCTGCCGCTGCGCGACGTCACCCTGGTGCACGTCACGCCCTTCCACACGCCCGACCGACGCATGCAGGGCACGGACCCGCCGCTCATCTCGCCGAGCGACCTGCCTCCCTCGTACGCGCGGATGGCTCGCCTCGCGCAGTGGAGTCCCGGCGACCGGATCGACGTGGCCGAGATGCTGTACGGCGAGGACGACGCGGGCTCCGACCGCCGCGAGGTGCGTGCCGCACCGGCGCGCGACGGATCGAAGGCGAGCGCGGCCGCGGCGCTGCGCGAGCGCTACCACGACCCCGTGCAGCAGAGCGCGCTGTCGAACTTCGACCCGTCGGCGGCGCTGAGCCCCATGGCGCGGCTCGAGATGCTGCAGTTCTTCTCGATGCTGCAGCCGCCGGAGTACCTGGTCGACCCCGCGAACCCGGGCCCATCGTGGCGCGGCAACGCCGTGCGCATCGAGCGCGACTTCGGGCGCGGGCTCGAACTCTCGCGATGGTGGTCGCAGCCCTGCCTCCTCGTGGTCGGGCGGGTCGACGACGAGGGCCGGGCGGACGTGGGCATGCCGTTCCCCTTCACCATCGACGGGCGCGTGCCGGCGGCGGACGGCACGACGTGGGTCCGCGTGGCGTTCCCGCTGCCCCAGGCGCCGGGTGCGCTGCAGCCGCCCCCGCGCGCGGGCAAGTAGCGCGCGCATACGATGGAGCCGCCATGCCGATGATCGAGACGATCAACCTCACCAAGAAGTACGGTGAGCTCGTCGCGCTGAACAACCTCAACCTCCAGATCGAGGAGGGTGCCTGCTGCGGCTTCATCGGCCCCAACGGCGCGGGCAAGACCACGACCATCAAGATCCTGGCGACGCTCCTGAAGCCCACGTGGGGCGAGGCGCGCATCGACGGCAAGACGGTCGGCTACCAGAACCCGCTCATACGGCCGGTGATCGGCTACGTGCCCGACTTCATGGGCGCGTACGACGACATGCTGGTCACGGAGTACCTGCAGTTCTTCGCCGCCTGCTACGGCATCCACGGCGAGAGGCGCGAGAGCGCCATCCGCGACGTGCTGGCGCTCACCGACCTGAACTACAAGGCCGACGCCGAGGTCAACGGGCTGAGCCGCGGCATGCAGCAGCGCCTGAGCGTCGCGCGCGTGCTGCTGCACGACCCGAAGGTGCTGCTGATGGACGAGCCCGCGTCGGGGCTCGACCCGCGAGCGCGCATCGAAATGCGCGAGCTCCTCAAGGAGCTGCGGCGCATGGGGAAGACGATCATCATCTCGAGCCACATCCTGCACGAGCTCGCGGACATCTGCAACATGGTGGCCATCATCGAGCGCGGCGAGCTGATCTACGCCGGCAGCGTCCGCGACATCATGCAGAAGGTGGGGAGCGGCACGGTGGTGCAGATCGCGGTCGAGGACCGCCACGCCGAGGCCGCGCAGCTCCTGGGCGCGGTCAAGGGCGTCGCCAAGGCCGCCGTCGTGGAGCGCGAGGGCCAGGCACCCCGGATCGACGTGGTGCTCGACGCGCAGTCGCCGGTGGCGGTGAGCGAGCTTCCGGCGCGGCTGGTGACGGCCGGCTTCCGGCTCTCGGCCATGCACGAGGAGCCGATCAACCTGGAGACCGCCTTCATGCGTCTCACGAAGGGGATGGTGGCCTGATGCGCGCGGTGCTGCTCTCGGCACGCGTCCGCAAGGGCAGCGGCGAGGTCATGGACCGCGTCCGGGCGACGGTGTCGCGCCATGCGACGGTCGCGGGCGAGTTCGACGTGAACGACGAGCTGCCCGCCTCGCTCGCGGTCGACCGCGCGGTGGTGGTCGGCGGCGACGGCGCGATCATGGCCGCGCTGCGCCAGTGCGTGGGGCGCGGCATCCCGGTGGTCGGCGTCAACGTCGGCAGGCTCGGCTTCCTCGCGGAGTTCGACGCAGACGAGTTCGAGCGGCACGCGGCGGAGGTGCTCGGGCGCGAGCCGGTGGTGCGTCGGCGCATGGCGCTCTCGGTCCTGGTGCGGGGCGAGGACGGGCGCGTGCGCTACGAGGGCCTCGCGGTGAACGATGCGGTGGTGACCGCGGGCCCGCCGTTCCGGATGATCGAGCTGGCGCTGACGCTCGACGGCGAGCAGGGCCCCGAGTTCCAGGGCGACGGCATCATCATCGCGACGCCCGTGGGCAGCACCGCGTACAACGCGAGCGCCGGCGGGCCGATCGTGCACCCGGACGTGGAGGCGATCGTGGTCACGCCGAACGCCGCGCATTCCCTGGCGTTCCGGCCGGTGGTGGTCCCGGCGCACCAGGACGTCTCGGCGCGCGTGGTGCGCGCCAACGAGGGAACCACGCTGGTGCTCGATGGCCACATCAACGTGGCGCTGCGCGTGGGCGACACGGTGGTGGCGGGCCGCCACCACGCCATGGCGCGCATCGTGGCGCGCGCGGCGAGCAGCTACTGGGACACCCTGGTCGACAAGATGCGCTGGGCCGAGGGACCCAGGTACCGAGCGCCGAGGACGTGAACGACGGGCGCGGGGGTACCATCCGCGCCCCATGATCGACATCCGCCAGCTGCGAGAGAACCCCGAGCGCTTCCGCCAGGGCGCCCGCGACAAGAACGCGGACGCGCACGTCGACCGGCTGCTGGCGCTCGACGAGGCGCGCCGCAGGATCCTCCAGAGGCTCGAGACCAAGCGCGCCGAGCAGAACCGCCTGAGCAAGGAGATCGGCCCGCAGATCGGCAGGCTCAAGGGGCAGCTCAAGTCGGCGGACGCGGCGGCGAAGGCCGCGATCGAGGGCCAGCTCGCGGACCTCGAGGCGAAGCCCGTGGCACTGAAGAACGAGGTGGCGGTGCTCGAGGGCGAGCTGCGCGCGATCGAGCCGCAGTGGAACGACCTGCTGATGACCGTGCCGCAGCCGCCCGCGCACGACGTGCCGAAGGGCTCGGACAGCTCCGCGAACGTCGAGATCCGCGCGTGGCACCCGGCGAACTTCGACCCGTCGCGGTCGTTCGAGGCGAACAAGGGGTTCAAGCCGCGCACGCACCTCGAGCTCGTCAAGGAGCTCGGGCTCGCGGACTTCGAGCGCGGCGTGAAGATGAGCGGCACGCGCCACTACATCCTGACCGGCATGGGGATGCGGCTGCACCAGGCGGTGCTGCGCTTCGCGTTCGACCACATGGTCGAGAAGCACGGCTTCACCGCGGTGGGCGTGCCCGTGATCGTGAAGGAGGAGTGCATGCTCGGAACGGGCTTCTTCCCGTTCGGCAAGGAGCAGGCGTACCACATCGAGGAGTCCAAGCGCGGCAGCGGGCACGACCTGTACCTGACCGGCACCGGCGAGGTGGGGCTCATGGGGATCCACGCGGACGAGATCCTTCCCGAGAGCGCCCTGCCCCTCACCTACACGACCGTCAGCACCTGCTTCCGGCGCGAGGCGGGTGCCGCGGGCAAGGACACCGCCGGGCTCTACCGCATCCACCAGTTCGACAAGGTCGAGCAGGTGGTGGTCTGCAAGGCCGAAGACGCCGAGAGCCGCGCGTGGCACGCCCGCATGATCGGCTTCGTCGAGGAGATCCTGCAGGCGCTCGGGCTGCCCTATCGGCTGCTCCAGTGCTGCACGGGCGACCTGGGGATGAAGAACGAGGACATGATCGACGTCGAGTGCTGGATGCCGGGCCGCGGCGACGCGGGCGCGGACGGCGCGCCGAAGGGCGAGTACGGCGAGACGCACAGCGCGAGCCGGCTCGGCGACTTCCAGTGCCGCCGGCTGAACCTGCGCTACAAGGACGCCGACGGCGCGGTGAAGCACGCGTTCGCGCTCAACAACACCGTGATCGCGAGCCCGCGCGTCCTGATCCCGCTCCTCGAGATCCACCAGAACGCCGACGGCACCGTGAACGTGCCCGAGCCGCTGCGGCCGCACCTCGGCGGGCGCGCGCGGATCGAGCCGCCGGCCAAGCGGGCCTGACGCGCCCGGGGGCCCGGCGCACCGCCGGCCGGGCCCCGCGAGAGCCGCGATGTCGCCGACGGCTACAGCGCCGGCACCCGCTCCTTCCGGTACCACGCGAACCACCCGAGGAACGCGAGCGCGATCGGCCACCCGATCATGAAGCCCACGTTGACCTCCGAGGTGATGGACCAAGGCCCGACCTTCATCGGCAGCATGTCCTTGCCCATCGTGCCGAGCCACCAGTGCCCGAGGGTCTCGTCGGCGGCGACGCCGAAGAGCACCATGGCGGCCTGGCGCGCGTGACCGTTGGACGGGAAGGCGTTCATGCGCGTTCCCTCCGCCGGGCGCGGCCGTTCCCGAGCCCGGCCATCGCCAGGAGCGCGACGGCGCCGGGTGCCGGCAGCTCGTTCGCCGGCACCTTGTCCGATCCGCCGTTGTTCATGCCGCGGAAGCGGACGATGAACGCGTACGGGTCAGACACGAGGCTTCCCGAGACGAACGCGTCGGAACTCAGGAGCGATGCGTTCGCGCCGCTGATGGCGAAGCTGAAGCTCCCGGTCTGGCCGATGCCGATGCCGCCGCCCGGGGCGCCGCCCGCGAGCCAGGATCCGCCGGTGCCCGCGCCTCCGATCCAGGGACCCGTGAAGGGCGAGCCGCTGGAGCCGGCGGGGACGTTGGTCATCGCGGCGAAGTCCGAGGACGAGAGCGAGCACCCGAACGCGCCGAGCTCCGGCGGCGGGCGGAACATGAAGGCCGTGATGTACCCGCCGATCGACGCGTCCGTCGTGTTCGTGAGGGTGACGTCGAGCTGGCCGGAGGTTCCTCCGAGGTAGGTGTAGTTGAGCGTGCCCATGAATGCGCCCAGCCCCTCCGTGCTGAGGGCCGTGTTGCTGGTGATGGGCACGACGGCGGCTCCGGACGCGGATGCGATGCATGCCGCGGCGAGCGAAGACAGCGTGACGGTGCGTGAGCAGACCATGCGAGTCTCCCTTTCATGTGTCCGCGCCCTGGCGGACGGTCGTGAAACAGACGAGGACGCGAGGTGCGAGGCACGGGCGCTGCCTCCGAGGTGCACGGTGACGGAGCGCGACCCCGGTTTCACCGGGAGCGGCCCGTCGGTGGCGATGTTCGGGAAGAACCCGGGCCGTCGGCAGGGAACGGTGCTGCAGGCGATGTGCGGGAGGCAGGCCCTTGGCCCCGGGAACGCGGATTCCCGGGAATTCCGGGCCAATCGCTCAAGCCCGCCGGTGGATCCGCCGATGGTTGAAGCGCGACGGGGATTCGCTAGAATCTCCGTCCCTACCGAGCATTCCCCTATAGCTCAATCGGTAGAGCGGGCGGCTGTTAACCGCCAGGTTGCTGGTTCAAGTCCAGCTGGGGGAGTTCAAGGCCCGC
>CAMDUT010000119.1 GCA_945877905.1 Phycisphaera mikurensis NBRC 102666 | reverse complement strand
GCGACGCTCGAGGCACCGAGCATCGGGCTCAGCGTGCTGCTGGTGATGCTCCCGACCGGGTTGCCGGGTGCGCCGTCGGCGCCGAGCTCGAACACCGGCGAGCCCGCGACGGGCAGCGCGTCCTCGGCGAGGCGCAGGCCCACCAGGCGCTGCTTCGGCTTCCCCAGGCTCTCCATGCGCGCGACCACCTCCTGGCCGAGGTAGCAGCCCTTGCGGAAGCTGACCCGCTCGGCGACCAGCCCCGACTCGTGAGGGAGGCTCTCGGTCCCGAAGTCCACGTGGTGGAGCGGCGTGCCGCCCTCGATGCGTGCGATGTTGTATGCGTGCCAGCCCGCGGGGCGGGCGCGGCGCCGGCCGCCCGCGGTCGCGTCATGCTGCGAGACCAGCGCATCCCATGCGCGCGCGAGCCCGGACGCCGGCACGAACACCTCGACGCCCGGCGAGCCGCACTGGTCGCGCCGCACGAGCACCGCAGGCACGCCGGCGAGCTGCGTGCGCACGCAGCGCATGTCGGCGTTCAGCGCCTCGAGCGACGCGTCGTCGGCACCCGCGTTCGAGAGGAGCGAGCCGCCTTCCGGGCCGTGCACCGCGAGCCGGCCCCACGCCGCGGTCTCGTCGGCGAGGCGCACGTCCTCGCTGAAGAGGAACGCACCGAGGCTCGCCACGGAGCGCGCCGCGTCGTGCACGTCGACGTCGACGAGCATGAACGCGCCGTCGTCGATCCCGGCCTCGCCTCCCGCGGCGCCCGGGGCAGCCGCGGCCGGCACCTCCGCGAACGCGAGGTCCGCCTCGATGCGCCCCTTGCGGTTGAGCCAGAAGCCCGCACGCACGTCGCCCGCGGCCATGCCCTTCAGCTCCTGCGTCACCATGCGGTTCAGGAACTCGATACGGTCCGCGCCGCGCACCGCGATCGTTCCCCGGCACGAGCGCTCGACCACCGCCGCGCCGCGGCGGAAGGCCGCGTACTCGAGCTCGAGCAGGCCGTAGCCCGCGACGACCTCGCGAGGCTCGTCGGCGGTGCCGCCATACGCCATCCACTCGACCTCGACCGGCGCACCGCCGAGGCGCACGCGCTCGACGCGCGCGTACCGCTCATGCTCGTCCTGAAGGACCCTCGAGGCCATCGCGGAAGCATAGTTCGCCTACGATCACGGACCCATGAAGCTCGACCTCGATCTCTTCCGGCGCCTCTGCGAGACCCCTGGCATCCCCGGCCGCGAGGAGCGCGTGCGCGCCCTCATCGAGCGGACGGTGCTGGGCAAGGCGGGCGGCGGGCTCTTCGACTCGCACCACGTGGACGCGATGGGCTCGCTCATCTGCACCCGCAAGGCCACCAAGGGGGCGCGCGGCCGCGGCGCGAAGCCGACCACCGTGCTGCTGGCGGCGCACACCGACGAGATCGGCTTCTACGTGCGCCACGTCGACGACCATGGCTACCTGTGGCTGAACGCGGCGGGCGGGTTCGACACGCGCAACCTCTTCGCGAGCCGCGTGCTGGTGGTCACCGACGGCGGCGACCTGAGGGGCGTCATGAACCCGGGCGGCAAGCCCATCCACATCTCGAGCGACGCCGAGCGCACCAAGGTGCCCGGCGTCGAGGAGTTCTTCGTCGACCTCGGCATGGCCGCGGCCGACGTGCGCAAGCGGGTGAAGGTGGGCGACTACGTGGTGCTCGACCAGCCGTTCCTCGAGACGCCGCTCAAGGTGGTGAGCAAGGCGCTCGACAACCGCATGGCGTGCTTCGTGGCCATCGAGGCGCTGCGCCGCATCGAGAGGCGCGGCACGAAGCACGCTGTCGACATCGCGGTGGCATTCTGCACGCAGGAGGAAGTGGGCCTGCGTGGCGCCACCACCGCGGCAAACCAGGTGGGCGCGGACATCGGCGTCGGCCTCGACGTGAACCTCGCGTGCGACACGCCCGGCGTGCCCGATTCGCAGCGCGTCACGAAGCACGGCGACGGCGCCGCGATCATGGTGCAGGACAGCAGCATGATCAGCGACCACCGCCTGGTGGAGGACCTCTGCGCCGTGGCCCGCAAGCACCGCATCCCGCACCAGCGCGCGATCCTGCCGCGCGGCGGCCAGGACGGCGCCGCGATCCAGCGCTCGGGCCGCGGCGCACGGTGCGTGGCGCTCGGCGCCGGCACGCGCTACATCCACACCACCACCGAGATGATCGACAAGGGCGACCTCGAGGCCGTGGTCGACCTGTTGGCGGCGTGGCTCCCGACGATCGAGTGACGGCGGCGCGCGAGCGCGACGTTCGCGGCGGCTATGCGCTGACGCGCCCGCGCACCCCCAGCACCGTGCGCGCGATGACCTCGGCGGCGTCCGCGTGCGGACGCGCCCGCAGCTTCTCCTCCATCGCGTCGCGCAGCCGGCCGTCGGCCATGAGCGCCTCGAGCGGCCGCCCGATCGACTCGAGGTTCCTCGTGACATCGAGCCGGTCGTAGGCAAGCACCGCGGCGCCGGAATCGACCAGCGGCTTCGCGTTCGCCTCCTGGTGCAGGTCGGCGTGGTACGGGTAGGGGACGAACACCGTGGGCACGCGGTTGGCCTCGGCCTCGGCCACGCTGTTGGCGCCCGCGCGGCTGAGGGCAAGCTCCGCCGCGCCCCACGCAAGCCCCATCTCGTTGAGGAAGGGAAGCACCAGCGCCTTCACGCCCGCCCGCGCGTAGGCCGCGTCGAGCTCGGCCGCGGACGGCGTGCCGCGCGGGCCCGCCAGGTGCAGCACCTGCCAGTCCTTCAGGAGGTCGCGGTGCGCAAGCGCGAAGGCCACCATGAACGCGTTCAGCGAGCTCGCCCCCTGCGACGCGCCGGTCACCAGGAGCGTCGGCCGCACGGGGTCGAGCCCGAGCTCGCCGCGGCACGCGGCGCGACCGGCCTGCGCCACGGCCGAGCGCCTGAGCGGCATGCCCACGATCGCCTCGGCGAACTTCGGCAGCCCCGGCGTCTCGCACGCGCTCACCACGCGCTGCGCGCGGCGCGCCACCACGCGGTTCGCGCGGCCGGGCGTGGCATCGAGGTTGACCAGCGTGATCGGGATGCGCAGCATGCGCGCCGCCTGCGTCACGGGACCGGTGACGAATCCGCCGAGCGAGACCACGTGCTCGACCCCTTCCTCGCGCAGCACGCGGCGCGCCTCGAGCACGCCCTTCACGTAGCCGCGCACGAACCGCAGCACGCCGCGCGGCGACTTCGCGAGGCCCTCCGCGGGAATCGGCCGGAACTGCACGCCGGCGTCACCGAGCATCTGCGCGTCGATCGCGCGAGTCGAGCACAGGAACACCGGGCGCACGCCGGGCACGATCTCGACCATGCGCTCGGCGATCGCGAGCCCGGGGCTCAGGTGACCGCCCGAGCCGCCGCCCGCGAATGCCACCGTCCTCCGCACCTCGGTCATGCCGCGCCCGCCGCCGCGCCCGCCGCCCCGCCCTGCGCCACGGGCTGCAGGAACGGGTCCTGCTCCTCGCCCGGCACCGGGAGCCCGAGCTCGCGCCGGCGCCGGTCGGCCCCGCGGTCCATCGAGATCAGGAGCCCGATCGAGAGGCACGTGAGGATCCACCCCGTGCCGCCGCGCGACATGAGGGGAAGCGCGATGCCCTTGGTCGGGGCGAGCCCCGTGACGACGCAGATGTTGATGAGCGCCTGCACGCCCACGGTCAGCAGGATGCCGAAGCCGAGGAGGCGGGCAAAGTTCGAGAGGAGCTCGGGCTCCGGCGAGGCCGTGTCGGCGCCGGCGAGGCCGCCCGCGTCGCCGGTGCGCGCCGGGGCCGCGCTGCCCGCACCCCGCGCCGAGGCGCCGATCACCGCCAGCCCGCACAGGATGAAGAGCACGTAGAGCCCCACCACGACGGCCGACCCGGCGATCCCCAGTTCCTCGGCCACGATCGAGTAGATGAAGTCGGTGGTGGCCTCGGGCAGGTAGCCGAACTTGAGCTCGCTGTTGCCCAGCCCGCGGCCCGCGACGCCGCCGCCCGCGATGGCTTCCAGCGACTGGATGATGTGGTAGCCGATGCCGCGCGCGTCGGCGTAGGGGTCCAGGAACGCGATGATGCGGTTGACGCGGTAGGGGCTCGTGATGACCAGCACCACGAACGCCAGCAGTCCCACCGGGGCCATGGCCGCCACCCAGATGCCGCGCGCACCCGCCACCACCAGCATGGCCACCGTCACCAGCTCGATGAGGACGGCCGTGCCCAGGTCCTCGAGCGCGATGAGGCCGCACACGGCGCTGACCGCCGCCAGCGGCACCGCGAAACCCCACGTGAAGGTGTGCAGGCGGGCCCGCTCGCGGATCGCGTACCAGGCCACCATGATCGGGACGCCCCACTTGGCGATCTCGCTCGGCTGGAGGCCGATGGGCCCGAGGCTGATCCAGCGCCGGGCGCCGTTCGCCTCGCGGCCGATGCCCGGCACCTGCACCAGGGCCATGCCCACGACCACGGCCACGGCCACCCAGAACACCGGGGTCTTCCACCACGTGGCGCCGGTCCGGCCGAGCCGGTCCACTGGAACCATGGCCCCGAGCAGCAGTGCGAGGGCCGCCCCGAGCGCAAACCATGTGTGCTTGCCCCAGAACACGCTGTCGAGGGTGGTCTCGCCCCCCCGCGACAGGTTCAGGCTGGCGGAATTCACCATCACGGTGGCCACCACCAGCAGGCCGAGGACCGCCAACACGATGCCATGACGCGCGCGGAGCATGCGGGAACATCGGCACGGAGCGCAGGCGGGGGCGAAAACCGCGCGCGCAAAATGAAGAACGTCGCCGTCCTTTCGGACGGCGACGCTTCGTTACCCTTAGGGTGACCCCTTCCGGGGTCCGGTCAGGTCGCGCTTCAGGCGCGACGGCGGCGGCCAGCGGTCAGGCCAGCGACGCCCAGCAGGGCGATCGCGCCGGGAGCCGGCACCGGGATGGTGAACTCAAACGTGCCCTGGCTGGTCGTGTTGTTCGACCGGCGGAGGGTGGCACCCATCTTCCACGCGAGGTTCAGGTCCGCGACGTAGAGCTGGGCAACCATCATGCCGAAGCTGGCCGAAGCCGCCGCGGCGCTCGAGCTGGCAACCCGGTTCGTCAGGGCGGCCAGGCTGCGGGCCGGGCTCGACGTGCCGGCGATGAAGAAGCCGCCGGTGGCCGGGATGCTGTTGAGGTTGGGGTTGGTGAAGCCCGAGGCGTTCGACTGGGTGCTGAACGAGTTGGCCGTGGTCACCTCGCCCGTGTCGGTGTCCTCGTAGGACACGTTCCACGGCGGGTCACCGGCGGTGGAGCCGTTGCCCAGGAACGACTGCGAGGTGGAGTTGAAGCCACCGCCGACGGTCAGGAAGCTGTCGAGCGTGGTCCAGTTCTGGCTGCTCGAGGGAGCGAAGACGCTCTGGGCGCCCGCGCCCTGGAGGAAGCCACCGGCCGAGCTGGTGGTGATGTAGCCGGCGCCGGGGGTGCCGGGGGTGCCGCCGTAGACGTTCAGGATGACGTCCGTCGAGTTGTCGGTCACCGCGAAGACGTTGATCAGGTAGCCGCCGGACACGTTGCGGACGTTGGCCGTCCACCCGATGAAGTCCGCGTTGGCAACCGTGGCAACCGCCGCAGTTCCGAGGAATGCAACAAAGCCGATCTTCATGACTCTGACCTTTCAGGGGCTGATGGGAAACGAAAGGGGGAAACGCGCGGGAGTACGGGAGTAAACCCGCGCGGGGGGAAACATGTCCAGGTTCGGTCGTCAGCCTGGCGGCCGACCTGAACAACGGGACTATGACCGCGTTTGAAGGGTGCGCAAGTCACGGCGGGGAAAAACCATGCGCGATTTGGCGATTGAACGGGACGCTGACGCCACGCCGGTCCCTCCTGGGGTCCGGAAACCATGCGGTTCCCACAGCGAGGAACCGCAATCGGGGGCATTCAGCGCTCCTGGGCCCGCTTGAACCGGGCTTCAGCCGTCCAAACGGCCCATCAAGAGGAGCGGCCGCCCGTCCGTCACCCGGACGGGTGCGATCGTTCCCACCAGCCCGCGCGCCGCGCCCTCGTCCGGCACTTCGACCGCCACGATGAGGTCGCCGGGCGTCCGCCCGACCGCCTGCCACGCGGCGGCCGGCGCACCGTGCCCCGCGACGACCCCGCCGACCCGCAGCGGCACCGTGCCGGGGGTCGATGCGGCGCTCGTCGACGGCGCCGCTCGCTCGCGCGCCGTGTCGAACAGCACCTCCTCGGTGCGGCCCACCCACGACGCGTGCACGCGCGCGCTGGTCTCGGACTGGATGGCGAGCAGCGCGTTGTTGCGCCAGCGCTTCACCTCGTCCGGCACGTCGTCGACGAAGCGGTCGATGGCGATGGTGCCGGGCCGTGGCGAGTACTTGAAGATGAAGTTGTTCTTGAACGGCAGGCGCCGCACGAGCGCGCACGTGGCCTCGAAGTCGGCGTCGGTCTCGCCCGGGAAGCCCACGATGATGTCGCCCGCAAGCGACGCGTCCGGCAGCGCGGCGAAGGTCCGCGCGACGAAGGCCTCGTACTCCGCCACGGTGTAGCCGCGGTTCATGCGCGCGAGCACGGCGTCGCTGCCGCTCTGCGCGGGCGCGTGCAGGTACCGGCAGATGCGCGGGCTGTCGCGCATGACGGCGAGCACGTCGTCGCCGAAGTCGCGCGGGTAGCTCGTCACGAATCGCAGCCGGCGCAGGCCGGGCACGCGCTCGTGGATCATGTGCAGCAGGTCGGCGAACGTGGTGGTGCGCGCCGCGGGCCGCGAACCGTCGCGGAAGGCCTGCAATCCGGGCCCCACCTGCGGGGCCTCGCGGCCGTCCACGGTGACGGCGGTGCCGTGGGTGTAGCGATAGTGGTTGACGGTCTGGCCGAGCAGCGTGATCTCGAGGGCCCCGGCGTCGACGAGGCGACGGCATTCCTCGACGATGTGCTCGGGCGGCCGGTGCACCTCGGCGCCGCGCGTGTAGGGCACCACGCAGTAGGTGCAGAACTTGTTGCACCCGCGCGTGATGCGAACGTACGCGCTCCACGGCTGCTCGCGCGCGCCGGGGTCGAACGCGCGCGACAGGTCCAGCGACTCGAGCCCGTCCTCGGCGGCCGCGAGCGTGGCCGAGCGGCGAGAGCGGTTGCCCGCGAGCGCGACGCCGCGCGCGGTCGTGGAGCGCACCGACAACGCGGGGGTCGACGCAGCGGCCGATGAATCGAGCGCCGTGGCCGCGCGCGCGCGGCGCACGTTGTCGATGAGCTGGGGCAGCCGGTCGAGCTCGGCGGGCCCGCACAGCACGTCCACCTGGGGGTGGCGGCGCAGCATGTCGAGCCCGTCGCGCTCGGCCATGCAGCCGAGCACGCCCAGGATGAGGTCCTCGCCCTCGCGCTTGCGCACGCCCACGGCCCCCACGCGGCTCAGCGCCTTCTGCTCGGCGAGCTCGCGCACCGAGCACGTGTTGTAGAGAATGACCTCGGCGTCGGAGTCATCCTCGACGAAGCGGTAGCCGAGCGCGGACAGCTGGCCGCGCACGAGCTCGCTGTCGAGCTCGTTCATCTGGCATCCGAAGGTCTCGAGGTAGACGCGCATGCGGAAGCGACGAGGGTAACGCGGGCGGGCGGCACCCGGCGTGTCCGGGAATAACGGTCGAGGCAGGCCCAAGAACGCGATTCCGGGACGGCTGCGCGCGGCGCGGCCTCCCACACCGCCATTTTCCGTTTCCGAACCACCCCGAATCCTTGACTCCCGGAAGACCGGAGGCATCTTCCCGGTGTCGGTTGAGGAGGTCCAGGCGCCCAGCACAAGGGCTGGCGCGCTTGAAACGAGAAGGGATCCCAACAATCGATTGCTTTAACTCCGCCTCGCGCGGAAATGAGGGAAAAGGAATGAAGACTCGCTTTGTCAACGTGCTTGGTCTGGGCGCCGTCGCTGCTGCGACCTCGGTCGCGAGCGCTGATTTCGTCGGTTGGACCTCCTCGGTCCGCAACGTCTCCGGCGGCTACCTTGTCAACGTCTTCGCCGCCACCAACAGCTCGACGGACGTGCTGCTCAACGTCTATGGCGGCACCGTGGGA
>CAMDUT010000118.1 GCA_945877905.1 Phycisphaera mikurensis NBRC 102666 | reverse complement strand
CCGCGCCCGGGCGCGCTCACGAGGCCCACGGTGCAGCCGAGGAGGTCCGCGAGCTCGCGGCAGATCGCGAGCCCGAGCCCGGTGCCGCCGGCGCGGCGCGTGTGGCTCGCGTCCACCTGGCGGAACTTCTCGAAGATGGTGTCCTGCATGTCCTCGGGGATGCCCGGGCCGTGGTCGGTGACGCTGATGCGCACGGCGGGGCTCCCGTCGCGCGTGACTTCCTCGATGCCGAGGATCACCACGCCGTCCTCGGGCGAGAACTTCACCGCGTTGGACATGAAGTTGTAGAGGATCTGCTGGAGCTTGCCCGCGTCGGTCTCGACCGGCCCGACGTCGCCGGGCGCGCGCAGCTGGAGGTCGACGCGCTTCTGCATCGCCAGCGGCCGCATGATGGTCTGGAGGCCCTCGGCGACGTCGCCCACGGAGGTCGGCGCCATCGTCACCTCCATGCGCCCGGCCTCGATCTTGGCCATGTCGAGGAGCTCGTTGATCATGTCGAGCAGCGATCGGCCGCTGCGCTGGATGTTCCCGATGTAGCGGAGACGCTTGGGATCCGGGGCCTGCTCCGAGCGGGCGATCTCCTCGAGCAGGTCGGCGAATCCGATGATCGAGTTGAGCGGCGTGCGCAGCTCGTGGCTGACGTTCGCGAGGAACTCGCTCTTGAGCCGGTTGGACTCGCCGAGCCCGACGTTGGCCTCGGACAGCTCGCCGACCTTGAGGTCGAGCGCCTCGTTCACCGTGGCGAGCTGGCGCTGCGCGCGATCGGCCGAGTCGAGCATCGAGTTGAAGCTCGCCGAGAAGGCGCCGAGCTCGTCGGGCATGTCGTCGGACGCACGGACGGCCATCTCGCCGCGGCCGACGCGGTCGGCGGTCTCCCTCAGCTGGCGAAGGGGCGCGAGGACCTCGCGCCGGACCACCACCGCCGCCACCGCCGCGGCGGCCCCCGTGATCAGCGCCGCGCCCCCGACGAGGGCCCACCGGAGCATGACGAGCGGCTCGCGCGCCGGTCCCGCGATGCCGGAACCGTCGATCGACGCGGCGTCGCCCGCGACGCGGTCGGCGAGGATCCACGCACCGGCGACGACCACCGCCGAAACCACGGCGACGCCGGCGCCCGTCACGACGAGCGCGCGGGTCGCGAGCGAACCGTTCCGACGGGGCATGGCGCGGATGATAGGCTCGCGCCATCATGCGACGCGAAGGCTGCGACCCGAACGACGTGCGGATGTCGGACGTGCTCTGCGACTTCTGCGGGCGCGAATGGGGCGAGTCGCTCCCGATGGTGGAGGGCCACCTCGGAAGCTGCATCTGCGGCGACTGCCTGCGCGATGCGTACCGGGCGCTGGTGGTCGCGGGCGGGGGCGGCGCGGGCGGCAGCGGACACGGCGCGTGCCGCCTGTGCCGCGAGGAACGCGACGAACGTTCGTGGTCCGGGGCGCTTCCCGGCGCACGCGTGTGCAGGCGGTGCGTCCGGCAGTCGGCGGCCGTGCTGCAGAAGGACCCGGACCTGGGCTGGCGCAAGCCGGAATCGTGAGCCGGCGCGGGAGGTAGCCTTCGCGGGATGGAGACCTACCTCGGCGAGGCCGACGAGCAGGTGATCGTGATCGTCGCCGACGGTGGCCTGAACAAGGGCACCGCGGGCCAGATCAACGACGTCGTGCAGCGCGCGATCGACTGCGGCATGCGCGGCGTGATCGTGGACTGCGCGAAGCTCGACATCCTCTCGAGTGCGGGGCTCGCCAGCCTCCTGATGCTCCACAAGCGCATGAAGCAGCACGGGGGCGAGGTGAGGATCGCGGGGCTCCAGGGCATGGCGGTGCAGGTGCTGCGCCTCGCGAAGCTCGACGGCATCTTCCAGCTGTACCCCGACGTCTCGCAGGCACGCCTCTCGTTCCGCGGAAAGTGATCCGGGATATCCGGGGCGATTTTCGGCCGGGTAATTCGTACCGGATATCCCGGATCACTTTCGGCGCAGGGTGACGGCGCGGAAGGGGCGGCCCTCGCGGCGGTACTTGCGCTCGAAGTTCGTGCCCACCACCTCGCCGTCGGCGGCGCTCGCCGGGCGCGCGAAGTCCAACCGATCGAAGAGGTGCACGTTGCGCGCGACGTGGTCCTCGTACCACGACCAGAGATCGTCGTGGTCCGTCACCAGCCGCAGCTCGCCGCCCGGCCGCAGCACCCGGCGGAACTCGCGCAGCGTGGCGTCCTGCACGACGCGGCGCTTGTGGTGGCGCGCCTTCGGCCACGGGTCGCTGAAGTAGAGGTGCACCACCGAGCAGCACCCGTCGGCAAGCCACAGCCGCACGAACTCGACGGCATCCGCGTACAGCATCTGCACGTTGGGGATGCCGGCGCGGCGGAGGCGATCGGCCGCGTAGCGGTAGAACTCGCCCGCGTACTCGATGCCGAGGTAGTTGATGTCCGGGTGCGAGGGCGCCTCCTGCAGGAGGAACGTGCCCTTGCCCGACCCGATCTCGAGCTCGAATGGAGCATCGGGCCGCGCGGGAAAGAAATGGGCGGGGCCGAGCCGGCCCGCCTCCGGGGGCGGCAGGTCCTTCTGCGAACGGCCCACGCCGGTCACGTCGAGGGGGCGTCCATGGCCGAGTCCGAACGACATGCGCCGAGGATATCGCGCATCGCTCGGCCGTTCCGGCGGTACGAAGGGCATGACGACGCGCACGAACGCCTTCGCCCCCGCATTCCGCCGACCCGGGTCGCTCCTCGCGGTCGCGGTGCTCCTCGCGGCCGCGGCGCTCCTCGCATGCACGGCGCCGGGCGCGTCGGCGGCGCCCGCCCGCGCGGACGACACCCTCCGCCCCTTCGACGGCCGCACGCTCGACGGCTGGGAAGGCGACCGCGGAACGTGGACCGTCGAGGACGGCGCGATCGTCGGGCGCTCGACCGCCGCACGCCCGCTTGCGGCGAGCCAGTACCTCGCGTGGACCGGCGACATGCCGCGTGACTTCGAGCTCCGATGCAAGGCGTGGGTGCGCGGCGGCAACACGGGCATCCACTACCGCAGCCACCGCGTCGACGAGCAGGCGGACATGGCCGGGTTCCAGGCGGACCTCGACGCCGACAACGCGTACACGGGCATCCTCTACGAGGGGCTCGGCCGCGGCATCATGAGCGGGCGCGGAGAGCAGGCCGAATGGTCGCCCGCCGGCAAGCGGACCGTCGCGCGGTTCGCGCCCGACGAACGCCTGCGCGACGTGATGCGGCCCGGCGAGTGGAACGACTACCGCATCGAGGCGCGCGGCACGCGCGTGCGCCACTGGATCAACGGCACGCTGATGACCGACGTCACCGACGGCGACGCGAGCCGCTTCCGCGGCGACGGGCAGCTGGCGTTCCAGCTGCACCAGGGGCCGCCGATGGAGGCGCGCTTCCGCGACATCGAGGTGCGCGAGTTGCGGTCGGCGCCCCCGGCGTCGGCCATCGCGGTGCCGGAGGGATTCACGGTCGAGTTGGTCGCGAGCGCGCAGCCCGGCCAGGGCAGCTGGGTGGCGCTGGCGTTCGACCGGCGAGGGCGGGCGATCATCAGCCCGCAGTCGGGCGGCATCGTGCGGGTGAGCCTGCCGCGCGCCACCGCGGGCTTCGCGGGCGGCGAGCCCGAGTTCTCGTCGCTGGCCGACCTGCCGGGGAACGCCCAGGGCCTCTGCTTGGACCGAGACGGTGCGCTCTGGGTGAACTCGACCACCCCCGGCGCGCAGGGCGGCCTCTGGCGCATGCGCGACGCCGACGGCGACGGGGAGTGGGAATCGCGCGAGCGCCTCGTCGAGTGGCCCGGCGACGGCGGCGAGCACGGCCCGCACGGCGTGGTCGAGGGACCCGACGGCGCGATGTACGTGGCGGTCGGGAACCACGTGCCGCTGCCGCCGACGGCCGCGCGCGGACCGTGCGACCGCTGGGACGAGGACATCGTCGGCGAGCGCATGTGGGACCCGCGCGGCCACGCGGTGGGCGTGACGGCGCCCGGCGGGTACGTGCTGCGCGTCGACCGCGTGACGGGCGCCCAGGAGCTGTTCGCGACGGGGTTCCGCAACCACTACGACCTGGCGTTCACGCCGGCCGGCGACCTCTTCACCTACGACAGCGACATGGAGTGGGACATCGGCGCGCCGTGGTACCGGGCGCCGCGCGTGGTGCACGTGGTGAAGGGCGGCGAATACGGGTGGCGCTCCGGCAGCGGCAAGTGGCCCGCGTGGAGCCCCGACAGCCTTCCCGCCGCGTGCGACACGGACCCCGCCTCGCCGACCGGGATGCTCCACGGCTCGGGCGGCGCGTTCCCCGCGCCATGGCGCGGCATGCTGTTCGCGGCCGACTGGACGTACGGCCGCATCCTCGCGGTGACGCTCTCGCCGGACGGCGCGACGTTCACGGGCACGTGGCAGCCGTTCGTCGCGGGGCGTCCGATGCCCGTGGCCGACATGGCCTGGGGGCCGGACGGCGCCATGTGGGTGGTGACCGGCGGCCGCGGGACGCAGAGCGGGCTCTACCGGATCGCGCCGCGCGAGGGATCGACGGCCGCGACCACGCCGTCGGCGCGCCCGGTGCGATCGCCGCGCGCCACGCGCATCGACGACGAGGACCGGTGGCAGGCGTTTGCGGCGCGGCTCGCGCTCGAGTCGGCCGGGATCGACGCCGTGCGCGCCGCGACGCGCGCGGAGGCGCCGCGTGCCCGCGCGATGGCGTGGCTTGCGCACGCTCGCATGCCGGGAAGCGACCCGGCCGAGACCATCGCGGGCCTCACGGGGGACGACGCGATGGGAAAGGCGGACGCATGGACCCGCATCGTGGCGCTCCGTGCCGCCGGCGTCGCGTTCGCGCGCCATCGTGACACGGTGCGCGCGTCGCCCGCGGGCGCTTCGCTTGCCGCGTGGGCCGCGCGATTCCATGGCGATGCCGACCCGCGCGCGGCCGAGCTGGCCCTGGACCTCTCGTGCGCGCTGGACCGTCCCGAGGCGCTCGAGCCCGCGCTTGCGCGGCTCGAGCGCGCGTCCGATCGCGCCGACGCGATGCGCTGGGCCACCATGCTGCGAACGGTGCGAACCGGCTGGAGCGACGCGCAGCGCACGCGATTGTGGGCGTGGCTCGGCCGCGCCGATGACCGCGCGGGCGGGTTCAGCCTGCGCGGCTTCCTCGACCGGATCCGCGAGGACGCGGCGCGGAACGTGGGGCGCCCCGCGTCCGGCGAGGCGCCGGCGATCACGGCCGTCGCGGACGCGGGCACGAGACCGGATGCGGTCGCCCTGCCCCCGGCCACCGCCACGCTGCACGCGTGGACCGTGGAGGAACTCGCCGCGCCGCAGCCCGGCGACGACGCGGAACGCGACCTCGCGCGCGGGGCGCGCATCTACGCCGAGTCGATGTGCATCCAGTGCCACCGCTTCGCGGGCGCGGGCGGCGCGAACGGGCCAGACCTCTCGGGCGTCGGCCGGCGCTTCGCGCGCGCGGATCTCCTGCGCGCCATCCTCGCCCCGAACGCCGACGTGAGCGACCAGTACCGCGACAGCGTGGTGACGCTCACCGACGGCGATGTCGTGGTGGGACGCATCGTGGAGCAGGACGCGGACGCGGTCACCGTGAGCACGAACCCGCTGGGGCCCGAACAGACGCGCGTGATGCGCCCGGACATCGCGTCGATCGAACCGTTGCCGACGTCGAGCATGCCGCAGGGCCTGCTCGACTCACGCACGCGCACGGAGGTGCTCGACCTGATCGCTTACCTCGAGCGCGGGGGCTGAGCGAGGATCCAGCCGCCGACGAGCGCGAGCACGGCGGGGTCGCACGTGACGTCGATGGTGGCGTACTCGTCGAGCGTTCCGCGCCGCGCCGGCTGGAACAGGTGGTTCAGCCCCGGCATGGTCCGTACCGTCGCCGGCACGCCGGCCTCGCGAAGGGCCGCCGCGACGGGGGCCTCGTTCTGCGAGGGAAGCACCTGAAGGTCGCGCTCGCCGAAGAGCGCGAGCGCGGGACAGCGAAGCGCGCGGAGCGCGGGCGCCGGGTCGAGCCTCATGAAGCGGACCATCCATGGTGCGCGCATCTGCCCGACGACGCCCTCGACGACCTGCGCGCGCCCTCCTCCCGCGGCCATCGCCTCGGCGGCGCCGCCCGCGCGGGCCTGCGCGTCGACGGCCGCCTCGGCCAGCGCGCGCAGCTCGGCGTCGGGCGCACCCGCGACCGCGGCATCGACGAGCGCCGCGTGCGTGCGCACGATGGCGTCGAGCACCTCGCCCTGGGTGCCCGCGGCGCGGAAGATGGCGGTGTTCTGCTCCTTGAGGATCGCGGCGCCGTCGACGCCGGGGCCCGCGAGCAGCACGATGAACGCGGGGCGCGCCTTCGCGCCGGGCGCTCGCTCGATCGACGCCGCGGCGAGCGGGCCGACCAGCCCGCCCTCGCTGTGCCCGACGAACCCGACGCGGGCAGGGTCGACCTCGGGGACCGCGGCGATCCACTCGAACTCGGCCCGGGCATCGCTCGCGAAGTCGTCGCTCGTCGCGTCCGCGAAGGTGCCCGTGCTCTTCCCGAAGCCTCGGTCGTCGCACCGGACCGACGCGATGCCGCGGCGCGCGAGCGCGTCGGCGAGGACCAGGAACGGCCGGTGGCCCATGAGCGACTCGTCGCGGTCCTGCGGTCCGCTGCCCGTGATGAACACCACGCCCGGGACGCGCGCGGACGCGGACGCCCCGGCCGGAAGCACGAGGGTCCCCGCGAGCACGTGGCCCGCGGGGTGACGCACCTCGATGTCGCGGGTGGCGTAGGGAAGCGGCGGCACCGGGTCCTGCGGCTTCGCTGGCGATCCCGCGCGGAACGCGATGGGCGACGAGAACGTCCCTTGGCGGAACGTGCCCTCGAGCCGGTCGCCCGACTCCTTCAGTTCCATGAACGCGGGCACCGGCACGGGCAGGCGCATCACCATCGTGCCGTCCGGCTTGCCGGAGACGTCGAGCGGCATGCGGTCGATGCCCTGCGCGGGGATGTCGATGGTGGCGTCGCCGGACTCGGCCAGGCGCAGCACGAAGCGCAGCGTGCCGCCCGGGACGTCGAGGTCGGCGAGGTAGGTGCGTTCGGCCGCGGGCGCGGCGGCGGCGACGGCGGGAGCCGCGGATGGGGCCGGCGATGGGGCCGGCGAAGGGCCCGGCGGCGGCGCGATCGCGAGCGAGGCGGCCACGAGGAATGCCATCGGTCCCATCGTTCGCTCCTGCGGGAGGCCCGCGCGGGGGGCGGTCACTCCGCCGCGTAGTCCGTCACCTGCGCGACGCGGTTGCCCGCGCCCACGATCACCACGCGCGGGCGGTGCGCCGCGAACTCGGCGTCGGACACCATGCAGAAGCTCATGACGATCAGCTGGTGGCCGATCCCCGAGAGCCGCGCGCACGCGCCGTTGACGCCGATGACGCCGCTCCCGCGCTCACCCGGGATGACGTACGTCTCGAAGCGCGCGGCGCTGTCGCAGTCGGCCACGAGCACCTTCTCGTTCGCGCGCATGCCGCTGGCGTCGAGCAGGTCCCGGTCGATCGTGATCGAGCCGACGTAGTCGGCGTCGCAGTAGGTCACCGTCGCGTGGTGGAGCTTGGCGTGCAGCGCGTGGCGGAGCATCGCGGGGCCCTCATGCGC
Source organism: Phycisphaera mikurensis NBRC 102666 (assembly GCA_945877905.1). Classification (GTDB taxonomy): domain Bacteria; phylum Planctomycetota; class Phycisphaerae; order Phycisphaerales; family SM1A02; genus UBA966. The sequence goes on along the minus strand of CAMDUT010000118.1, from coordinate 440 downwards.
GGGCGCGCGTCGGCGCGGGCACCTCGACGGCGACGCCGTCGGCCCAGAGCGACTCGAGGTCGTAGTACTCGCGCTGCGCGGGCTCGAAGAGGTGGACGACCACGTCGACGAAGTCGACGACGATCCACGTGGTGCCCGTGTCGCGGTCGGAACGGAACGGCGGCTGGGCGCGCTCCTTGCCGAGGTCCTCGAGCGCCTGGGCGACGCTCTTCATCTGGCGGTCGGACGTGCCGGTCGCGATGAGGATGTAGTCGCAGACCTGGCTCACCGCGCTGACGTCGCGCAGCACGACGTCGGTGCACTTGTCGAGCACGCACGCACGGGCGAGGTCCGTCGCGAACGCACGGACCGCGGCGGGGTCACCCTTTGACTTGGTCCGGATCATCGGCGGGGCCGGTCGCGGCTCAGGAGCCGCGTCCGCCCGAGCGGCCGGCCGGGCG
>CAMDUT010000117.1 GCA_945877905.1 Phycisphaera mikurensis NBRC 102666 | reverse complement strand
ACACGTAGCGCTCGCCGCCGCCGCCGCCCGCGCCGCCGCCCGTGCAGCCGCCGAGGAACTGGAAGTCCTCGACCACGACGCGCATCTTGCTGCGCTTGCCGCCGCCGTTCTTGTCTTCCCACGTGTCGAGCTTCAGGCGTCCCTCGATGTAGATCGGCCGGCCCTTGGCCATGTACTGCTTGATGACCTCCGCCTGCTTGCCCCAGGCCTCGCAGTCGATGAACGTGACTTCCTCGCGCTCCTCGTTGTCCTTGGTGCGGTACTTGCGGTTGACCGCGAGCCCGATCTCGCACACGGCCTGGTTGCCCGGCGTGTACTTGAGGTCCGGGTCGCGGGTGAGGTTGCCGATCAGCATCACCTTGTTCAGATTGGCCATGGTTGGCTCCTTCGTGTTGGGGCGCCCGGCGCCGGTGATCCGGCCGGCCGAAGCGCCATGCATCCTTGCGGTCCGCGCGGACTTCCCGAGCGCGACAGGGTGAAGTATCGCGAGGCAGGGGGAAGTACCTGTGTGATCAGGCAGAAATTCCACCGGGTTTGTGGCGGGGCCGAAGCAATGGTTCTCGGACCCAAGAAGCCGCCCGTGGCAATTCCCTGACATGGCGTGATCCGCGTTCGCCCTCCTTCACGCCTCTTCAGGTGCGGGGGCCAACTCGATGCGAGGCCCCGCGGATCTCACCCTTTTCTGCCGCGGAACCTCGCGGCGAGAGGGCCGGCCCTGCCAACCGACCCGGCCGCGTGCTCCACGCCTGCACGCGGCCGCGGTCGTTTTTCGGCGCATGCGCGCCGCGCTCGCACCCGTGAAGCGCCGCGGGCCGCGCGCCCTTGGTCAGGAACGCGCGGCCCGCGGGAATCTCCTTCGGTCACGCCGCCGCGGGCCGGTCGCCCGCGTCCGGCATCACTCCTCGGTGCCGCCGCCGGCGGGGGCCGGGGCGTCCTCGCGGAGGCGCGCCTCGTCCATCGTGCGCTGCGCCGCCGAGGCGTTCTTCATCTCCTCGTCGGTCAGCTCGTCGTTGCGGACGATGAGCGAACGGAGCATCTTCTCGCTGAGGCGGCAGTCGCGCTCGATCTCCTTCACCTTGCGGGTGTCGGCCGTGAAGCGCGACAGGAAGTAGACGCCGCGCTTGTTGCCGTCGATGTCGTAGGCGAGCCGGCGCTCGTCCCACTTCACCAGGCTGTGCAGCGTGGCCTCTCCCTTGGAGAGGACTTCCTTGATGTGGTCCATCGCGCCGTTCATGTCGGCCGAGGCCGACTGCGGGAAGAGGAACATCGCCTCGTACTTGCCGATGCGGGTTTCGGTGGTGGTCATGTGGTTTCCTTTGCGTTGCTTTCTGGTGCCGCACGCGCGGCCTTGGTGTTGAAACGGTTCATCGCCTCCGCGAGTCCCTTGGTCGCCCATGCCTCGGCCGCACGCGCGGCCTCCGCGAGGGACACCTCGACCGGCGCCTGCTGGTCGGGGGAGAACTTCCCGAGCACGTAGTCCGACTGCCTGGTGCGCCCCGGCGGGTCGATCCCGATCCGCAGGCGCGCCCAGTAGTTGGACCCGAGCTTCAGGCCGATGTCGGCGAGCCCGTTGTGCCCGCCGCTGGAGCCGTCCGGCCGGAGCCGGATGGAGCCGCAGGGGAGGGCCAGGTCGTCGACGATCACGAGGAGGTCGCTCGAGGGCTCGAGCTTGAAGAAGTGGATGGCCTCCTGGACGGGGCGTCCGGAGAGGTTCATGTACGTCATCGGCTTGAGGAGCATGCACCTCTCGCCCCCGACGTCCGCCTCCACGGCCAGCCCGGAGAACCGCGAGCGCGGCGTCGCACCGGGTGCGAAGCGCGCCGCGAGGCGGTCGACCACGTCGAACCCGACGTTGTGTCGGGTGCCGGCGTACTCGGGTCCGGGGTTGCCAAGTCCGACGATGAGCTTCATCGCTGGCTCGATGGCACGGGAGGAACCTGCGCTCGCGCGGCCCGGTTGCCCGGGGCCGCGTCCGCCTCAGGTCACTTCTTCGCCTCGCCCTCCTCCTTCTTCGCGGTGAGCACTTCCGGGGCCGCCTTCGCGTCCGGCGTCGCCGACTCGGCCGTGCCTTCCTCGTCCTTCATGAACTCGATGCGGCACACGATCGCGCTCGCGTCGCCCGCGAGCGTGATGCCGGCGGGCATCTTGAGCTGGCCCGCCGTGAGCGCCTCGCCCATCGACGACAGGTCGATGCGGACCTCCTCGGGGATGTCGCGCACCTTGCACTGCACCTCGACCTGGGGCATGTCGTGCACCACGATCGCGCCGGGCTTCTTGGCCGCCTCGGGGGTGCCGATGAAGCTGAGGTGCACCTTGACCGTGACGACCTCGTCGAGGTTGACGCGGGCGAGGTCCATGTGGATCACGTTGTCGCCGAGGTAGCCGAACTGCAGGTCCTTGACGAGGACCGTGTCGGTCTCGCCGGACTCGAACTTCAGCGCGAGCACGTGCGCGCCCTTCTTGAGCGCGTAGATGGTCTCGTGCTCATTGAGGCTGATCGCCATCGGCTCGCTGCCGTGGCCGTACAGGTTCGCGGGCAGCTCACCTGCCGCGCGGAGGCGACGCGTGTAACGCGTGCCGAGCTTCTCGCGCTTCTTCGCGACGAGGACCGGGGTCTCCTTTGACATGGTTCATGTCTCCTTTCGAATGGGGTGGAGTCTGGGTCTGGTTTCGAACGTCTCAGCGCTTCACGCCGATGCCCTCGCGGAACATGGCGCTGACGCTCTGGTCATGGTGGATCCGGCGGACGGCCTCCCCGAGGAGGCGCGCCACCGAGCGCACCGTGAGCTTGTCCTCCAGCGGCTTCAGTCGCTCGCCGCCGGGAATGGTGTCGGTGATGGTGACCCGCGTGATGGTGGGGGTCGCCAGGCGCGCGAACGCCTGGCCCACGAGCACCGCGTGCGTGCACGCGCACTCGCACGCGACCGCGCCCTCCTCCATGGCGACGCGCGCGGCCTCGGCCACGGTGCCCGCGGTCGAGATCATGTCGTCGAACATGAGGACCCGCCGGCCCTTCACGTCGCCGATCAGGTTCTTGACGGTCACCTTCGTGCCGCTCTGGCGGCGCTTGTCGATGATGGCCATGTCGAAGCCGAGCAGGCTCGCGAACATGTTGGCCACCTTCACGTTGCCCACGTCCGGGCTCACGACGACGCACTCGCCCAGCGAGTCACGCATCGCCTGGTAGTGCTCGACGAGCACCGGGGCCGCGGTCAGGTGGTCCACCGGGATGTCGAAGAACCCCTGGATCTGGGCGGCGTGCAGGTCGACGCACAGCACGCGGTCGCACCCGGCCTCGGTGATGAGGTTCGCGACCAGCTTCGCGGTGATCGGCACGCGGCCCTCGTCCTTGCGGTCCTGGCGCGCGTAGCCGAAGTAGGGGATCACCGCCGTGATGCGCTTGGCGCTCGCGCGCCGCAGGCAGTCGATGAAGACCAGGAGCTCCATCAGGTTGTCGTTCACCGGGAAGCACGTGCTCGCGACGATGAAGCAGTCGCGGCCGCGCACGTCCTCGGCGAGCTTCACCAGCAGCTCGCCGTCGGGGAACTGCACGGTCTCGGCCTGGCCGAGCGGGATCTCGATGTGCTCGCACATGCGCTGCGCGAGGTCGCGCCCGCTGCGCGTCGTGAAGACCTTCAGGTGGTCGCGGTCGGAGTCGCTCATCGCCCCGCCCCCGCCGGCGCGGCGCTGCGGGAGGCAAGGATCGCCGAGACCTCGGCGAGCTGCTCCGGGGTGTTGACGCTCAGGACGTCCTCGGGCGGCACCGCGTCCACGACGCTGACACGCTTGCCGTCGCGCAGCAGGAGCTCGAAGACGTCGGTGATGTAGTACTCGCCGCTGGCGTTCTGGTTGGTGACGCGCTTCAGCGCGTCGAAGAGGTCCGCGGTGCGGAAGCAGTAGTACGAGGGGTTCACCTCGCGCAGGGCGAGCTGCGCGGGCGTCGCGTCCTTCTGCTCGACGATGCGCGCGAAGCGCCCGTGCGCGTCGCGCTCGATGCGGCCGTAGCCCGCCGGGTCGGGGATGACCGCGGTGGCGAGCGTGGCGGCGGCGCCCGACTCGCGGTGCGTCGCGAGCAGCGCCTCCAGCGTGTGCGCGCGGATGAGCGGGCCGTCGCCGCAGAGGACCAGCGTCTCCTCGCCGAGCAGGCCGCGCTCGAAGAGCGGCCGTGCCATGTCCACGGCGTGGCCGGTGCCGAGCTGCGGCATCTGGGTGACGAACTCGATGCCGGGCCGGCCCTCGAAGTGACCGCGCACCGCCTCGGCGCCGTGGCCGACGACGAGCACCACCGGCGTGCAGCCGACGGTGCGCGCGGCGTCAACCACCCACTCGACCATGGGCCGACCGAGCGCGGGGTGCATGACCTTCGGGAGGTCGCTCTTCATGCGCGTGCCCTTGCCGGCGGCAAGGACGATCACGCTGCGCGTGTACGAGGATGGGCGGGTGTTCGTGCTCATCGGCGTTCGGGTGAGGTGCGTGCCTCGCGTGCGGTGCGCGTGCGCGCGTCGTGTCGGGCGTGCATCCGCGCGGCACGCGCCGCGCGGGGTCGTGAAGTTGGCCCGCTAGGATTCGAACCTAGACAAGCAGGACCAAAACCTGCTGTGCTACCGTTACACCACGGGCCAGGGATCGGGTCGTTCGGATGGGCTTCGCGCGTTCGTGCGCGTCGTGTCTCCAGGGGCTCGGACCACCAACTGCCACTCGTGCTGGCGCGGCGGGAACACCCTGGCCGCGGCACCCTCGAGGCTGGAGCAGGCGGTCATGCCGCGTTGCCTGCACCATGCGGCGCCTGGCCCGTGCCAGTCGCCGACGGCCCATGTTGAGGGACGCAGAATGCTACCCGATGCCGTGTTTCCCGCCGAGGGGCTGGCCCGCGCCCGCGGCGTATCCTTGCCCGCATGCCCACCTTGGTGTCGATGAACCCGGCCACCGGCGAGCCCGTCGGCAGCGTCGAGGCGGCCAGCCCCGCTGATATCGGACACGTGGTCGCCCGTGCCCGCGCCGCGCAGCCCGCGTGGGAGGCGCTTGCGGTCGAGGAGCGCGCGGCGTGCCTGCGCGCGGCGATCCCGGCGATGAAGGCCGCGGCCCCGCGCATCGGCGAGCTCATCACCGCCGAGATGGGGAAGCCCGCACCCGAAGGCAAGGGCGAGGCCAACTACGCCGCCGACGGGATGGCCGAGGAGCTCGACGAGATCGTCGCCGCGCTGCGCCCGCAGGAACTGCGCGACGAGCACACGCTGACCACGCTGCACCATGACCCGTTCGGCGTGTGCGCCGCAATCACGCCGTGGAACTTCCCCGTGCTGATGCCGCAGCAGAGCGTGCTGCCCGCGCTGGTGGCCGGCAACACGGTCATCCTGAAGCCGAGCGAGGAGACGCCGCTCTGCGCGCAGGCGTGGGCCGAGTGCCTGCAGGCGCACCTGCCGCCCGGCACGCTGCAGGTGGTGCACGGGGCGGGCGACGTGGGCCGCGCGCTGGTGCGCGCCGACGTCGACCTCATCGTCTTCACGGGAAGCCGCGCCACGGGCGTGCGCATCATGCAGGACGCGGCCGAGGGCCTGAAGCGCGTGATCCTCGAGCTCGGCGGCAAGGACCCGCTGGTGGTGCTCGAGGACGCCGACCTCGACGCGGCCGCGGCGTTCGCGGTGCGCAACAGCTTCCGCAACGCGGGGCAGGTGTGCGTCAGCACCGAGCGCATCTACGTCCACCGCGCGGTGGCGCAGCCGTTCGTCGACCGGGTGCTCGAGCGCACGAAGGCGCTGGTGCAGGGTCCGGGCACGCAGCCCGGCGTCGGCGTCGGCCCCATGGTGAACGCGCGGCAGAAGCAGAAGGTGCTCGAGCAGGTGGCCGCGGCGCGCGCGGCGGGCGCGCGCGTCCTCGCGGGCGGCACCGACGCGCCCGGCAACTTCGTGCCGCCCACGGTGCTCGTGGGCGTCGACCACGGCATGGACATCATGCGCGAGGAGACCTTCGGCCCCGTGGCCTGCATCATGGAGTACGGCGACGACGACGAGGCCGTGCGCCTCGCGAACGACTCACCCTACGGGCTCGGCGCCGCGGTGTTCGGGGGCGACCTCGAGCGCGCGCAGCGCGTGGCGCGGCGGCTGAGCGCCGGCATGGTCGGCATCAACCGCGGCTGCGGCGGCGCGCAGGGCACGCCCTGGGTGGGCGCCCGGCAGTCCGGCTACGGCTTCCACGGCGGGCCCGCCGGGCACCGCCAGTTCGCCCAGCTGCGCGCCAACAGCCGCCCCGCGAAGTGAGGACCGCGCCGTGACGCGCTCGATCACGCCGGAACTGGTGCTCACGGGCTACATGCGGGGCGCGTTCCCCATGTGCGAGCCCGAGACCGGCCGCGTCGAGTGGTTCACCTGCGACCCGCGCGCGCTGGTCCCGCTCGACGCGCGGTTCCGGGTCGCCCGCTCGCTCGCCCGCACCGTGCGGAGCGGCCGGTTCGACCTGCGCGTGGACACCGCCTTCGCGAAGGTGATCGCCGCGTGCGCGCGCGACCGCGGGCCCGACAACCGCAACTGGATCGGCTCGGACATCGTGCGCATCTACACCGAGCTCCACCGCATGGGATTCGCGCACTCGGTCGAGGCGTGGCGCGACGGCCAGCTCGTCGGCGGCCTCTACGGCGTCGCGCTGCGCGGGGCCTTCTTCGGCGAGAGCATGTTCCACGTGCCGGGCAAGGGCACCGACGCGAGCAAGGCATGCCTGGTGCACCTGGTGGACCGGCTGCGCCGCGGCGGATTCACGCTGTGCGACAGCCAGTACTCGAACGAGCACATGAGGCAGTTCGGGACGTACGAGGTTCCCGCGCGCGATTACGCGCGGATGCTGGAGGACGCCATCGAGACCGACGCCCGCTGGGACGTCGAGGGCGATCCGCTGCAGGGGCGCTGACGCGCGAGCGCGCCGTTCGCCGCCTCGATGCGGCGCACGACGTCGGACCTGCGCGCGAGGGTCAGTCGACGCGGGATGCCAGCGGCCGGGCCGGACGCGGCTGCGCCGAGGCCCCGCGCGAGGCGGTCGGTCGTCTGGTGTGCGGTTGCGGTCACGACGGCTGAAGCATAGCCAAGGGGAAGAATCCGTCAAGTGGGCTTGGCGCAACTCCTTGCCCAAGCGCCACTTGTGACCCCATAACTCACACGTTGAACAGGAAGTGGCACACGTCGCCGTCCTGCATCACGTACGACTTGCCCTCGGCGCGCATGCGCCCGGCCTCGCGGATGGCCTTCTCGCTCTTGTGCTTCTCGAGGTCGCCCACCGAGTAGATCTCGGCGCGGATGAAGCCGCGCTCGAAGTCGGTGTGGATGACGCCCGCGGCCTGGGGCGCGGTGGCGCCCTTGAGCACGGTCCACGCGCGGATCTCCTTCGGGCCTGCGGTGAAGTAGCTCTGGAGCCCGAGCAGGTCGTACGCCGCGCGCGCCACGGAGTGGAGCGCGGGCTCCTGCATGCCGAGCGCCGACAGCATCTCGGAGCGGTCGGCCTCGGCGAGCTCGGCGAGCTCGCTCTCGATCTTCGCGCACACGACCACCACCTTGCCCCCGTTCGCCTTTGCGTAGTCGCGCACCTTCTGCACCAGCGGGCCCTGGCCGGTGGGGTCGGAGTCGTCGACGTTGGCGACGAAGAGCACCGGCTTCGCGGTGATCATGCCCAGCGACTTCAGCACCCGGCGGTCCTCGTCGTCCAGCTGCAGGCTGCGGATCGGGTTGCCGGCGTCCAGGCACGCCTTGCACTTCTGGAGCACCGCCACCTTGGCGATGGCCTCCTTGTCGCCGCTTCGCGCGGTGCGCGAGGCCTTGTCGAGGATGTTCTCGACCACCTGCATGTCGGCGAGCATCAGCTCGGTCTCGATGGTGCCGATGTCGCGGATCGGGTCGACCGAGCCCTCGACGTGGACGATGTCGGCGTCCTCGAAGCATCGCACCACGTGGAGGATGGCGTCCACTTCGCGGATGTGGCTCAGGAACTTGTTGCCCAGGCCCTCGCCCTCGCTCGCGCCGCGGACGATGCCGGCGATGTCGACCAGCCGGATGATGGCCGAGATCACCTTCTGGCTCTGGATGTGGGACTGCAGCGTGGCCAGCCGGGCGTCGGGCACCGTGATGACGCCGACGTTCGGCTCGATGGTGCAGAACGGGTAGTTCGCCGCCTCGATCCCCGCCGCGGTGAGGGCGTTGAAAAGCGTGCTCTTTCCGACGTTCGGGAGGCCGACGATTCCTGCTTCCATGGGGGG
>CAMDUT010000116.1 GCA_945877905.1 Phycisphaera mikurensis NBRC 102666 | reverse complement strand
CGACCTCGGCGCGCCGCACGTCGTAGGCCGCCTCGAGCGCAGCCTTGAGCTCGTTCAGGCGCTTGCCGAATGCCGGCTTCTGGTCCTTGGGGACGTCCTTCAGGCCCGCCATCATGGTCTTCAGGCGGCCGCTTCCGCCGATCCAGGCGGACTTCCATGCATCGAGCGCATCGAGCGTGCCGGCCGCCGCGAGCGCGGCGGAGGCCTCGGACTGCGCGGAATCGAGGTCAGCGGGCATCCGCGTCAGGATACGGGCGGTCCCTATCATGCGACCACCATGACCACCCGCATCTCGACCGGCACCGGACTCGCGCTCCTCGCGGGGGCGATCGTCTTCCACGCGTTCATGTCCTTGGGCACCGGCTCGATCGAGCCGAAGGCCGAGGCCGCGTGGACGCCGGTCTTCATCCCCGCCGCGATCGACCCGACGCAGTCCCAAGGCAGCGTCCGCGACCAGATCGCGGCCCAGGCCGCGCAGGCCCAGGGTGCCGCGGGCGCGCCGCACGTGGTCAGCATCGCCGCGGTCCCGACCCCGAGCTCTGGCAGCGGCACGGTGCTGTTCCGCGCGTGGTCGAACGGGAACATCGATCGTCGGCTCGTCAACTCGACGGCGGGCCTGAGCTACCAGAACGGGTGGCAGGGACTGCAGAACCCGAACACTCCCTGAGGAGCGAGGTCGAGCCCCTGGACGCCTCGGCGCCTCGGGGGTCGAGCCCCTGGACGCCTCGGCGCGTCGGGGGTCGAGCCCCTGGACGCCTCGGCGCGTCGGGGGTCGAGCCCCTGGACGCCTCGGCGCCTCGGGGGTGGCCTCAGTCGCTCAGACAGCGTTGCGGGGCACGTGCGTTGCGCGAAGCATGACGCGGCGGGACATGCCCCGCAAAGAACTCGCTTGGTGAGGCCACCCCCGAGTCACTGTCGGCTCCGGGCGCCTCACGAGGCACGCGAGGGATGTCCCGGGTGGCGCGGGCCGTTCCACGTGCCGAGCCCGTGTTCGATGAGTCCGAGCGAAACCTGGTGGAGCGAGGACGTCCGCGGGGCGACTCCCTGCCCCTGCGCGGAGGGAGCGTCGCGGGTCACGAAGGTGCGCGAATGGCACGGACCTGGGCCGCAAACGGACGGATTTCACGATTGATTGAGGGTCCTGCCTTCGAGCGTGCCACGCGAAGATCGAAGGAGGCCTGCAGGTTCAGCCAGAACTCCGGCGTCGTCCCAAGGAACCTCGCCAGGCGCAGCGCGGTGTCCGCGGACACGGCACGCTTGCCGAGGACGATCTCGTTGATACGCCGCGGCGGGACGCAGATCGAGACCGCGAGTCGGTACTGGCTCATGCCAAGCTCGGCGAGGAACTCGCAGTCGAGCACCTCGCCGGGATGGACGGCGACCTTCGGGCGGGCCGGCATACTTCGGGTCGGACGCGTTCGTCGGGTCATCGGGGTCCTCCTCAGTGGTAGTCCACAAGCTCAACGTGCTCGGCGTGCCCATCCGTCCATCGGAAGCAGATCCGCCAACGGTCATTCACTCGAAGGCTCCAGGTCCCGGCACGGTCGCCGACGAGCTTCTCGAGCCGGTTTCCCGGCATCGCCCTGAGATCGCCGAGGCACGTCGCGGCATCCAGCGCATGCAAGCGCCGCATCGCGCGCCGGGAAAGCTCGGGGTGCCACATCGGAACGCGACCTCCTTCGAACACCACCTCGGTGCGTGAATCCCGAAACGACCGGATCATGGTACCTCCCTATGAACGCGACGCGTTATGAATTGCCGTAGGCCGTCCGCGTCCCACGGCACATCCTCCGCCTGGTCCCGGGCAGGGCACGGAAAGACGGCGGAACTTCACGGGGATGGCGCAAGCCTGTCGGAGCCAGGGACGCCTCGGCGCCTCGGTGGCCGAGCCCCTGGACGCCTCGGCGCCTTGGAGGCCGAGCCCTTGGAGGCCTCGGCGCCTCGGGGGTGGCCTCAGTCGCTCAGACAGCTTTGCGGGGCACGTGCGTTGCGCGAAGCATGACGCGCCGGGTCAAGCCCCGCAAAGAACTCGCTTGGTGAGGCCACCCCCGAGTCGCTGTCGGCTCCGGGCGCCTCACGAGGCACGCGAGGGATGTCCCGGGTGGCAGCGGGCCGTTCCACGTGCCGAGCCCGTGTTCGATGAGTCCGAGCGAAACCTGGTGGAGCGAGGACGTCCGCGAGGCGACTCCCCGCCCCTGCGCGGAGGGAGCGGCGCGGGTCACGAAGGCGAAGAAAAGCACCGCGGCCCGCCCCAACCGGGACGGGCCGCGTGGATTCACGTGGGTGTCGAGGCGCCTCAGCCCTTCGCGGCCGCGGCCTTCTCCTTGGCCTTCTTGGCGAAGGCGGTCCGCTTGTCGGCGTTGGCGCGGCGCGTGGACTTGCGGCCCTTCACCTGCGGGCCCTCCTCGCCGCCGACCAGCTGCAGCACCACCAGGTCGGTGGCGTCGCCGAGGCGGCGCTTGTCCAGCTTCACGATGCGGGTGTAGCCGCCCGCGCGGTCCTTGTAGAGCGGGGCCACGCGCGTGAGGACGTGCTGGATGAGGCGCGGGGCCTTGCGGACCTCGCCGTAGCGGTTGAACTCGACCTCGTCGGCCGAGGGCAGCTGCCACAGGCGGGACTGCGCGACCTTGGTCTCCTCGCGGGTATTCGGGTCGGCGACCCACGCGAAGACGTGGCGGTCGGTGAGGCGGGCCGTCAGCTCGCGCCGGGTGGCGAGCGAGGGACGCTTGGCCAGGGTGATCAGCTCCTCGACGAACGGCTGGACGGCCTTCGCCTTGGGCATGGTCGTGGTGATCTGGCCGTGCTCGAACAGGCCCGCGGCCAGGTTGCGCAGCATGGCGCGACGGTGGTCCTTGGTGACGTTGAGCTTGTATCCGGCGATGCGGTGGCGCATGTGTCAGGTTCCTTTCGGGCTCAGGCGGTCGCCGGGGGCGTGTAGCCCTCCGGGAGCGGCATGCCGAGGGCCAGGCCCATGTCCTCGAGCTTCTTCTTCACTTCACGGAGGCTGGTGCGGCCGAACGCTCGCAGCTCCAGCAGGTCGTTCTCCGTCTTGGTCACGAGTTCGCAGACGAACCGGATCTTGCCGCCCTCGAGGCAGTTGCCCGCGCGGACGCTCAGTTCGAGGTCCGTGACGGGCATCGAGAGCTTGCGGAAGAGCTCGAGGTCCGCGTCGTTGGCGGTCGAGATGTCGGCCGGCACCACCTCGTTGCCCAGCACGTCGTACTGGACGAAGGGGTTGAGGTGCTTGCGCAGGATCTTGGCGGCCTCGACCATGGCCATGTCGGGGCTCACGGTGCCGTTGGTCCAGATGTCCATGACCAGCCGGTCGTAGTTCGTGCGCTGGCCGACGCGCGTGTCCTCCACGCGGAAGCGGACGCGCTGCACGGGGCTGAAGATCGCGTCGACCGCGATCTCGCCGAGCACCTGGTCCTCCTCGCGCTTGTGCTGCTCGGTGGCCGGCAGGTAGCCGCGGCCGCGCTGCACGGTGAACTCGACCGCGAAGTCGCGCTTGTCGGTCAGCGTGGCGATGATCTTGTCGGAATTGTGGATCGTGATCGACGGGTCGGCCTCGATGAGCTCGGCCGTGACCTCGCCCGGGCCCTCGGCCATCAGGCGCATGGTCTTGGGCTCATCGGTCTCGATGTCCATGCTGATGACCAGGCCCTTGATGTTCAGGATGATGTCGGTGACGTCCTCGAGGACGCCCGGCATGGTCGAGAACTCGTGGGTGACGCCGGCGATCTTCACCTTGGTGATCGCGGCGCCCTCGAGGCTCGAGAGCAGCACGCGGCGCAGGCCGTTGCCCACGGTCGTGCCGAAGCCTCGCTCGAACGGCTCGGCCGTGAAGCGCCCGAAGGTCGGGGTTGCGGACCGCTCGTCCTTGACGACGCGGTAGGGAAGTTCGAGTCCACGCCAACGGATGTGCATGACGGATCTCCTGGAAACCTGGCCCGGCAGGGCCTCGGGGCCGCGGACGAGCCGCAAGGCGCCCCTTCGTGAGGGACCTCCGCCTGATCGGACGGTCATGGGCGCTGCCGGCGCCGCCCATGGCCTCCTGCTGTGGCGGAGGGACGTGTCGTTCGCCGCGTCAGACGCGGCGCTTCTTCGGCGGCCGGCACCCGTTGTGCGGGATCGGCGTGGTGTCCTCGATCTGGGTGACCTTCAGGCCGGCGGCGTAGAGGGCGGTGACGGCGCTCTCGCGGCCCGGGCCGGGACCCTTCACGCGCACCTCGACCTCCTTCATGCCGACGCGGCGCGCCTTGCCGGCGGCCTTCTCGCTGGCGCGGCTGGCCGCGAAGGGCGTGCTCTTGCGCGCGCCCTTGAAGCCGACGCTGCCCGCCGAGTCCCAGGCGATCGTCTCGCCGTTGACGTCGGTGATGGTCACCATCGTGTTGTTGAAGGACGCGTTCACGTGAACGATGCCCTTCGTGACGCTCTTGCGGACCTTCTTCTTGCTTGCCATTGCTGGTTGCTCCTGTGCGGTGTTCCGGTGCGTTCAGCGCGCGGGCGATCAGCCCTTCACGCCCTTCTTGCCGGCCACCGTCTTCTTGCGGCCCTTGCGGGTGCGTGCGTTGGTGCGCGTGCGCTGGCCGCGCACGGGGAGGTTCTTGCGGTGACGCTCGCCGCGGTAGCTCTTGGTGTCCTTCAGGCGCTGGATGTCCTGCTGGATCTGCCGGCGCAGCGCGCCCTCGACCGGGTAGTTGGCGTCGATCTCGGCGGCGATGGAGGCGAGCTCCTTGTCGTCGAGGGTGTTCGCGCGCCGCTCGCCGTCGATCCCGCACTTGGCGAGGATGTCGTCGGAGTTCTTCGGGCCGATGCCGAAGATGTAGCGGAGCGAGAAGCGGATCTTCTTCTTGTCGGGGATGTCGATGCCGGCGATGCGGGGCATGGTTCGTTCCTCTCTTCGGGCCTCAGCCCTGGCGCTGCTTCAGGCGCGGGTTCTTCTTGTTGATCACGAAGCGCTTGCCCTTGCGGACGACGATCTGGCAATCCATGGTGCGGCGCTTGATGCTGCTGCGGACCTTCATGGCGTTTCCTTGCTGGGTGGTTTCCGGGGGGTTCGTTGGTTCAGAAGCGGTAGACGATGCGGCCCTTGGTCATGTCGTACGGGCTGAGCTCGATGGTGACCTTGTCGCCGGGCAGGATGCGGATGAAGAACTTGCGCATCTTGCCGCTGACGTAGGCCAGGATCTCCTGGTTGTTCTGGAGTTTGACCCGGAACATCGCGTCCGGGAGGGCCTCCACGACCTCGGCATCGAGCGTGATCTTGTCTTCCTTTGCCATCTGCGTGTCAGCCGGGGAGGCTGCGGCCTCCGTCGGTTCGGGTTTCGCGGGCGGCGCGCGCGCGCCGCGTGAGGATGCGGGGGCCGCTGCGGGTGACCGCGACGGTGTGCTCGACGTGCGCGGCGACGAGGCCCCCGGCCGCCCGGACGGTCCATCCGTCGGCGCCGACCTGGGCGGGGACGCCCGAGCCGCAGCCGTCGGTGCCGACGACGCCGCGGGCGCCCATCACGAGGATGGGCTCGACCGCCAGCACCATGCCGGGCAGGAGCGTGAAGTCGCGGTCCGTGCGGAGGCCCGCGGTGACCATCGACGGCGCCTGGGGCGCCTCGTGCACCGACCGGCCGATGCCGTGGCCATGCCAGCCCTCGACCATGCCGTGGCCGCGGCCGAAGGCCACGCGCTGCATGCGGTCGGCGACGTCGCTCCAGCGCTGGCCGGGCTGCATCAGGGCGATGCCCGCGTGCAGCGTCTCCCATGCGTCGGCGACGAATGCCTCGAGCGCGGCCACGTCGTCCGCGCCGGGGACGATGGCCGTCACCGCGGCGTCGGCGCACCAGCCGCCCACGCGCGCACCGACGTCGATCGAGACCAGCTCGCCCGCGCGCAGCGTGCGCGCGCCGGGAACGCCGTGCACCACCTCGTTGGCCACGCTCACGCAGGCCGCCGCCGGAAATGACGGGCCGCCCGTGGGGTGGGGATAGTTCACGAACGCGGGCTCCGCGCCCGCGGCGGCGAGCGCCGTCCGGACGGCGGCGTCGACGTCGAGCGTGGTGGCGCCGGCACGCACCGCGGACTCCGCGAGCTCGAGCGCGGCGGCGACGGCCGCGCCCGCGCGCTCGATGGCCGCGACGTCGTCCGACGACCGCAGCGCGATCGACCCGTGGCGCTCCTCGCGCGGCGAGCGCGGCGGTGCCGTCAGGGACTGGGCCGAGTGCACGCCCATCGTCAGGACACGCTCCTCATGCGGCTGCCGCGCGGGTCGCCGCCCTGCCCCAGGAAGCCGGCGTAGTTGCGCATCACGAGGTTGGCCTCGAGGCGCTGGATCAGGTCGAGGCCCACCGAGACGACGATCAGCAGGCCCGTGCCGCCCAGGAACTGGGCGACGTTGAACGGGATGCCCATGGCCTGGGTCACGAGCGTCGGGATCACCGCGATGAGCGCGAGGAAGCCGGCGCCGACGTACGTGATGCGGTTCAGCACCGTGGTCAGGTACTCGGCCGTGCGCGGCCCGGGGCGCAGGCCCGGGATGAACGAGCCGTGCTCCTTGAGCTGCTTCGACATGTCCTCCGGGCTCATCTGGACGGTGGTCCAGAAGTACGCGAAGAAGTAGATCAGCGCGATCTCGCACACGATGTACGGGAAGGTTCCGATCTGCGACTCGCGGGCGAGGAAGCTCGCCGTTCCCTTGAGGACCGAGTCCTGGGCCGTGGCATTGTCCCACGCGCCGAAGATCGCCGACGGGAAGATCATCAGCGAGCTGGCGAAGATGATGGGCATGACGCCCGAGTGGTTGATGCGCAGCGGCAGGTAGTGCTTCTGCCCGCCGTAGACCTTGCGGCCGCGGGTGTGCTTGGCCTGCTGGATGGGGATGCGCCGCGTGGCCACGGTCATCAGCACGGCGCCCGCGGTGATGGCGATGAAGCTCGCGACGAGGACCGCGAGGCCCGCGATTCCGATCTTGCCGGGCTCGGCGCCCTGGCGCGGGTCGAAGTTCTCGATGACCCAGCCCACCGCGCTCGGCATGCGGCTCAGGATGCCGGCCGTCAGGATGATCGAGACGCCGTTGCCGATGCCGTACTTGTCGACCTGCTCGCCGAGCCACATCA
The DNA here is from genome assembly GCA_945877905.1 of Phycisphaera mikurensis NBRC 102666. GTDB lineage: Bacteria > Planctomycetota > Phycisphaerae > Phycisphaerales > SM1A02 > UBA966. The sequence goes on along the minus strand of CAMDUT010000116.1, from coordinate 1,181 downwards.
GGAAGAGGCTTCCCGCGGTCAGGGTCGCAATGCCCACGACGTAGAAGATCACCGTGTTCGGCATCGACTGCAGGAACATCGGCTGCACGAGGTTGGAGCCGCGCAGGTAGCTCAGCCACACGTAGCCCTGCACCAGGCACAGGCCCACGGTGAGGTACCGCGTCCACTCCATCACCTTCTGCTGGCCCGACATCCCCTCCTTCTTGATCTCGGCGAGCGGCGGGTAGACCGCCTGCGCGAGCTGGAAGATGATGGACGCCGTGATGTACGGCATGATGCCGAGGCCGAAGATGGTGCTCTGGCCGAGCGATCCGCCCGAGAAGATGCTCGCGAACTGGAGCAGCCGGCCGAAGCCGGTCGAGTTGCTGGCCGCGGTCTTGGCCGCCTCGACGAGCGCGGACTGGTCGACGCCCACCACGGGGATCCAGAAGCCGATCCGGTAGATGGCGAGCACGCCGAGCGTGAACAGCACGCGGTTGCGCAGCTCGGGGATGCGGAAGATGTTGGCGAATGCCTTGAGCATCGTGTCTCGCGTGGTTCGCGTCCGTGCGTCCGTCAGCTCACTCGGCGACCTTCGCGGTGCCGCCGGCCTTCTCGATCTTCTCCTTGGCCGTCGCGGAGAACTTGGCGGCGACGACCGTCAGCTTCTTGCTGACGTCGCCGTGGCCGAGCACCTTGAGCGGCAGCGTCGCGTCGGGCACGAGGCCCTTCTTCGCGAGCGCGGCGATCTCGACCGTGGCGCCGGCGTCGAAGTGCTTCTCGAGCACCTGGACGTTGACGACGTGGAAGAGCGCGCGGAAGTTGTTCTTGAACCCGCGCTTCGGGAAGCGGCGCATGAACGGCGTGGCGCCGCCCTGGTAGCCGGGGCGGCTGGTCCAGCCGGCGCGGCTCTTCGCGCCCTTGTGGCCGCGGGTGCTGGTGCCGCCGATGCCGCTGCCCTCACCGCGGCCCACGCGCTTGCGGGGGCGGTGCTTGCCGGCGACCTTCGTGATTTCATGGATCATCATGGCAGTGTGCCTCGATTGGCTGGAGGGCCCTCGGGGGCCCGTGGTTCATGGGGTCGTGTGCGTCTGGATCCGGTCAGGCCGACGGGGCCTCGGGAGCGGCCGGGGGGGCCGCGGGTGCCGCAGGAGCGGCCGCAGGTGCCGCGGCTTCCTCGCCGCCGCCGCCGCCGCCGCCGC
>CAMDUT010000115.1 GCA_945877905.1 Phycisphaera mikurensis NBRC 102666 | reverse complement strand
GCCGGGCGCCGCGGCCGGGACGGGAATCGTGCCTTCCCAGACGTCGAAGGGGCCGTCGGTGCCGACGCGGGCCATCGGGCGCTCGGTGGCGGACGGCGAGGCGGCGGCGGGAGCAGGCACCGCGATCCACAGGCCCGCGGCGGCTACGTCCCCGCGCAGGGTACGGAGGCGAACGCACCAGCCCTCCCCCGGGACGGGCCACCGGTCGCGTGCGGCGGTCGGGTCATGGAGCACCGCGGCGCCCTCGATGACGCCGTCGTCGGGGCGTGCGCCGGACGCGTCGAGCGCCGCGAGGGCCCCGAGGCGGAGCACCGAGTTGTGGCCGCCCTGGCCGTCCTCGGCGCGGGCCGGGTTCGCCGGGTCGCCGATCCAGCGCGTGCCGTCGAGTACGAACTTGTAGAGCTGCGTCCCGGCCGGCACGTCGATGGTGGCCGCGAAGCCGCCGTCGGGCGTGCGCACCATGGGAATCCACTGGCCCTGCCAGCCCGTGAACGTGCCGGCCACGCGGGCGGACGACGCGCCGGCCGCGTCCTTCGGGGCCAGCGCGAACCGCAGCCGCCACCGGCCGTCGGGACGCGGCTCGGGCTGCATGGCCGACGGGCACGCCGTCAGCGAGCGCGTTCCGGTGGGCCGCGCGGGCGTGAGCGGGGGCAATTCGCGCCACGCGGGCTCCGGGGGGGGCGGTGCCGCTCCAACCGTCGAGGGCGCCGCGCGGGCGACGAGCGCAGCAAGCGTCAGGACCGCCGAGTTGACCGCTAGTATTTGGGTTCGCATGGCGCAGGACCCCGACGACTCGAGCGCCGCAAGCATAGGGGCGCGCGGCACTTCCGGGGCCGTCTCGGCCGCGTTCCGGCGGGTCGGAGGCGTGGCGCGCACGGTGCTGCTGGTCGCGGCGGCGCTGCTGGTCGCGTGGGCGTTCGGCCGCGTCGCGCTGCGGACCTTCGGGTCGGGCGACGCCGCCGCGGGGGCGAAGACGGTGCTCACGGTGCTCCACTGGTCCGGCGAGGGCGGTCCGGAGGAGGATGAGATCGTCGAGCGCAGCCTGCGCGACTTCGAGGCCGCGAACCCCGGCGTGATGGTGCGGCGCATCAACCCGGGCGACGCGGGCAGCTTCTACACGAAGCTGCAGACCATGATGGCGGCGGGCGAGCCGCCGGACGTGTTCTACGTCGGCAACGAGCGCGTCCCGAGCTTCGCGAGCCTGGGGCTCCTCGAGCCGCTCGACCGGTTCGTCGAGGCGGACGCGCGTTCCGCCGAGCCGGGCACCCTGAAGCTGGATGACCTGTATCCGCAGGTGGTCGACGCGTTCCGGTACGACGGCAGCAACGCGGGCCGCGGCACGCTGTGGGGCATCCCGAAGGACTTCACGACCGTCGGCTTCTACTGGAACAAGGACCTCTTCCGAAAGGCCGGCCTCGCGCCGCCGAAGCCAGACTGGACGTGGGACGACTTCATCCTGGCGGCACGCGCGATCGGGGCGCTCACCGACGAGCGGGGCGAGCACTACGTCGGCACCGAGTTCGTGACGTGGCCCGCGATGGTGCGCGCCTACCTCTTCACCGAGCGCTGTGACGCCGTGGGGACGTCGTTTGATTCGCTGACCCTCTCCGACCCGCGCGCGATGGCCGCGCTCGAGCGCCTGCGCGCCTGGCGCCACGACGAGGCTCACGCGCTCACGAGCGGCCGCAGCAAGATCGCCACGGGCTCGGCCGTGTTCGCCACCGGACGCGTGGGGATGGCCGGGCCGTTCGGCCGCTGGGTGGTCCCCGAGTACCGCCGCATCCGCGACTTCGACTGGGACTTCGCGCCCCTGCCCCGCGGGTCCGAGCGCGCGAACATCATCCTCACCGTGTCGTGGAGCATCTCGAGCGAGTCGCGGCACAAGGACGAGGCGTGGAAGCTGGTGAGGTGGCTCACGAACGTCGAGGGGCAGAAGGCGCAGGCGCGGCTGGGGCTCGCCATCCCCTCGAACCGCGCGGCCGCGGAGAGCGACGCGTTCCTGGACCCGGCGCAGAAGCCCGACTCCGACCGCGCGTACCTCGATCCCATCCCCTCGGCGCGCGTGATCGACTGGCCCGCGAACCCGAAGTTCGAGGCGCTCTTCGGCTCGAACATGGACGAGGGCCTGAAGACCGCCAACAAGCCGGTGCCGCAGGCCGTGGCCGACTTCGAGGCATCCTGGGAGCGCGAGCTCGCGAGCCCGCTCGGGCGCGGCGGGTTCCCGACCGTCCCGTGGGGCACCATCGGCGCGGTCGCCGCGGCCGTCGTCGGCGCGGGCGCGGTTGGCGTGGTCGCGTGGTTCCGGCGGCGCCCGCTGCCGCGCGACGCGGCGCGCGAGGAGCGCGCTGGCTTCCTGTTCGCTTCGCCCTGGCTCATTGGGTTCGCCGTCTTCATGGCGTTCCCCGTGGTGCTCTCGTTGATCCTCTCGTTCACCGCGTGGAAGGGACTCTCGACGCTCGACGAGGCGCGGTGGGTGGGCTTCGGCAACTACGCGCAGCTCCTGTGGAACGACCCGCGGTTCGTGGCGAGCGTCCGCGTGACGCTGTACTACGTGCTGGTCGCGGTGCCGATCGGCCAGGGCCTCGCGCTCGCGGCGGCCGTGCTGATGCACCGCAAGCTGCGCGGCATCCCCTTCTTCCGCGCCGCGTGGTACCTGCCGAGCGTGCTCGCGGGCGTCGGGGTCGCGGTCCTCTGGCGCTGGGTGTTCGACTCCGACGCCGGACTCATGAACGGGCTGCTCTCGGGCGCGATCGGCGCCGCCGACTGGGCGCTCGGGCTGGTGGGCGCCGGGCCGCTCGGCATCGAGCCGCCCCACTGGTTCGGCAAGGACGCGGCCGCGTGGGGCCCGCCCGCGTTCGCCATCATGAACGCATGGTTCGTCGGCGGCTCGATGGTGATCTACCTCGCGGGCCTTCAGGGCATCCCCGACGAGCTGCTCGAGGCGGCCGAGGTCGATGGCGTCGGGCCGGTGCGCCGCTTCGTGGGCATCACGCTGCCGATGCTGGGCCCGGTCATCCTCTTCAACGTGCTCATGGCCGTGATCGGCAGCTTCCAGGTCTTCACGCAGGCATTCGTGATGACGGGCGGCGAGCCGGGCGACAGCACGCGCTTCTACGTGCTCTACCTCTTCAACCAGGGCTTCGAGTACTACGAGATGGGCTACGCCTCGGCGATGGCGTGGCTGCTGCTGCTCGGGGTGATGGCGGTGACCGCGGTGATCCTGCGCTCGAGCGCGCGCTACGTCTACTACGAGGCGCTCCGGAAGTGAGCATGCGGCGCACCACGGGAACCATCCTCGCGTACGCGCTGCTCGTGGGCGGCACGCTCGTCTTCCTCTTTCCCCTGTGGTGGATGGTGGCGGTGAGCCTGAAGACGCCGGACGCGGCGCAGGCGGCCACCGTGCAGGGCGGGTTCGCGTCGGCATGGGTGTCCGACCCGCAGTGGGGCAACTACCCCGAGGCGCTGCGCGAGATGGGCAGCGGGGAGAAGGGCCGCGGCTTTCTCGACGCGCTCGCCAACAGCGTGGTGGTGACGGTGCTGACCACCGTCGGCACGGTGCTCAGTTCGAGCCTCGTGGGGCTCGCGTTCGCCCGCATCCGGTTCCGCGGCAGCCGCCCGATGTTCCTCGTGATGCTCGGCACCATGATGCTGCCGGCGCAGGTCACGATGATCCCGCTCTTCATCCTCTTTCGGAACCTCGGCTGGGTCGACACCTTCCTGCCGCTCGTGGTGCCGGCCTTCTTCGCGAACGCCTTCTTCGTCTTCATGTACCGGCAGTTCATCGCACAGGTGCCCGAGGCGCTGCTCGAGGCCGCGCGGCTCGACGGCCAGGGCTGGCTCGGGATCTGGTGGCACGTGATCCTGCCGCTCACGCGGCCCGTGACCGCGATCACCGCGGTGTTCACCTTCATCGGCACCTGGAACGACTTCCTGGCGCCCCTCATCTACCTGCAGAGCGACGAGCAGGCCACGCTGAGCGTGGCGCTGAACTCGTTCCGCAACCAGTACGGCGGCATCACCAAGGTGCACCTCCTCATGGCTGCCAGCCTGACGACGATGGTGCCCTGCATCCTGATCTTCATGGCCGCGCAGCGGCAGTTCATCGAGGGCCTCGGCAAGGGCGCGGTGAAGGGCTGAACGGCCAACCACGGGAACGACGATGGCAAGCATCACACTCGACCGCGTCTCGAAGACCTACCCCGGCGGCGTCCGCGCCGTGCAGGAGGCCTCGCTCGCCTTCGCCGACGGCGAGTTCGTCGTGCTCGTCGGGCCGTCCGGGTGCGGCAAGAGCACGCTGCTGCGGATGGTGGCGGGGCTCGAGTCGATCACGGGCGGCACCGTGTCGATCGGCGGGCGCGTCATGAACGACGTGCAGCCCAAGGACCGCGACGTCGCGATGGTGTTCCAGAACTACGCGCTCTACCCGCACATGACCGTCCGCCGGAACATGGCCTTCGGCCTGCTGCGCAGGCGCCGCCACGGCGGGTTCGCCGGGCTCTTCCGCGGCGCCGAGCGGCGGGCGGAGCTCGCGGCGATCGACCGGCGGGTGGACGAGGTGGCGCGGACGCTCGGCATCGAGCCGTACCTCGACCGCCTCCCGCGCGCCCTCTCGGGCGGCCAGCGGCAGCGCGTGGCGCTGGGGCGCGCGCTGGTGCGCGACCCCCAGGTGTTCCTCTTCGACGAACCGCTCTCGAACCTGGACGCGCGCCTGCGCATCGAGATGCGAGCCGAGATCCGCGAGATGCACCGCCGCACGGGCGCGACCATGGTCTACGTGACGCACGACCAGGAGGAGGCGATGACCCTCGCCGACCGGATGGTCGTCATGCGCGGCGGCGTCGTGCAGCAGTTCGGCACGCCGTCGGAGTGCTACGGGCGTCCGGCGAACCGGTTCGTCGCCGGGTTCGTCGGGACGCCCGTGATGAACTTCGTGGACGGCTCGGTGGCGGGCAGCACCTTCATGGGCGGCGGGCTGTCGCTCGCGCTGCCCGCCGGGCGCTGGCCGGCGCTTGCGGCCGGGCCCGTGGCGCTCGGCGTGCGGCCCGACCGCATCCGCGTGTCGGCCGCGAAGGGGGACATCGCGGTGACCGTGCGGGCCATCGAGCGCCTCGGCGACCGCATGGACGTGGTGCTCGATGCCGGCCCCACGCGGCTCATTGCGCGCATCGAGAACGACGAGACGCTGGTCGAGGGCGGAGCCGCGCGCGCCACGCTCGACCTCGCGTCCGCGCACCTCTTCGCGCCGGGCGAGGACGGGGTGCGCATCGCGGATTCCGCCGGCTGAAAATGACGCTGGCCCCGGCACGGGGCCGGGGCCAGCGGGAGTTCCGAATCAGTCCGGCGCGGTCACTGGGGGCAGCTGCCCCACGCGCCGAGCAGGATGCCCAGGTCCTGGCCGTCCACGGCGCCGTCGCCGTTGAGGTCGGCCGCGCCCGCGGCCGCCCAACTGCCGAGCAGCACGCCCAGGTCCTGTCCATCCACGGCGCTGTCGCCGTTCAGGTCGGCCGGGCACGGGTTCGGGCCCGGGCCGGCGGAGATCACGAAGTACTGGTTGCCGTCGATCACCGCGAAGTTCGGTCGGCCCGTGCCGAGGCTGGCGCTTCCGACCGGCAGGCCGCCGAGCACCTGGTTCGAGATGAAGTTGTGCCCGCCGTTGTTCACGAAGGCGCACACCTTGATGTCGCTGGTGCCGTCCCAGTTGATGGCCGCGAGCGGGATCATGAGCTCGAGGCCCGTCACCACGCCGGCACCAGACGACTCGAGGCCCTCGACGCTGGCGTCGACGCCGTCGATGTTGGTGTTGTTGAGCGCCGCCGAGACCAGGAGCCCGCTGCCGGCGCCGCCGATCTCGGTCGGGGGCAGGACGTGCGCGACGATCGCCGGGTCGTAGTTGCCCTGCCCGACGAATCCGCCGACGCCGCCGCCCGCGGTGAGGAGCTGGCCGTAGTTGGCGTACATCGTGTTGGGGGCGCCTCCGCCGAGCGTGAAGAACATCACCGCGTCGGCGTCGAAGCCCTTGTCGAACGTGAGGCCGGGCTGGGGCCCGGTCTGCGGATCGACGTACGCGCCCATCGCGCCGTTGAGGTTGTTGAAGTCGAGGTCGGGGTTGTTCCCGAGCAGCGAATTCTGCCCCGCACCGGGGCGTGCGTCGAAGAACACGTCGAGCTTGTTGAAGTTCGACTGGAGGTTCCCTGCGAGCACCAGGTGCAGGTGACCGGTGGCCGCGTCGCCGACGATGGCGCCGTACGCCGCGTCGAGCTCGCTGCCGTAGCAGTCGCCCGCCGGCGGCGGCGCGCCGACGTGGTCGCCGAAGGCCGTCGAGATGGCCTGCACCGCGAGGCCGGCGCCGTAGGCGGCCTCGGCCGTGCCGTCGACCGTCGCCGCGGCCGGTGCCGGGACGGGGGAGACCGGGAAGAACTGGTCGCCGTCGATCACCGCGAAGTTGGGGCGGCCGCCGAACGTGGCGCCGAGGTTTCCGCTGCCGACGGGCAGCCCGCCGAGGACCTGGTTCGAGACGTAGTTGTGATCGCCGTTCGTGACGAACGCACAGACCTTGATGGGGCTCTTGCCGTCCCAGTTGACGGCGGCGAGCGAGATCTTCACCTCGACGCCGGTGGTCACGCCCGCGCCCGAGGACTTGCCGCCGTCGCCGCCGGACACGCCCGCGACGTTCGAGTTGTTGATCGCGGCCGACATCTCCCAGCCGCTGCCTGCGGGACCGACGGGCTTGGGGCTCATGACGTGCGCGCCGACCAGCGGGTCGTAGTTGCCCTGGCCGACGTAGCCGCCTGAGCCGCCGCCGTCGGTGAGGAGCTGCGAATAGTTCACGTACATCGTGTTCGGGGCGCCGCCGCCCACCGTGAACATCATGATCGCGTCGGCATCGAAGCCCGCGTCGAAGGTGAGGCCGGGCGTCAGGCCGTCGGCCGAGGCGCCCATCGCCGAGTTCAGGCGATTGAAGTCGACGTCCGGGTTGTTGCTGCGGAGCGCGTTCTGGCCCGCGGCCGCGCGCGCGTCGACGAACACGTTGATCTTGTTGAAGTTCGTCTGCAGGTTGCCCGCGAGCACCAGGTTCAGCGTGCCCGTCGCGGCGTCGCCCGTGATGAACCCGTAGGCCACGTCGAGCTCGCTGCCGTCGCAGATGCCCGGCGACGACCCGAGGTGGTTGCCGAAGCTCGTGCCGATGCCCTGGACGACGATGGCGCTTCCGTAGCCGGTCTCGGCGGCTCCGTCGACGACAAACTCGACGCCCGCGAGCGCGAACGCGCTGCACATGAGCGCCGAGGCGGCGATGAACGTGGTCTTCATGTCTTGGTTGCTCCGGTGATGGTGTCTTGGGATACGAAACCTTGGCGAACCGACCGCCGCCACGGCGATCAGACTGTAGACCCAAGACGCGCGAAGTCCAACGGGGGATCGGTCGAACGCCCGGGAATCAGCGGAATCGACGTCCGTGATCGAGCCGGCCGCGCGGCTTGGCGCGGGAACGTCCCTGTAACTCCCGGGCGTTCCGGACGGGGGTCTTATCCTCCGGATCGCCTCCATGCCCCGATTCCGCCTCTTGGTCGCCTACGACGGCACGGAGTTCCATGGCTGGCAACGGCAGGAACCGCCCGGGGCCCCGCCGTTGCGCACGGTGCAGGGCGTGCTCGAGGACGCGGTCGCGACGGCGATCGGCGGGGCGCGCGTGCCGGTGATGGGCGCGAGCCGCACGGACGCGGGCGTGCACGCGGTCGGGCAGGTGGCGGCGTTCACGGCGGACACGCGCATCCCGGTCGACCGCCTCGCGATGGCCATCACCGCGCGGCTTCCCGAGGACGTCTGCGTGCACCGGGCCGACGAGGTCCACCCCGGGTTCGACCCCATCTCCGACTGCGTGAGCAAGTGCTACCGGTACTCGATCGCGCACGGCGCCGACGCGCCGGACCCGGGCCTGCTGTTCACGCGACGCACGACGTGGGTGACGCGGCACCGGCTCGACCTCGCGGCCATGCGCGCGACGGCCGCGTGCATCGTGGGGACGCACGACTTCGCGGCGTTCGCGCAGGCGAACCACGGGCGCGAGTCGACCGTGCGCACCGTCTTCGGGTGCACGGTGCACGAGCCCGCGCCCGGGCGCGCGGTGGTGGAGGTGGCGGGAAGCGGGTTCCTCTACAACATGGTGCGGATCATCGCCGGCACGCTGGTCGACGCGGGACGCGGGCGCACGACGCCCGACGACGTGCGCCGGGCGCTCGCGGCGCGCGACCGGACCGCGGCCGGGCCGACCCTGCCGCCGCACGGGCTGCGGCTCGAATGGGTGCGGTACGGCGCGCACGGGAGCGAGCCGTGATCCGCGGGGCGAGCGGCACGGCACGGGCGTGCACGGCCGTGCT
>CAMDUT010000114.1 GCA_945877905.1 Phycisphaera mikurensis NBRC 102666 | reverse complement strand
CAAGAAGTTCCACGACGTCTGCTGGAAGAACCTCAAGGACGCCGGCCTTCCGGACCACGTGGCATGGCTGCGCGCCGCGGCGGCCACGCGCCCATGGATGGACCTCTCGCGCGTCGGCATCTACGGCGGAAGCGCCGGGGGGCAGAGTGCCATGCGGGCGCTGCTGGACCATCCGGACGTCTATTCCGTGGCCGTCGCGGACTGCGGGTGCCACGACAACCGCATGGACAAGATCTGGTGGAACGAGCTCTGGATGGGCTGGCCCGTCGACGAGAGCTACGAGCGGAGCTCGAACGTGGCCGATGCCGGGAAGCTGCGCGGCAAGCTCATGCTGGTGGTCGGCGAGCTCGACGAGAACGTGGATCCCTCCAGCACCCTGCAGGTCTCGGCCGCGCTCGTCGGGGCGGGCAAGGACCACGAGCTGGTGGTGGTCCCCGGCGCGGGGCACGGCGCCGCGGAGACGCCTTACGGGTCGGCGAAGCGCCGCGCGTTCCTCGGGCGGCACCTGCTCGGCCGGGAGTGATCAGCGCAGCCCGGCGCGGTCCATGATCGCCCGCGCGAACGGGTCGGCGCCCGCGGCCCCGCGCAGCGCGCCGGACGTGACGTACGCGTAGTCGAACCCGAAGGACGGCTTGCGCACCACGTGCCATGCGTTCCCGTCGTCGACCACCACGCTCACGAACCCCGGCGCGAGCCCGGCGGCCACGGAGAGCACGATGCCCGCGACCGGCAGCGCCCACAGCGCCGAGCGCGGGACGCCCGCGCGCTCGGCACGCTGCCTCACCGCGACGATCCACGTGCGCGCGATGGCGAACTCCAGGCTGAGCACGCCGAGCCCCGCCAGGAGCAGCGGGATGCCCGGCCCCGGAAGCACCAGGAGCAGGAGGCCGGCGAGCGCCATGCTGCCGCCCACCGCGCCGACGACGAACCTCCGCACCCGGAGGCTCGTGTTCGCATTGACCCATGCGAGGAAGTCGCGCACACCGACGAGGATACGCACGCGGCGGGATACGATGCCTTGCCCGGCGCCGCGCGCCTTTCGCACCGAACCACGACGAACCGCCATGGCAGCACCCTCCAAGTCCGGACCGAAGAACGAGACGCAGATCATCTACTCGATGATGGGCGTCACCAAGGAGATCGACCGCAGGAAGATCCTCGACAACGTCTCGATCTCGTACTACTACGGCGCCAAGATCGGCGTGCTCGGCCTCAACGGCAGCGGCAAGAGCACGCTGCTGAGGATCATCGCGGGCGTGGACAAGGCCTACGAGGGGAAGATCACCGCGGCGGGCGGCTACTCGATCGGCTACCTCGAGCAGGAGCCGCTGATCGACGACACGCGCACCGTGATCGAGGTGGTGCGCGACGGCGCCAAGGACACCTTCGCGCTGCTGAAGGAGTACGACGAGATCAACGCCCGCTTCGGGGAGGACATGACCCCGGAGCAGATGGACAAGCTCATCAACAAGCAGGCCGAGGTGCAGGAGAGGCTCGACCGGCTTGACGCATGGACCATCGACAGCCAGCTCGAGATGGCCATGGAGGCGCTGCGGTGCCCGCCGCCTGACCAGCCGGTCAACACGCTCTCCGGCGGCGAGCGCAGGCGCGTGGCGCTTTGCCGGCTGCTCCTCACGAAGCCCGACGTCCTGCTGCTCGACGAGCCGACCAACCACCTCGACGCCGAGAGCGTCGCGTGGCTCGAGCAGCACCTGCAGCGGTTCGAGGGCACCATCATCGCGGTGACGCACGACCGCTACTTCCTGGACAACGTGGCGGGCTGGATCCTCGAGCTCGACCGCGGGCAGGGCATCCCCTACAAGGGCAACTACACGGGGTGGCTGCAGCAGAAGAAGGCGCGGCTGGCCGTCGAGGAGAAGCAGGAGTCCAACCGCCAGAAGGCGCTTGCGCGCGAGCTCGAGTGGATCAACAAGAGCCCGCAGGGCCGCATGGCCAAGAGCAAGTCCCGCGTCGAGCGCTACGAGCAGCTCGTCAGCCAGAACCAGAAGGAGAAGGCGGCCGAGGTCGAGATCTTCATCCCGCCGGGCCCGCGGCTCGGGCAGCTGGTGGTCGAGGCGAAGGGGCTGGCCAAGTCCTACGGCGAGAAGCTGCTCCTCGACGACGTGAGCTTCTCGATCCCGGCGGGCGCGATCGTCGGCATCATCGGGCCGAACGGCGCCGGCAAGACGACGCTCTTCCGCATGATCACGGGAAGCGAGCGGCCCGACGGCGGCGAGCTGCGCGTGGGAGAGAGCGTGAAGCTCGCCTACGTCGAGCAGAGCCGCGAGACGCTGCCCAACGACAAGAACCTGTGGGAGGCGATCTCGGGCGGCGACGAGAAGATCATGCTCGGGGGCGTCGAGGTGAACAGCCGCGCGTACGTCGCTCGCTTCGGGTTCACGGGCACCGACCAGTCGAAGATCGTCGGGAACCTGTCGGGCGGCGAGCGCAACCGCGTGCACCTCGCGCGCATGCTGCGGCAGGGCGCGAACGTGATCCTGCTCGACGAGCCGACCAACGACCTCGACGTCAACACGATGCGCGCGCTCGAGGAGGGCATGGAGAACTTCGGCGGCTGCTCGGTGGTGATCAGCCACGACCGGTGGTTCCTCGACCGCGTCGCCACGCACATCCTGGCCTTCGAGGGCGACAGCAAGGTGCACTTCTTCAACGGCAACTACTCGGGCTACGAGGAGGACCGCCGCCGGCGCCTGGGGATCCCCGCCGACGCCCCCCCGCGCCGCCTGCAGTACCGGGCGCTGACGCGCTGACCGGGCCTCGGGGCAAGGACCGGGAACCGCTGCATTTCGGGAATTCGCGGCCGTGACGTGATGGGCGGCGCCCCCCGTTTCCGTCTTCATCGGTGCAGGGGGCCAATCCAGGCATCTCCCGCGGCGCAGGCGTGCGCCGCGGCCACACTCCTCGCCCTTGGGAACCACCGTTCCCGAGGGCGAGTGTGCTTCGGGCGCCGCGGGGATCGTTCCCGGCCGGCCGGGCCGGGCAGGTTCCTATCCTCCCCCCATGCCCTCCGCACGCCTGATCGCCGGCATCCCCGCCACCAACAAGAGCCTGTACCACGCCGTGCGCTTCAGCGTCGGCGACCCGGCGGCGTGCATCGACTTCGTGCGCGACGGAAGCCCGCCGCACCGCGTGTTCATCTGCCGGGACATCGAGATGGACCGGGCGCGCCGCCAGGCGCGGGCGGACGCCGTGGCGTGCCCCCGCGACTTCGAGCCCCACGGCGGGCTCTCGGGCGACCGCGAGACCGCGACCGCGCAGGCCGTGGCCGAGTGCCTCCGCCGCCAGGGCGTCGATCGGGTCGAGGCGGACCGAACGCTGCCGCTGGTGTTCGCCGAGCACGTGCGCCGGGCCGGCATCGCGGTCGAGTACGACCCGCTGCTCGGCGTGATGAGCCGCCGCGCGAAGGACGCCCAGGAGGTCGAGTGGCTCGCCGCCGCGCAGCGCGCCACCGAGGACGCGATGCGCATGGCATGCGAGACCGTGGCCCGCGCGGTCCCGGACCGCAACGGCACGCTCATGCACGAGGGGGAGCGCCTGACCGCCGAGCGCCTGAGGTTCATGATCGACGTGCACCTCCTGCGTGCGGGCTTCCAGAACCCGCCCTCCATCGTGGCGTGCGGCCCGCAGGGCGCCGACTGCCATGAGCACGGCCACGGCGACCTGCGCACCGGGCAGCCGGTGATCGTCGACATCTTCCCGCGGAGCATGAAGACGCTCTCCAACGGGGACTGCACGCGCACGGTGGTGAACGGCGAGCCGCACCCGGAGGTGCGGCGCATGCACGCCGCCGTGGTCGAGGCCAAGCGCGCGGCGATCGCGAAGGTGCGAGCGGGCGTCACCGGCGAGGACGTTCACCGCGAGACCCTGCGGGTGATCCATGCGCACGGCTTCCCGAGCGGGATGCCGCCCGCCGACGCACCCGACTCGTGGTGCGGGATGACCCACGGCACCGGCCACGGGATCGGGTTCGACGTGCACGAGCCGCCGCTCCTGGACTTCAAGGGGCCGGCGCTGGTCGTGGGCGACGCCGTCACGGTCGAGCCCGGGCTCTACGGGCGGGCGCACGGCGGCCTGCGCGTCGAGGACCTCGTGGTCGTCGAGCAGGGCGGCGCCCGCAACCTGGGGTCGCTCTTCGAGGGCCTCGACTGGAGGTGAGGGGCCGCGGGGAGCCCGCCGCGTCCCGGCGCGTCAGTCGTCGGCGCCGCGCTTGCGCTTCGTCGGAGGCTCGATGTCGGCCGCGAGCTCGGCCTCGTCGACGCCCGCGAGCTCCTCGTCGAGCACGTCCGAGCGCTCGCTGCGGACGAAGCCCTTCGATGCCTCGCGGCACAGCGAGCCCAGCAGCTGGTGCAGCTTCTCGTGGTCAGGCACCGAGTCGAGCGCCGAGAGCACGAAGTCGATCTGCCGGTCGAGCTCGATCCCCGTGTCGAGCATCGCGATCGCCGCGTCGCCGAGCTGCTCCATCGCGCCCACGAACCACTTGGGGTCCGGCTTGTCCCACGCCTTCGGCGGCTCGATGCGCGTGCGCACCGTGACCATGCCGATGGCGACCACCGGGCAGAGCCCGAGGCGTGACCGCGGCTCGCGGCACATCACGGCGATGGGGACCTCGTGCTTGAGCGCGGCCAGGCGAAGCCGGCGCGCGTCGGCGCCCACCGCGGGCGGCTGCACGAGGTAGCACCCGGGCTTGAGCGGCATGTCCTCGGTGATCTCGGCGCCGACCTCGAGCACCGTGAGCTTCCTCGCGCCGAGCGCCTCCTGCACGCGCTGGCGTCGGGCCTCCTGCAGCGGAAGGGCGACCCTCGCCATCGTCGCGAAGTCCTCCTGCGCGCGCGCGAGCTCCAGGGCGCGCATGGCGAGGCGCTCGCCCTCGAACCACTGCGAGCGCCGCAGGGCGGCCTCGGCGCGTTCCATGATCTCGTCGACCTTCTCCTGACGGGACGAGGCGCTCATCCGGGGGATGATAGCCGTGCCGGGCTCACCCGCGGCGGTGGCGGTCGTCGGGCCGCTGGGCCTCGAGCGAGCGGCCGTGGACGCCGCGCGCCTGCGCGTTCACCGCGTTGACCAGGATCTCGACCGAGCGCACCCCGGGGTACTTCGCGAGCAGGCCGCTGATCTTCTCGGCGAGGCTGCCGCCCCGGTCGCGGAAGATGCGCTTGTAGGCCTCCTTCATCGCCTCGATGTCGGTCTCGGTGAAGCCGCGGCGCGCCATCGCGATGTGGTTGTGGCCGCGGACCTCGGCCGGGTTGCCCTCGGTGATCATGAAGGGCGGCACGTCCATCGACACGCGCGCCATGGCGCCGACGAACGCGCAGGTGCCGATCACCACGAAGTGGTGGATGCCCGCGCCGCCCCCGATGTTGGCGTGGTCCTGCACGACCGCGTGGCCCGCGAGCATCACGTTGTTCGCGAGGATGCAGCCATTGCCGATGACGCAGTCGTGCGCCACGTGAACGGTTCCCATCAGGAGGTTGTCGCTGCCGATGCGCGTCCAGCCACCTCCGTTGCCGGTGCCGCGGTGGATGGTCACGTGCTCGCGCACCTGGTTGCGGTCGCCGATCTCGCAGTGGCACTGCTCGCCGGCGAACTTCTTGTCCTGCGGGGTGCCGCCCACGTACGCGAACGGGAAGATGCGGTTCTGGCGCCCGATGCGCGTGTGCGACTCGATGACGACGTGGCTGTCGATGACCGTCCCCTCGCCGACCGAGACCTGCGGGCCGATGACGCTCCACGGCCCCACGACGACGTCCGGGGCCAGCCTCGCGCTCGGGTCGACGATCGCGGTTGGGTGGATCGAGGGGGCGCGTTCGCGGGTCTGCGTCATGCGGTTCCTTGCGGATGGGTCACTCGAAGTCCTGGTCCACCATCATGAAGCGGATCTCCGCCTCCGCGGCGACCTTCTCGCCCACCACCGCGCGCGCGCGCACGGCGGCGCTGCGGCTCGTCGCGCGCATGGTCTCGACCTCGAGCACGAGCTGGTCGCCCGGGGTCACCGCCTTGCGCAGCTTCACCTTGTCGAGGGAGAGGAGCACCGCGACCTTGCCGGTGTGCTCGAGCGTCTGGCTCAGGAGGATGCCGCCCATCTGCGCCAGGGCCTCCACGATGAGCACGCCCGGCATGATGGGAGTGCCCGGGTAGTGGCCCTGGAAGAAGGGCTCGTTGATGGTCACGTTCTTCACGCCCGTCGCGCGGCGCCCGGGCTCGAGCTCGAGCACGCGGTCGACGAGCAGCATCGGGAACCGGTGCGGCATCAGCCGCCCGATCGCCCGCGCGTCCATGGCGCGCCCCTCGACGAGCACGCGCGCCTGCCGCGACTTCTGCACCGCGCGCAGGAGCCGCATGCCGAGCTGGCGGTTCAGGCCGTGGCCCGACTTGTTCGCCACCACCTGGCACTCGACGATCGTCCCGACCAGCGAGAGGTCGCCGATGACGTCGAGCATCTTGTGGCGCACCGGCTCGTCGGCGAACCGGTACGCGTTGTCGATCGGGCCGTCCTCGCCGATCACCAGCACGTCGCGGGGCGTGAGGTGGCGGCACATGCCCGCCTGCCACAGCGCCTCGGCCTCCTCGCGCAGCGAGAACGTGCGCGCCGGGGCGATCTCGGCCACGTAGTCGTCGCGCGCCGGGTCGAAGCTCCACGCCTGGTGCGGGATGCGGGTCGCGTTGCGCCCGTAGTCGAGGTCGTACATCACGCGCATCCCCGCCGGGCTGTCGGCGGGGATGGCGGCGATCGACGCGTCGCCCTCCTCGACCACGATCGGCTCGAGGAGCTTGAACGTGCGTCGTGGCGCGTCCTGCTCCGCGACGCCGCCCGGGCGGATCGCGTCGACGAACGGCATGGCGCTGCCGTCGCCGCAGGGAAGCTCGGGGCCGTGCAGCCGGAGCAGGGCGTTGTCGATGCCGAGGCCCCTCAGCGCCGACAGGCAGTGCTCGACCGTCTCGATGGTCGCCTGGCCGCTCTTCAGCGTCGTGCGCCGCGCGTTGGGCACGACGTTCGTCACGAGGGCGGGGATCACCGTCGGCTTGTCGAGGTCGGTCCGCTCGAACACGATGCCGTGGTCGGGCGGCGCCGGCAGGATGGTGAGGGTCGCCTCGCGCCCGAGCAGGAGCCCCTTGCCCGAGACGGTCGCGGCCGTGGCGACCGTGCGCTGCCTCGGCGCGCCGACGACGTCGGGCCGCTTGGCGGAGGGCTGGGCGGTGGCTTCGGCGCTGGTCACGGCGGTCGGGCTCGTCTCGCGGCCCGGGCGCCCCGAGGGCGCGTGGCCGTGCGTCAGGCGTCCTTCAGCAGCTTCAGGAGCGGCTTGGCGTTGCCGGCGAGTTTACGCAGCGCGGCCTCCTCCCGCAACGCGCCCCGGATCTCCTGCGCTGGATAGCCGCCCCAGGTCTCGCCCGCGGGGATCTCGCACATCACCGCCGCGCGCGCCGCGATGCGCGCGCCCGCGCCGATCCGCATGTGCGGCGCGATGCCCACGCCGCCGCCCATCTGCACGCCGTCGCCGACCACGGTGCTTCCCGCGATCCCGGTCTGGCCCGAGATCATGCACATGCGGCCGATGACCACGTTGTGGCCGATCTGGCAGAGGTTGTCGAGCTTGCTCCCGGCGCCGACCCGCGTCGCGCCGAACTTGCCGCGGTCGACCATGCAGCCCGAGCCGAGCTCCACGTCGTCCTCGATGACCACGTTGCCGAGGTGCGGGATGCGCAGCACCGACCGGCCGTCGGCGCTGGCGCGGTAGCCGAACCCGTCGCCGCCGATGACGGCGTTCGCGCCGACGATGCAGCGCGCGCCGACCGTGCAGCGCTCGCGGATCACGGCGCCCGCGTGGACGATCGTTCGCGCGCCGACCGACGCGCCCTCGTAGAGCACGGCGTTCGCGTGGACCGCCGCGTCCTCGCCGACCGTGCAGCCGGCAGACACCACCGCGCCGGGCCCGATGCGCGCTCCGGCGGCGACGCGTGCGGACGGGTGCACGCGCGCCGCCGGGTCGATGCCGGCCGCCGGCAGCGGGTCGCCCGTGAAGAAGAGCTCGAGCACCGGGATCATCGCGAGGTCCGCGTTCTCGACCTCGATCACCGCGCGAACGGCCGCGTCGTGCGCGGGGAGCTCGATGCCCCGAGCCACGATGGCGGTGCCCGCCGAGCCCTGCGCCCAGCGGTTCGCGTTCACGAGGTCGCCGACGAACGTCAGCTGCTCGGGGCCGGCCTCGCCCGCGGCGGCGAGCCCGCGCACGGGGCGGTCAGACGGGCCGCGGAGCGTGCCTCCGACGAGCTGCGCGATCGATCCGGAGGTGTGCATGGCGTGGCTCACTGCTTCGGCACGGCAGGGGTGGCGGTGCCCGCGGGCGGCGCGGCAGGGGCCGTCGGCACGGTGCCGCCGCGTGACTTGAAGTCCGCG
>CAMDUT010000113.1 GCA_945877905.1 Phycisphaera mikurensis NBRC 102666 | reverse complement strand
CTCCAGCGTCCCGGCCTGCGTCCGCCGGGCCTCGAGCTCGACCGTCG
This sequence comes from Phycisphaera mikurensis NBRC 102666, assembly GCA_945877905.1. Classification (GTDB taxonomy): domain Bacteria; phylum Planctomycetota; class Phycisphaerae; order Phycisphaerales; family SM1A02; genus UBA966. The sequence continues at coordinate 8,407 of CAMDUT010000113.1, read as the reverse complement.
AGTCGCCTCCCGACGAGGCCTCGAGCATCACGGTGGCGCGCGCATCGCCGGTGGGCAGCTCCACCTCGACGCGCACCGCGTCGCCGACCGTGCATCGCTGCGGGTCCACGGCCACGCGCACGTCCTCCGGGCCCACCCCGAGCGACGGGCGTGCCATGGCGCGAAGCAGCTGCACCCAGAATCGCTCGGGGTACGCCTCGCCGCGGCCGTTGCGCCAGCGCCACGTCTCGTCGGTGCCGACATAGAGCACGCTGCCCGCCCCGAACCGCATCGACACCACCACCGGATGCGGGGTGCCGTCGACCGCCTGCACCGACTCCGCGAGCGCCTCGGCCGCCGGCTTGAGCGACGCGGGCGCGATCCGTTGTGCCCACTCCATACGCGCCCACTCCTCGTCCGGCGACGCGAGCTCGGCGGGGAACGCCGCCTTCGGGTCATCCGCGAGCCGAAGCACGCCCGCGCGCAGCGCGACCTCGGTCGGCCGCAGGTTGACGGGGTCAGGCAGCCGGTCAAGGTCGTACGGCCCCGTGAACGGGAGCAGGTCCTCGAACGCGGTCCCGGCCCATGAGCGCGGCATGCTGCGTGGGCCTCCGATGAGGACGAGACCGATTCCGCGCTCGTCCACCGCGCGACGAACCTCGGAGAGCTGCTCGGAGGAGAAGAACCCGGCCGGCATGTCGCCGATCACGACCAGGTCGAACCGCTCGAACTCCTCGCGCGTGCGCGGAAGGCGCGCGATGGGCGTGTTGCCCTCCTGCGCGAACTCGCGGTCCGCCGAGAGCAGCATCACCGAGCTCTCGATGGAGCGCTCGCGCTGCATGAGGTTCTTGAGGTACCGGTACTCCCAGCGCGGGTACCCCTCGACGTACAGGACGCGAAGCGGCCGGTCGACCAGCGTGACCGGGATGGCGCGCCGGTCGTTCGCGGGCACAAGGTCTCGTGCCGACGAGGGGTCCGTCACGCGGACCTCCCACGCGGCCGTTCCCGCTCCCTGCGGCACGGCCACCAGCTGCACGTCGTCGCGCGAGGCGCCGTCGCCGGACGCATCGGCCGCGGCAAGCTCGGCGCGGTCCAGCACGGTCCCCGTCGCGGTGTCCACGAGCTCGACGCGCACCGCCCTGGCGCGCATCGGACCGCGTCGCTCGACGGTCGCCTGCACCGGAACGATGTCGCGCACGAACGCGCGCCTGGGCGCCTCGGCCGCGGCGACGGATGCGTCGCCGAGCGCACGCGCTGCGCCGAGCGCAACCGACGACACCGCCACGCCCTCGGACTGCAGACGCCGCACCAGCGCGCGATCCGGCGGATCCGTGGTGCGGCCGTCCGTGACGAGCACGATGGACGAGATCGGCCTCCCCGCGCCGCGCGAAAGCGCCTCGTCGACGGCGCGCGCGAGCAACGTGCGTGGCCCGGCGGCCGTACCCGGATCGACCGAACCGTCGCCGGCCGGCACGAGCTGGGCGAGCTGCTCGGAGAACGCGAACCACGACGCGCGGTGCTCGTCTCCCGTGACGCGCAACGGCCCGCCCGGGCCGACCAGCGCGCGCAGCGCGGCGTCGCGCGACCGCCATCCGCCCCCGGGCATGTCCATGTCCTCGACCTCGAGCGAACGGCTCCGGTCGACGAGCACGAGCACGGCATCGGGCTCGATGCGCTCGCGCGGGACCTCGAGCACGGGTCCGCAGGCGAGCGCCGCGAGCAGCACCAGGAGCGCCGCACGAAGTGCGGCGAGCGCGCGTGCGCGCGAAGGCGCCACCGCCATGCGCCGGTACGTCATCCACGCGATGCCCACCGCCGCGGCGCAGGCCATGGCCCACGCCCATGCCGGAAGCGCCATCGACCACCCGAAGCGCACGTCGGCCGCGTCCGCCGGCACGGCGTCGAGCCCCAGGACCCACCGAACCACGGGCGACGCGATCATGCAGCCGCCCTCCCGGCGGCGATCCGCACCGCCGCATGGACCGGGCCGGAGGCCGCGGGACGCGCATGGGAGAACCGCCGCGCCAGCACGCTCTCGAGCACCGCGAGCGCGAGGCACGCCGCGAGCATCCAGCCGGCGATCGCCATGCCGGGGCCGGAGCCCGAGGCGATCCCCAGGCCTGCGTCCCGTTCGGTGCCCGGCTCACCCACCGTGCCGACCGTCGCGAGCCACGACATTGCGCGCCCCGGGTCGCTCGGGCGCACGGAGCACGCCGCAGGGTCGACGGTGACGGCGAACGCACCGCGGGACTCGCCCTGTGCATCCGCCATCTCGTACGCGCCCGAGCGATCGACCGGGGCGACCGTGCGGCCGCCGGCCCCCACCGGCACGGCGCGGCCGCCGGCGAGCGGTGCACCGTCGATGCCCACCGGACGCAGCTCGGTGATCCCGGGCCGATCGACCATCGCGAAGGACCCGACGGTCGCCTGCTGGCCGCTTCCCGCCCGACGACGCGCCTCGGCCGCCACCTCCTGCCACGCGGGAACCATCAGCGGCTTGAGGGGGATGGTCGTCCATGACGGATCCATCGCGACCGTGAAGAGCGTGACCGAGCCGCGCGCGCCCGCCGGCGACCACTGCGACATGACCGCGCCCGCGCCCGGCGCGAAGAGGACCACCGACGCATCGGTCGGCGAAACGTCCAGCCGAAGCATGCGCGAGACGTCGACCGCCCCCGCGAGCTGGGGCAACTCCGCCATGATCGCGCTCAACGTCCCTGATTCGCGGCGGACCGCCTCGATCGCCGCGGGCGCGGGAAGCTCGACCGCGTCGACCGACGCCTGCCACGGCATCCCGAGCACGTCGCGCATCGCGCGCGTCCATGCGTGCACCCGCTCGCGGGCGGCCGGGAGCACGACGCACGAGCCTCCGCGCTCGACGAACGCGGACAGGACCCGCCACTGGGCATCCGAAAGCAACTGCGGCTGGGTCACCACCGCGAGCTCCGCCGCCGCGCATGAGCGCGCGTCGAACGACGCCGGGTCCACCGTGACCACGTCCACCGCCGGCGGATCGGCCGGTGCGAGCGCCCGCGCGATCCAGTCGCCCTGCGAGAGCCGGTCGATCCCCGTGCCGTCGAACGTGCGTCGGTCGACGATCACGGCACGGACGCGCTCGGTGGCCGCGAGCACCGCGGTGCGTGCGTCGTCGATGGGCTGCGCGTCCGGCTCTATGGTGGCGATGATCGCTCGCGATGCCGAACGCACGGCGTCGCCTCCGGACCGCTCGACCACCGGGACCGTCACCTCGCGCGCACGCTCGCCCGGGGAAAGCGTCACCGTCCGCTCGCCCGGCGAAGCGAGCGTCGGCCCGAGCACCCGGACGGTCCGCGTGACGGCGGCGTCGCCACGGTCACGCTCGACGACCACCTTCACGACTGGGGCTGCATCCGTGGCCGCCCCGGCGGGGCGTTCCGCGCGGATGGACGCGATGCGCACGTTGTCGCCGGCCGCATCCGGCGTCGTCATCACCGAGACGCGGACGGGCTCGTCGTCGCCCCGCCCCACCGGGAGCGGCGGGAATGCTCGCACGCTTCCCTCGCGCAGGGCGCTCGCGACGAACAGCTCGCGCACGGTGCCCGCACCGTCCGGGTGCGCGAGGATCGCGCATGCGGACGCGACCGCGGACGCCAGGTCACCCGCCGTCTCGCCGGACGACAGCGCGTCGAGCCGTCGCACGGCCCCGGACAGGTCCATCGACGCGGGCTCGCCCGCTCCGTCGGCCGGGCGCGTGGCCCGGACGATCGCCACCCGATCGCCCGGGGCGAGGCCTTCCACCATCTCCTTCGCCGCTGCGACCGACACCGAGAGCGCCGTCCCCGTCGCGAGCCGTTCGTTGGAGGCGGCACCGTCGTCGACCACGACCGCAAGCGTCCGTGCACGGCGCTCCGGCGCGATCACCGAGCCCAAGAACGGTCCCGCGATCGCGCCAGCGGCCAGCGCGACCACGAGGCACCGCACCGCGAGCAGCAGCCATCGCTCGAGCCGGCGACGGCGCTCCACGCGCCGGATCGCCTCGCGCAGGAGGTCCATCGCGGCCCACTCGTACGGCCGCCGCCGCCGGCGCAGCAGGAGGTGCACCAGCACCGGAAGCCCGACGCACAGCGCGCCCGCGAGCGCGAGCCCGGGCGACGCGAAGCCGATCACCGCATCCCCCCGGCGAGCATGCGCTCGCGCCGCGCGAGGAGCGCCGCCAGCGCCGGACCGACCGAGTCGTGCGTGTCGAGGCGCACCAGGTCGAACCCGAACCCGCGCACCGTGCGCTCGAGCGCACGCTCGTCCTCGTCAAGCACCTGGAGGTACGCCTCGCGCACCGCGCGGGCGTCGACCTCCACGGTCGGCTCGCCCTCGAGCCCCTCGAACGGCGCCTCCTCGTCGAGGTCGAAGCGAAGCTCCGCACGGTCGAGCGTTCGCAGGAGCACCACGTCGTGCCCGCGATGCCGCAGGCGCGCGAGTGCGTCGCGCACGCGGGCGACCGGCATCAGGAAATCCGACACGATCATCACCATCGCCCGGTGCGGGGTGCGCGCAAGCAGCTCGTCCACCGAGCGCCCGAGGTCCGCCTTGCCCTCCACCGCGTGCGTGGCCAGGCACTGCACCACCGCGCGCCAGTGACCCTGCGAGTTCGAGCACCTCGTCGAGGCCCCGATGCCGGCGCCGAGCATCGACACCGAGACGCGGTCGCGCTGGCTGAGCGCCATGAACGCCATCGCCGCGGCCGCGGCGGTCGCGTGGTCGAACTTCGTCCACCGCACGTTCCCGGCCCTCGTCCCGCCCCAGCCCTCCTTCAGGCCGAGGGTCCCGAACCGCATGCTCCCCGACGCGTCGACCAGAAGGTGCACGTCGAGGTTCGTCTCCTGCTGGAAGCGCTTGAGGTACAGCTTGTCGCTGCGGCCGAACACCTTCCAATCGATGTGGCGCACGGGGTCGCCCGCCACGTACTGCCGGTGCTCGGCGAACTCCACCGCCAGCCCTTGGTAAGGCGAACGATGCATGCCGCTCATGACGCCCTCGGCGATCCGCTTCGCGCGGACCTCGAACGGCCCGAGCTGGGCCAGCGTCTCGGGGGCCAGGTACTGCTCGGCGCGCACGCGGCGGTCGCCTCCGTCAGGTCAGTGGTTTCAGGGCTTCGCCAGGCGCTCGAGCTCGCGCGCGCCGGGCGCGCCCGAGTCCTCCACCGGGATCCCGGCGAGGAGCTCCTCGATCACGCGGTCGGTGCCGACGCCGTCGGCCTGCGCGTTGAAGTTCAGCTGGATGCGGTGGCGCAGCACCGGGCGGGCCATCGCGCGCACGTCGTCCACGGTGACCGAGGGGCGGCCGGCCAGCAGCGCGCGCGCCTTGGACGCAAGCACCAGGAACTGGCTCGCGCGCGGGCCGGCGCCCCAGGAAACGTAGTCCGCGACGGCCTTGGGCCGTTCGGGCGCACCGACCTCCTGCGCGGAACGCGTCGCGCGCACCAGCCGCAGCGCGTAACGCACCACGTGGTCGGCGACGGGAACCTCGCGCACCAGCGACTGCATGGCGCGCACGTCATCCTCGGACAGCACGGACCCGCAGGGCACGGAGGGCGTCCCGGTGGTCCGGCGCACGATCTCGGCCTCCTCGTCGGCGGTCGGGTAACCGACCATGATCTGCAGCATGAACCGGTCGAGCTGCGCCTCGGGCAGCGGATAGGTGCCCTCCTGCTCGATGGGGTTCTGCGTGGCGAGCACGAAGAACGGGCCGGGCAGCGCGTGGTTCACGCCGCCAACTGTCACCTGGCGCTCCTGCATCGCCTCCAGCAGCGCGCTCTGCGTCTTGGGCGGCGTGCGGTTGATCTCGTCGGCGAGCACGACGTTCGCGAAGATCGGGCCCGGTACGAACCGCATGCGACGGGTGCCGGTCGAGCGGTCCTCCTCGATCACCTCGGTGCCCGTCATGTCGCTCGGCATCAGGTCGGGCGTGAACTGGATCCGCGAGAACCCCAGCGACATGCTCCGCGCGAGCGTCGAGACCAGGAGCGTCTTCGCGAGGCCCGGCACGCCCTCGATCAGCGCGTGCCCGCCGCACACGAGCGCCACCAGCACCTCGTCGATCACGCGGTCCTGCCCCACGATGGTCGCGTGCACCGCGGCTCGCAGGCGGGCTGCCGCGTCCTGCACGTCGGCCGGCGTCCTCATGGTCTGCTGCGCGCGGGAATCCTGCATCGGCGAAGTATAGTTCGACCCCTTGCCGGAACTGCCGGAAATCGAGTCGATCCGCCGCGCGCTCGAGCGATCCGTCGTGGGCCAGCGCATCGAGTCGGCAGCCATCGGGCCGCACGACATGCGTGCGCGCGGCGTGGGCCGGGCCGCCGGGAAGCCGCGTCCCGGGCGGGCGTGGGCGACGCCGCGCCAGCTCCTCGTCGGTGGCAGCGTCGCCTCGCTCGAACGGCGAGGGAAGCAGCTCGCCATCGTCGTCGACGATGGTCGCGCGCTCGTCGTGCAGCTCGGAATGTCGGGGCAGCTCTTGGTCACGCGCGACGCGCCCGCGACGCACCGGCACGTCACGTGGTCGCTCTCGGGGCGTGGGGCCGCATCGCTCGTCTTCCGCGACCCACGGCGATTCGGCGGGATCGTCCCGCACGAACACGTCCGCGCGATGCATGAGCGATGGGACCGCGAGCTCGGGCCGGACGGGCTTGACGCGAAGCGCGCGCCCGTTGACCGGCTGCGCGAGGGCATGCGTCACGTGAAGGCCGCATTGCTCGACCAGTCGCTGGTTGCGGGCATCGGGAACATCTATGCCGACGAGGCGCTCCATGCGGCGGGCATCAGGCCGACGCGGCGGTGCAATCGACTGTCACGCGACGAGGCGGCTCGCGTGCTCGCGGAGGCGCGGCGCATCATGCGCGGATCGGTGTCGCGCGGCGGAACGTCGCTTCGCGACCACGTGCTTCCCCAGGGCGACCCTGGGTCCGGGCGGCGGCTGATCCTTGCCTACGGTCGCGCGGGGCTCCCGTGCCATGGCTGCGGGGAAGCCCTGAGGGGCGGACGCATCGCCGGGCGTTCGACCACCTGGTGCTCGAAGTGCCAGCGATAACGCGCGGAGCATCCGGTGGCCGCGTGTTCCGGAATGGTTTGGAGAAGGTCAGGAAAGACTCTCTCTCCCCTCCTCGTAAAGGGTGCTGTCGATCTGTGGACAACCCCGCGGTTCCTTCCGTAAGTCCATGAGACGCACGGATGTGCATTGCCTGCATCGATGCGCATGGTGTGTCAATTGGGGTTCGATGGGCGGCGGAAGGCGATCACCGCTTCCCCGCGATGCCTCGGCCACGGTCCGCGGATGCCCTCGAACCACACGACGCGTCCGATAGCGACTTCCGTTCCCGCACGGGATCCGTCGGCAATCGACAGCCTTCCCGCCGGTTCCGTCAGGCCTCGCCGCGCGCCAGCGCCTGCTCGATCCGGGCCACGTCGCTGCCGAGCGCCGGGTCGTTCTGCGAGCGCGTCGACACGGTGCGCACGGCGTGCATCACGGTGGTGTGGTCACGCCCGCCGAAGTATCCGCCGATCTCCTCGAGCGAGAACCGCGTGTGCTTGCGCGCGAGCCACATGCACACCTGTCGGGGCAGCGCGATGCTCTTGTGCCGGCGCTTGGACATCAGGTCGCTGAGCTTGATGTCGTAGTAGCGCGTCACGGCCTCGATGATCTGCTGGATCGAGGGCTGCGCGGGATCGTTGCCCGCGGCCGGCCGCCCGTCGGCGATGGCCTGCTTCGCGAGCTCGAGCGTGATCGGCTGGCCCGTGGCCATGGCGATGCCGCGCAGGCGCGCCAGCGCGCCCTCGAGCTCACGGATGTTCGCGTCGATGCGGGCGGCCACGTAGGCAGGCACGTCGTCCGGGAGCTCCAGGTCGTGCAGCCGGGCCTTCGCCTTCAGGATCTCCACGCGCGTCTCGTACGCGGGCCGGTCGATGCGCGCGACGAGCCCGCTGTTGAAGCGGCTCACCAGTCGCTCCTCGAGGTCGGGAATGTCCGCCGGGGCGGCGTCCGAGCTCAGCACCAGCTGCTTGCCCGCCTGGTAGAGCGCGTTGAACGTGTGGAAGAACTCCTCCTGCGTCTGCTCGTGGCGCGACAGGAAGTGGATGTCGTCGATCACCAGTACGTCGGCGTTGCGGAACCGGTGCCGGAACTCGTGCATGCGCCCCGCGCGCACCGCCTCGTGGAACACGTCCATGAAGGTGCTGCACGAGATGTACGCGATGCGCACGGAGGGGTCGCGCCGCAGCATGTCCTGGCAGATCGCCTGCAGGAGGTGCGTCTTGCCGAGCCCCACCCCGCCATGCACGAAGAACGGGTTGTACGAACGCCCCGGTTTCTGGGCCACGGCCTGCGCGGCCGCATGGGCCAGGCGGTTCGTCGGGCCCACCACGAAGGTGTCGAACACGTAGTCCGGCGAGAGCAGGATGCG
>CAMDUT010000112.1 GCA_945877905.1 Phycisphaera mikurensis NBRC 102666 | reverse complement strand
CCTGGCGGCGACGGTGCAGGTTCCACGCGGCGGCCCCGGCCACGGCCACGGGCGGGAAGAGCAGCGCGACGCCGAGCCCCGCACCGATCGCTGGCACCGCGTCGGCGACCAGCGCCGGCGTGACCGGCTTGTTCGCGACCAGGCCGCCCTCGACCTCGGTGAGCTGCGTCGATGCCGCGGCCGGCACGGGCGCGCCCCCCGCGTTCGACACGATGCGCCCGAGGTCCATCCGGTCCGCGGGTCGCACGGAGATCGGGACGGGCGCGCTCCGCACCGTCTCGTACGCGCGCCGCTCGGGATCCCATGCGCCGAACGCGATCGGCGGAACGGCCTCGATGCCCGCCCTGAGCGGCCGCACCGTCACGGTGAAGCGCTTCGACTTGCCCGCGACCACGCCCGAGAGCGCCTCGCTCGGCACCTTGAAGTCGCGCACGAGGTCCGCGTCGGCCGAGAGCGGCGGCGGGAGGAGCGATTCCATGCGCGCGCGCCCGGACTGGTCCTCGATGGTGATCGTGAGCGTGACCGGGTCGCCCACCGCCACGTCGACCGGCTTCGCCTCGACATCGATCGTGAACCGGCCGACGGCGCCTGCGAACGAGGCAGGGCGCCCGTCCTCGGGCGGCGGGTTCACGGTGATCGCGGACGGCGTCGCGGTGATCGCGAGCGGCCGGGCATCGGTCACGCGCAGGCCTGGCTCCATGAAGAACCCCTGCGTCGCCTGCAGCCCGAGCGGGTACGTCATGCGGACGCGGACGGGGTCGATGCCGGGGTCGCCCGCCTTGGGCGGCCAGGTGCGGGCCGTGAGCTCGTAGACGTAGTGGACCTCGCCGTTGCGCTGTTCCTGGTGAGAGCGCGGCGAGCCCTGCCGGCGCGCGATGTCCGCCATCTCGGGCTCGAACGGGCCCCATTCGCTGTTGGCGACGTCGACGAGGCTCCACATCTGCGACTCGTTGAGCCTCCCGTGGACCGGGTCGGTGAACGGCTTGATGACGAGCCTGAGCACCAGCTCCAGCGGCTCGCCCACCCAGACCTCGGTCCGCTTGGCGAAGATCTCGGCCGAGAGCAGGTCCGCCGCGTCGCTCGCGCGCACGTCGACGCGCATGGCTCGGCTCTTCACCTCGCGGCCGTCGACCGTGACGGCGATCGGGGGGATGTCGAGCGGGCCCGCCTTGCGCGGCGTGATCTCGACGGCGAAGGTGACGGTGCTGCTGCGCGTGACGCGCCCGTTGCGGATGTCGGTTCTCGACTGCCGCCCGCGCTCGAGCACGCGCACGTCGGCGTCGGGAAGGTCCGGCACCGCGGGCGGCGTGAAGTCCGAGGCGTCGGCGACCTCGACGAGGATGCGGACCGGGACGCCCTCCCATGCCTCCGGAGCCGGCATGACGAAGCGGGCGTCGCCCGCGAGCGCGGGCGCGCCGGGAAGGATGGCAAGCATCACGGCGACGATGATGGACGCGAACGTTCGGTGCATGTCACCAATCCTTGGCGGGCGGCCTGCGGTTGCGCGCCTCGGCCTGCTGTGCGCGCTTCTCCTGCGCGGCGCGGCGCTCGCGCTCGCGGTCGCGGACGGCCTGCAGCAGCCGGTCCGCGTCCTCCTTCGTCATGTCCTGCGGCTTCGATGATCCCTGCGGCTGCTTCGCGTCCTTCGGCGAGTCCTCCGAGGGCTTCTGCTCCTCGGACTTCGGCTCGGACGAAGGCGACCTCTGGTCGTCCTTCTTCTGCTGGTCCGACTTCGGCTGGTCCTCGCCCTCCGATGGCTGCTGCTCCTGGGGCTGCGGCTCGGGATTCTCCTGCTGATCCTGGCCTTCTTCCTGTTGCTGATCCGGCTGCTGTTGCTGTTGCTGCTGCTGTTGCTGTTGATCTTGCCTTTGCTGGTCCTGCTTCCGCTGGTCTTGCTGCTGCTGCTGCTGTCGCTGCAGTTCCTCGAGCGCTCGCAGGAGGCGCCGGCTCTGCTCGGCATTGCGCCGCGCCTGGACGTCCTCGGGCGCGCTTCGCGCGGCGTCTCGGAAGCCCTCGAAGCTGGCCCGCGCGTCCTCGATCGCTTTCTTCAGTGCCTCCGGATCCACTTCACTGCCCGGCACCTGGGGCGCGTCCGCGCCAGGTTGCCCGGAAGCGGGCGGCGCGGCGACCGGATCCGGCTGCTCCCGCTTCGCGTTCAGCATCCGCTCGGCCGCCTCGGCCTGCTCTCGCGTGGCGCCGTATGCGCTTGCCGCGCGGTTGAACCGGCTGTTCGCCTCCAGCCTCGCGTCGGTCCGCTCGCCCTCCGACGCCGCCTGGCCCGCGCGCTTGAACGCGGCGGCGGCATCGGCGAACTTGCCCGCCCGATAGAGCGCGACGCCCTCGTTGTACGCGGCCGGCGCCGACTCAGGGCGCGCCTTCGCCGCCGCCGCGTAGCGCTCGGCCGCGGCCTGGAAGTCGCCGGATTCCATGAGCGCGCGGCCCTCGCTTGCGAGCCGGGCGAAGTCCGCGGGCGGCGGCGCGGGCGGCGGCTCCACCTGTTGTTGTGCGGCCGGCGCCGGTGCGGCCGGCGCCGGTGCGGCAGGCGTCGGCGCGACAGGCGTCGGCGTGGCTTGCGCCATGGCGAGTCCCGCGATCCACGCGGCCATGCTCATCGCGAGCCTCCCTTCGCGGCTCGTCGGTCAGGCAACGCCGCCGCGGCCAGCAGCAGCGCGAACGATGCACCCGCGAACCACTGGAACCGCGGGGTGCGCCGCGTCACGGTCGTGCCCTCGTGTTCCTGGCGCTCGAGCGCGCCCACCGTCTGCTCGTAGGCGCGCGCCATCTCGACGCGGTCCGTGCCGGCAGGGATGTACGCGCCCTCGCCGGCGATCGACGCATCGCGCAGGACGCGCTCGTCGAGCTTGGTCCACACCTCCTGGCCCTCGTGCACCAGGTATCGCACGCCCTCCGCGGTGCGGGCCACCGGGATGCGCGCCCCCTCGCGCGCGTCGCCGATCCCGATCGCGTAGACGTGGACGCCCTTCGCGGCGAGCGCGGCGCGCGCCGCCTCGACCGGGTCGCCGGCGCCGCCGCCGCCCGCGAGGTCCTCGCCGTCGGAGAGCACCACGATGGCGCGGCTCCCCGCGGAACCCTCGGGGAAGCTGTCGGCCGCGAGCTCGATCGCGTTCGCGAGCGCGGTGCCGCCGCGCGTTCCGCTCAAGGCCTTGAGCTCGCCGAGCGAGGTGCGGAACGCGCCGTAGTTCAGCGTGAGCGGCACGCGCATGGCCGCGGTCCCGGCGAACTCGATGAGCCCCACGCGGTCCCCGCCGAGGGACTCGACCGTCTCGTCGACCAGGTCCTTGGCGCGCGCGAGCCTGCTCGGCGAGGCGTCCTCGGCGAGCATCGACCGGCTCACGTCGATCACGAAGAACACGTCGGCGCCCCGGCGCCGCACCTCCTCGACCTGCATGCCCCAGCGCGGGTCCATCATCGCGGGGACGAGGGCGAGCAGGCCCAGGACGGCCAGCGCCGCGCGGGCCGCCGCGCGACCGCCGCCCGCGCGCGGGGCGATCGCCGCCAGGAGCGGCGCATCCGCGAATGCGCGCAGCGCACGTGCGCGGCCGCTCAGCCGCACGACCGCCAGCACGCCGAGCGCCAGCGCGAGCCACGCCCAGGCCGATGCCGAGGGATTGGCGAAGGTGAACGCGTCGGGCGTCACGGCAGCGTCCTCCATCGCGTCTGCGAGAGCAGGACGTCCGTGGCCGCGAGCAGGAACGCGACGAGGAGCAGCGCGGGGACGCGGATCCCCGCGACGTCGGTCCCCTCGACCGCGAGGTCGCGGAACTGCAGGTACCTCCGCTGCTCGGTCGTCGTGCGCTCGAGCCGGTCGATGGTCTCGTAGATCGACTCGAGGCTCGTCGAGTCGGTGGCGCGGAAGTAACGGCCGCCCGTGAGCTCGGCCATCTGCGTGAGGAGCTTCTCGTCGATCTTCACCGGCTGCGGCACCAGCTGCGTGCGCCCGAAGGGCGTCTGCACGGGGTACGGCGCGGTGCCGATGGTGCCCATGCCGACGGCGTAGATCTTGATGCCGTAGGTGCGGCAGACCTCGGCCGCGGTCATCGGGTCGATCTCGCCGGCGTTGTTCTCGCCGTCGGTGAACAGGACCACGGCCTTGCTCTTGGGCTTCGGCAGGTCGCCCGCGCGGTCGATGGCGTCGCGCAGGCGCTCCGCGGCCAGCGCCACGGCCTCGCCGATGGCCGTCCCGTCCTCGGCCCGCACGCCGGCGACCTCGACGCCGTCGAGCACGTCGGCCAGGTAGTCGTGGTCCAGCGTGAGCGGGCAGACGCTGTCGGCGAACCGCGCGAACGCGATGAGGCCGATCAGGTCGCCGGGGCGCCCCTTGAGCCCGCCGCCGCCGAGCACGAAGCGCGTCGCGACGTCCTTGAGCGCGACGAGGCGGTCGGCGCGCTTGCCGCCCACCTCGAAGTCCATCGCGAGCATCGAGCTCGAGCGGTCGACCACCAGCTCCATCGCGATGCCCTCGACCCACGCGCGCGTCTGTTCGTTGGCCTTGATCGGCCGCGCGATGCACACGGCGAGCAACGCGAGCGCCAGCGTCCTGAGCACCAGCGGCAGGTGCCGCGTGCGTGCGACGAACCCCGTGCCCGCCGCGCGCAGCGGCGCCACCGAAGGGAAGGCCATCGAGGCGCGCGACCGCCTCCGCACGACCGGCCACCATGCCAGCGGCACGGCCAGCAGCAGGAGCAGCCACCACGCGTGGTCCTCGTGGAAGCCCGTCACGCGGCGGCTCCTTCCGGCGAGGGCGCCGTGCGCTCGACGAACGAACGCATCGACTCGAGCGACCGCGCGCACGACTCGGGGTCCGGCCGTGCCTCCGCGAACTTCACCATGTCGGCTGCGCGCAGGAAGCCCGCGAGCTCGCGCTCGTGCCCGCCGGCCAGCCGCGGGTCGCGCGAGGCCTCGCGCAGGAACTCCTGCGTGGTGCGGTCGGGCGCCGCGATGCCGAAGCGCCCCTCGACGTACGCGCGCACGATGTCGGAGAGCCGCACGTAGAAGGGCTCGACCTCGCCGCGCTCGGGCAGGCGCTCGAGCTCCAGGCGCGACAGGTCACGCCGTGCGCGCTCGTGCGGCGTGAGCTCGGGCTCGGGCGCCGCGCCACGGCCGCGCGCACGCAGCCACCACACGCCCGCCAGCGCCGCGGCCGCCAGGGCGACGGCCCCGGCCCACCACGCCCAGCGCGCGTCGCCGATCTCCACGGCGTCGCGGATGTCCGCGGGGAGTTCGGTGAGCGGCGTGTCGGCCTCGAGCGAGGTGCCCACTTCCACCGTCACCGCAGGGATGTCCACGGACTGCGCCGTCCTGCCGGGCGGCGTCACCTGCACGATCAACGCGGGCAGCTCGGCGGCGCCCGCGTCCCACGCCACCAGAGACGCCTCGAGCGTCGCCGGCCGGGCCGCGGTCGCAGGTTGGGAGCGCTGCGAACGCACCTCCAGCGCGCCCCACGCGTCGCCGAGCGGCGGGAACGCGACGCGCGCGCCCTCGGGCGCCGTGGCCTCGAGCCGCAGCTCGAACGGCACGCCCACCTGCCAGCCCTTCGGTGCGCGCACCGTGCGCCGCACCTCGATGCCCTCCGCCCCGTGCGTCGTCGAGACGTCCTGCTGGGCGGCCCGCCGCTCCTCGGTCCGGGACGCCGCGCGAGGGGCATCCCGCGCCGGGTCCTGCGTCCCCGCGGCCGGCGTCGATGCCGATGCGGGCGCCGCGAGCGCGACGACCACCGCGAGCGCCGCGATCGTGTCGGGGCCGCGCCCGCGCATCACCCGGCCCTCCGCGCGCCGCGCCGCGCGAAGAACGCGCGGAACGGCTCGGCCACGTCGCCGCCCGTCTCGACGCGGATCGCCTCGCACCGGAGCCTGCGCAGCGTGTCGTCGAGCAGGGCGCGCTCGGCCTCGGCCAGGCGCGCGTACCGGTCGCGCACGCGCCGCGAGCCGAGGTCCGCGACCACTCGCTCGCCGGTCTCCAGGTCCTCGAACTCCATGAGCCCCGCGGGCGGCAGCGCCGACTCGCGCCGGTCGTGCACCACCACCGGGATCACGTCGTGCTTCATCCGCGCGATGCGCAGCGCGTCCTCCCACGGCTCGCGGCCGGCCGCGGTGACCCCCGCGGACCGCCAGTCGCTCACCACGAAGAGCACGGATCGCCGGCTGAGCAGCCGGTTCGCCTCGGCGACGGCGCCGCCGATGTCGGTGCCCCGGCGCGAGGGCTCGAACGCCAGCAGGTCGCGCACGATGCGCAGCACGTGGCGCGGGCCCTTGCGGGGCGGCACGATCCGTTCGACGCGGTCCGTGAAGCACACGAGCCCCACGCGGTCGTTCGACCGGATGGCGCTGAAGGCGACCGTCGCCGCGATCTCGGCCGCGAGCTCGCGCTTCAGCTGGGCATGGGTGCCGAAGGAAAGCGAGCCGCTCAGGTCGACCGCGAGCATCACGGTGAGCTCGCGCTCCTCGCGGAAGAGCTTGACGTGCGGGAACCCGGTCCGCGCGCTCACGTTCCAGTCGATCGAGCGCACGTCGTCGCCGTACTGGTACGGGCGCACCTCCTCGAACTCCATGCCGCGCCCCTTGAACGCGGAACGGAACTGCCCGGCCAGCACGTCGCTCACCAGGTGCGACGTGCGGATCTCGATCCTGCGGACCTTGCGGAGCAGCTCGGACGTCTGCATGGGTCAGGGAACCGGCACGTGCTCCAGGATCGAGCGCACCACGTCGTCGGCGGTCTTCTCGAGCGCCTCGGCCTCGTAGCTGAGCCCCAGGCGGTGCCGCAGCACGGCGGGCGCCACGTCCTTCACGTCCTGCGGCACCACGAACCCGCGGCCGTCGAGGAACGCCTTGGCGCGCGCGGCCTGCACCAGCGAGATCGTCGCGCGCGGCGATGCCCCGTACTGCACCAGGTCCTTCACCGGCACCTTGAACGCGCCCGGATCGCGGCTCGCCACCACCAGCGACACGATGTAGTCCTTGATGCTGTCGTCGACGAAGATCCCGTCGACCACCCCGCGCGCGGCGCGGATCTGCTCGGGCTGCATCACGGGCCGCACGCCGATGCGCGCCGTGGTGCGCGACATGCGGTCCAGGATCTGCCGCTCCTCGGTGCGGGTGGGGTACGTGATCACGAGCTTCAGCAGGAAGCGGTCGACCTGCGCCTCGGGCAGCGGGTAGGTGCCCTCCTGCTCGATGGGGTTCTGCGTGGCGAGGACCAGGAACGGGTCGTCCATGCGGAACGTCTCGCCGCCGATCGTCACCTGGCGCTCCTGCATCGCCTCCAGCAGCGCGCTCTGCACCTTCGCGGGCGCGCGGTTGATCTCGTCGGCCAGCACGATGTTCGCGAAGATCGGCCCCTTCTTGACGCTGAACTGCTGCGTCGCCGGGCTGTAGACCATGGTTCCCACGAGGTCCGAGGGCAGGAGGTCCGGCGTGAACTGGATGCGGTGGAACGAGGTGCGGATGGCCGCGGCCAGCGTCGCGACCGCCGTCGTCTTCGCCAGGCCCGGCACGCCCTCGATCAGCACGTGGCCGTTGCAGAGGAGGCCGATCACCAGGCCCTCGAGCAGCTCGTGCTGCCCGACGATGACTTGCTGCAGTTCCTGCCTCAGGTGGGCGAAGGGCGGGGAGGCCGCCTTGACCTGTTGTTCGATGGCGCCGATGTCCTGCTGCGTGATGGTGGCCATGGGGTGGTTCGCTCCGGGGTCGTCAGGGTGTCCGCGCTCGGCGGGGCCGACAAGGATATCGGTCACCAGCCGTAGGCGTGGACCACGGCCTGCGTGCCGCTGCGAGCGAACCCGGCCTCGCAGAGCGAGGCGTAGGTCCGCTCGGCGGCGGCGGCGCAGGGCATGTCGAGGCCCATTGCGCGGGCCCCTTCGAGCGCGATACGAAGGTCCTTGAGGAAGTGTTCACAGAAAAACCCGGGGGCGAAGTCGCCCTTCAGGACGCGCGGCGCCAGGTTGGCGAGCGACCAGCTGGCCGCCGCGCCGCCTCCCACGGATTCGAGCACCTTCGCGGGGTCCAGCCCGGCGCGCTTCGCGTACGAGAGCGCCTCGGCCATCCCAAGCATCGATCCCGCGATCAGCAGCTGGTTGACCATCTTCGCGTGCTGTCCGGCGCCGGCGCCGCCCTGGAGGACGACCGTCTTGCCGAAGGCCTCGAGCACCGGGCGCGCGCGCTCGAACGCCTCGGGCGTGCCGCCGCACATCACCGAGAGCGTTCCGTTCCGTGCGCCCACGTCGCCTCCGGACACGGGGGCGTCGACCGCGAGCACGCCGCGTGCCGCGGCGGCCGCGGCCACGCGCCGCGCGAGGGCGGGGCTGCTGGTGGTGAGGTCGATGACGAGCGGTGCGGGCTTCGCGGCCGAGAGGGTCCCGGCCGGCCCGAGGTGCACGGACTCGACGTCCTCGGGATGGCCGACGATCGAGCACACGGCGTCCATGCCGTCGCACGCATCGGCGGGGGTGGCGGCCCATGCGGCGCCTTCGGCAAGCAGCGTCTCGGCGCGGGCGCGGGTCCGGGTGTGGACCGTCACGTGGTGGCCCTTCGCCCGAAGGTGGCGGACCATCGAGGTTCCCATGACGCCGGTTCCGATCCATCCGATGCGCAGCGCGTGCATGCGGGGAGGGTAGGGGGACCGAGCGGGCCCGCCCGGATAACCGCACCCGGA
>CAMDUT010000111.1 GCA_945877905.1 Phycisphaera mikurensis NBRC 102666 | reverse complement strand
TCGCGGGCATGGCGCTCGCCGCGTTCGGCGCGGTCACGCTCCTGGGGTGGGACCCGCTCGCGAACGAGGCCGAGCCGAACCCGCGCGCCGCACGGCAGCTGCTCGTGGTGCTCGACGTCTCGCCGAGCATGAACCTCGAGGACGCGGGGCCGACGGTCCCGAGGCAGATGCGCGGCGTCTGGGCCGGGAAGGTGCTCAGGGGCATCCTCGACCGGCTCGACATGGCCGACACGCGCGTGACGCTGGTCGCCTTCTACACGAAGGCGGCCGTGATGCTGCGCACCTCCGACGACAAGGAGCTGGTCTCGGGCCTGATGGACGGGCTGCCGCTCTATACGGCGTTCAAGCCGGGCGAGACGGACCTGCAGGCCGGGCTCGACGAGGCGTTCGAGATCGCGCGCCCGTGGGCACGCGGCTCGGCCACGCTGGTCGTCATCTCCGATGGCGACCTCACGAAGCCCGTGAACCCGGCGCGCGTCCCGGCGTCGATCGCGGACGCCATCGTGATCGGTGTCGGCGACCCGAACCGCCCCACCGTCATCGCCGGCCACGCGTCGCGCCAGGACGCATGGACGCTCAAGTCGCTCGCCGGCAGGCTCGGCGGCACGTACCACGACGGCAACGTGCGGCACCTGCCGGGAGAGCTGCTCGACCGGCTCACCTCGATCGCACCGCGCACGGCGTCGGGCATCGGCGAACGCGAGCTCGGGCTCGCGACGCTCGCGCTCGGCGCTTCCATGCTCGGCGTGCTCGTGCCCGCGCTCATCAGCTTCGGCGCCCCCGGCGCATGGCATGCGCGGCCGGGCGCGCGTCGCGCAGAGGAACCATCCGCAGGAGGACGACTCGCATGACCCAAGGACGCAACCGCCTGCTCTGGACCCTGTGGGCCCTCGTGCCCGTCGGGCTGCTCGCTTTCCACTACGGACCGGGGCAACGCGCCTCGCGCGCCGAGCAGGCCGGCGCGCTGGTCGCGAAGGCCGACCGCGCCCGCTCGGAGGCCGAGGCGCTGCAGTCCGCCGCGCACGCGCTTCACGTGACCGCGGTCGCGGCACGGGCCCGCGCGGCCGCCTCCGCCGGCGAACCGTCGCTCCACCGCGCCGCGCTCGAGGCCGTCGCGGCCGAGGAGGCCGCCTACGCGGAGTCGGCGATGGCTTGGACCGGGGTGGCCGACACGCTCGCGTCGGCCCAGGCGCTGCTTTCCGAGTCCGGGGCGCCGCAGGCGCGCGAGGTGCGCGTCGCGAAGGCCGCGGCACTCGTGCGGGCCGGCGAGGTCGCCGCGGGCGCAGGCGAGCTCGAGGACATGCTGGCCGACGGCACGGGCGCGGGCACGCCGCTCGAGTCCGCCGTGCGCGAGGAACTCGCCACCGCCTACTACCACGGGGCGCGCCTGCAGCGGCTTGCGGGCAGGCCCGAGGACGAGTGGCGCGACAACGCGCGCCATGCGCGCGAGCAGTTCCGCTACCTCGCCGAGGACGCGCGGGCGCGCGGCGAGCCCGCGGGCCGCGTGCGGGACCTCGAGCGAAACGTCGAGCTGGTGCTCGACCTCGAGCAGAGCGCGGGCGACCAGGTGGCACTCAAGGTGAAGCCGAAGGACTGCCCGTCCGGGCAGTGCAACGGGCTTGCGCCGCGCAAGGGCAAGGGCCGCAAGCCCGGTGAAGGCACGCCCTCGAAGGGCGCGGGCATGCAGGGCGAGATCGGGGACGGCTGGTGAGCATGTCGGGAACCTCCATGAAACCCCAGACGCGAATCGTGACCCTCGCGGCGCTCGCCGCGGCCATGGCCCCTCTGGCTGCCGCCTCGGCGCAGTTCATGCCCGCAACGCGCGTCGTGCCGTCCCGCATGATGACGCAGGAGGAACCTCCGCTGTCGATGGACCCGGGCGAGGAGCCGGACATGTCGGCGGAACCACCGCCCGAGGACATGGGCGCCATGGCCGAGCCCGCCCCCGCGGCGCCGCCCGGCATGGGCGCGCCGTTCACGCCGCAGGAGACCGACGTCCTCAAGCGGATGCTCGAGTCGCTCGACCCGTCCGGGCAGGACGCGATTCGCGCTTACTACCGCGACCTCGGCATCGACCTCGACCAGGCACTGGGGCTGGCCGCCGCGAAGTCGCAGCAGGCGCAGCGCGGCCAGATGATCGCGGGCGCCATGCGCGGCATCGACTTCATGCGCAAGCCCGAGGCGGTGCTCGCCGCACGCGCGAAGCTCGGCTTCGGCCAGGTGCCCCACCCGAACGCGGAGTCCGCGCAGCCGCAGGACGTGGGCAAGTGGCTCCACCTGCAGGTGATGGCGGGCGAGTGGCCCGCCGTGCGCGAGTTCCTCGCGAAGCTCCCGCCCGCGACGGCCGAGCCCGTCTACGCAGCCATCCTGCAGTCGCTCAACCGCGGCGACCAGGGACTGCTTCCCGAGGAGGTGCTCGCGCTCGCCGACGCCTCGCCCGCCGACCTCAAGCCGTGGCAGGAGGCGGCGCTCTCGAAGATCCTCCGACAGGCCGCGGCGCGCAACGGCACCGGCACGCTGATGGAGGCGCTGCGCGCGGGCGAGGGCCGCTTCGGCTCGCGCGACGCGGAGTCGCGGCGCCGCACGGTGGACCTGCTCGCCGCCGCGGGCCTGCTTGCGGAGTCCGCGGAGTTCCTGCCCACGGTCGAGGAGGCGCGCGCGACGGGCGACGCCGCGCTCCTCGTGGTGCATGCGCGCCGGGAGCTGATGCTCGCCCGGCGCGAGGGCGACGGCGAGGCGTCCGACGCGCGAAGGTCGCAGGCGTTCCGCCTGCTCGCCGAGGCCACGCTGATGGAGCGCGCGTCGATCGAGGCGCGCCGCGAGGCGCTCGGCCTCGCGATCGCCGAGCTCGGCTCGGTGCCGCGCGCGCAGGCCACCGAGTGGCTCGCCATGGTCTTCGCGAACCCGGCGCTCGGACCGGCGGCGCTCGAGAAGCTCGCGCTCACGGCGTCCGCGATCGGCAACATGCAGCTCGAGGTCGAGGAGCGCGCACAGGCCGTCCTTCGCCTCAAGGAGTCGATCGACGTGCTGCTCGCGCGCGACGACGTCGACCTGCAGTCGTTGCGCATCCCGCTGCGAATGGTGACGTCGGCGCTCGTCGGCGAGATGGAGCAGGCCGTGGCGGAGAAGGGCGCGCAGCAGTTCGTCGCGCGCGAATCGCAGCTCCTGCAGCGTGCGATCCCCGGCGAGCGCTGGCTCGGCGCGCTCGAGCCGAGCCTCGCGGTGCGCGCGCGCAAGGCGTGCATCGCCATGGCCGTGGCCTCCGACGAGCCCGAGCGCGCGCTCGGCCTCCTCGACCGGGCCGTGGCCGCGTTTCCCTCGGAGGCTCGTGCGTTCGCGGACGCGTTCCTCGCGACGTGGACCAAGCGGCTCCGCCCCGACACCGGGATGGACGAGCGCATGCAGGCGTTCTTCGCCTTCTACCGCGACGCGATGCCGATGGCGCCGCTCACGCGCGGCCGCCAGCGCAGGAACCTCGAGCAGCTCGACGCGCTGCTCGCGACGTTGCGCACCGCGGGTGTCGAGCCGCGCGAGCTGCCCAGCGTGGTGGGCGCCTTCGAGGCCTGCCATGCGCGCACCGAGGCGTACGACCGCGAGGCCATCGAACGGACCTTCGGTCCGATCCCGTCGATGCCGCCGATGACCGCCGTGCGGCTCGCTTCGACCATGGCGCAGGCGCTCGGCGGCGACTGGCGCAGCCGCGACGCCCAGGCCGCGGCCGGCACCAAGCGCTCCGACTCCGAGATCGCCGAGATCGTCGACCGTGGCTACGGCGTCGCGATCGACCTGCTCGCGTCCGCCACGGCACGCGAGCGCGACTCGTGGCAGCTGGCCGCCATGCAGGCGGCCCTCACGTTCGATCGCCTCCAGTTCCGGCAGCAGGCGAAGAAGGTGGATGACCCCGCGCGCCAGGACGAGTACCGCAAGGCCGCGTTCGCGGCGTTCACCGACGCGGCGGGGCGATACGTCGACGCGCTTGCGCGCGGCGACGCGCGCGACGAGCCCGACGTGTTCCTCCGGTGGTTCGGCTCCGCGATGGGCGCGGCGCAGCTGAACTTCATCCGCCCGGACGACCTGCCCCGCCAGGGCACCTTGCAGGACGACCAGGTGGACCTCCTCCGCAAGGCCATGCTTCGCCTCGATCCGGAGGCGTACGAGCGCCACGTCGCGGCGTTCGCGGCGGCGGTCCAGGAGGCCGTGGCCCAGTCGGCGCCCGAGGTCAAGCAGCGGCTCGTGCACCATGCGCTCCGGGTGATCGGCGACCACCCGGCCGGCGCGTCGCTCCGCGCCATGGACGAGCTGTACCGCGACCTCGTGAAGGACGAGATCAAGCTTCGCCTCGCCGTCGACGGCGACGACCGGGTCGGCGCGGGCCGGCCCTTCGGTGCCCTGCTCTCGCTTCGGTTCACGAACTCGGTGGACCGCGAGACCGGCGGTTTCTCGAAGTACCTGATGAACGGCGTGTTCGCGCGCGTGGGGAACCAGTTCCGGCAGGTGAACCACCGCGACGAGCTGCAGAAGTCCATCGAGCGCGCGCTCGCGGACCGCTTCGACATCGAGGCCATCGGATTCTTCGACCCCTTCATGCCGCCGCGCGGCGCGGTCGAGGGCGGCGAGCCCGGGTGGATGGAGAAGCCGCTCGCGTACCTCGTGCTCTCGCGCAAGGACGCGGCGGTCGCGTCGCTTCCGGCGGTCGGAGTCGCCATGCAGTTCACCGACCAGGCGGGACCGGTCACGCTCGAGATCGCGAGCAACTCCGCGCCGCTCGCGCTCGGCGACGCCGCGGCCCCGCGCCCGTGCTCCGGGCTCGAGGTCGAGCAGCTCGTCGACGTCCGCGAGGCTTCGGGTGGCGGCGCGGGGGGCGTCACGCTCGAGGTCCGCATGCGCGGCACGGGCGTCGTCCCGGAGCTTCGCGACGCACTCACCGGGATCGACGCCCCGCTCGCCGGGTACGGACTCGCGCCCGACGGCGTCGTGGCCGACCCGCCGGTGGTCGTCACCGCGGGGGACACCGCGTCGATGCGCATGATGATGATGACCGGCCAGCCGGGCACGCCGAAGGACGGCTATCCCGAGCCCGACGCGGACGGCATGTACCGCCTGCCCATCGAACGCACCTGGAGGGTCACGTACCTGCCGACCGGCGCGCCCGTGGGGGGCTCGTTCGTGCTTCCGCGCCTTGCGCAGGGGCTGGACGCGAAGCTCGCGTCGAAGTCGTACGACGAGCTCGACGTGGTCACGGTGGCCGGCTCGTCCGTGCCGGTCAAGAGGGGCACGGCCGTGCGCTGGGTGGTCGGCGGTGCGGCCGCGGCCGCGGTGCTCGCGGGACTGTGGCTGGCGCTGCGACGCCGGCGCGCCGCGCCGGCGCCCGTGGCCGCAACGGCATGGGCACCCGGAAGGCTCACGGCGCTGGGCGTGGTCACCTCGCTGCGGCGCCTCGAGCAGGAGCGCGCGGCCGCGCTCGGCGACGCGCAGGTCGCCGGCCTCCGCGACGAGATCCGCACGCTCGAACTCACGTGGTTCGGGCCCGGCGCCGCGGAGGCGTCCGACGAGGAGCTCCGTGAGGTCGTCTCGCGTTGGGCGCGGGTGACCCGCTGAACTGCCGCACTCGGCGCACGCCTAGCATCCCCCGCATGCGAACCTTCCGCCTCGTGCTTGCGCTTCCCGCGGGCCTCATCATCATGATGGCGACCGTCGAGGCGATCGAGTCGATCGGCCACCGTGCGTTCCCGGTCGGCCCCGAGATGACCGCGGGCATCGAGCTGCTGAAGACGGACCCCGAGGCCGGCCGCGAGGCGATCCGCGCCGCGCTGCCGACCGTGCCGACGTCGGCCCTCGTGTTCGTGGTCCTCGGCTGGACCGCGGGAGGCGCCGCGGGCGCGTTCCTCGCCGGAAGCATCGCCGGGCGCGCGCACGTGGCGCTCGGCGTGGCGGTCGCCGCGCTGCTCCTGGCGGCGTGCGTCATGAACCTCGTCATGATCCCGCACCCCGCGTGGATGTGGCCTGCCGGGATCGTCCTGCCCGCGGGCACCGCGGTGGCGGTGGCCGCCATGACGCGCCCGAGGCAAACGGCCGCGCTGCGGTGAGACCCCTCCCCGGCCGCGAGGCGCCCGAGGGCACCCCGCGACCGGGTTCGACCGGGGCCCCGGGGATCAGCGGGGGCGGCGGCGCGTGCCGACCACGCCCGCCGCGGCGAGCATCGCGATGGCGCCCGGTGCCGGCATCGCGCACCCGATCGCCTTGTCGGACCAGCCGCCGACGCCGCCGCGGAAGCGGACCGCCATCGCGTGTCCGTCGCCGCCGAGGCAATCCTCCGCCGTGAGCATGGCAAGGTCCATCGCCGCGCCAGTCATCGTGAACACGAACGTCGTGGTCATGCCGACCGCGATCCCGGCATTGGGCATGCCGCCTCCGAGCCAGTTCGCACCGATCGCGGCGCCCGCCATGAACTGGCCGTACGGACTCGCGTCGACCGGCGAACCGAGGCCATCGAACGAACGGTTGTCGCACGTCACGAACGACACTGCGCTCACGCCCGTGCCGCCGTTGAGCGCCAGGCCGGTGATGAACCCGCCGAGCGCGGGGGCGGTGTCGTTGCGGAGCCTGATCGTCAGCGTCGCGGAGGTGCCTCCCGCGTGGTCGTACAGGACGTCCGCATGGAACAAGCCACGGCCCTCCGTCGAGCCGCAGGGGCCGTAGCTGGCGGTCGTCACCGCCGCGGTCGCGGCCGAGGATGCCGCGGCGGCGATGATGACGGGAGCGATGCTCCGCGAGACGATGGGGTCCATTGATGCCTCCTGTGCCGGTGTTCGGCCGTCCTGCGCGGTGCCACGGCACGTCCGAGGCACCGCGCAGCGACGAATGAACCGACAACCTACGGAGGAATGCGCCCGATTTCACCCCCCGCACCGCGCGCACGCCGAAGTTCGCTCGCTTCGGCGTGCGCGCACGGGGAACGCTCCGCGGGGAACCTGCCCCGCCCGGCGCGTTCACGCGCTCGCGAGCCCCTCGCGGATCGCCCAGCGCATGAGCTCGTTGCGCGTCTCGATGCCGAGCTTGCGCATGATGCGCTCCTGGTGGCCGTCGATGGTCTTCGGGCTGCGCGAGAGCGACTTCCCGATCTCGACACGCGACATGCCGTTGCCGATGCAGCGAAGCACCTCGATCTCGCGGGAACTGAGGCGGTCGATCGCGCTGAGCACCTGGTCGCCGTCCTTCGCCGCGCGCCGGGTGCGCCGGGCCGAACGAACCGCACGCGCCGCCGGGCACTGCGCCATCACCTTGGGGCCCATCACGAACGTTCCCCGCTTGCTTCGCGCGATCCGCTTCAGGCCGTCGAGGATGTCGCGGAGGTCGTCGCCCTTGGCGAAGTACCCGGACGCGCCGCACCGGTAGGCCGCGCTCAGCAGCGTGTCGCGCACGTGCGCGCTCAGGAACGCGAACCGCACGTCCGGGAAGCGGTGGCGGAGCCGGTCCGCGGCCTCGAACACGTCGGGCCCCGGCATCTCGACGTCGAGCGTCACGATGTCGGGCTGGACGCGCGCGACCTCGTCGAGCAGCCTCGACGGGTCCGGGAGCCCCGCCACGAAGTCGATGCCAGGATCGAGCTCGGCCTGCACCTTCATGCCCTGCACGAGCAGCGCATGGTCATCCACGCACATCAGGCGGACCACCATCTCCGCCGCGCCCGTCGTCGGGCTGATCGCCTTCTTCCTCGCAAGCACCCGCGTGGTTCCGGTGTCCTCGATCGTCGCCGTTGCGTGTGGTTCCATGCCTTCGGTCCTCCGCTTCCTTGAGAATGACGTTGCACGCCCGGTCGACGCCGACCAGGAGCGCATCAAAGTCGTTTCCGTGGTCGACGGTCGCCCTCGCGATGCCTCGCCATGCGGCGCGGGACACCGGCGTGAGCCGGCCGAAGAGCACGACGATCCGCCCGGCACCGGCGTTCAACCACCGCCGTGCCTCGGCCATCCGAACCACCCGAGGGTCGGCGATCCAGGCCGTGGCGTCGACCGCATGCTCGGTCGGGACGGCCATGAACCCGCGTGCATCGACCGCCGCGCACACGAAGTCGGAGGCGCGCCCGTCCGCGAGGGTCACGGCGACGCGCCCGCCCGAACCGCCGTGAGCCAGCTCGACGACCGGGAGCTCGAGGCGCATCGTGGTTCCCGTGCCCGGCTTCGACTCGACCGAGGCGACGCCGCCCGCCTCCGTCACCACGCGGTGCACCAGGGCCAGCCCGAGCCCCGAGCCGAGGCCGCGGGCCTTGGTCGTGAAGAACATGTCGAAGGCACGGCGGCGCACGGCCTCGTCCATGCCGGTGCCGTTGTCCTCGATGGTCAACGCGACCGAGCGCCCGTCCGCCGTGGCGGAGGCGCGCACGGTGACGCGGCCGCCGCCGGGATTGTCCGCGGCCGCGATCGCCTCGCCCGCGTTCACGAAGAGGTTCAGCACGGCCTGGGTGAGCGCCTGCTCGGAGACCTGGACATGCGGGAGGTCCGGCCGGATCGCGCACTTGACCGCGGTCAGGGGCGGCAGCGCGCGCGAGAGGAGCGACCCCGTGCTCGCCCACCAGCGCGAGAGGTCGGTGCCTTCATCGTGGTCCCGCCCGGATCCCGCGTCGGTCGCGAGGTAGTGGAGCCCGTCGGCGAGCTGCTGCAGGTAGCTGACGCCCTTGTTGATCTCGGCGACGTGGCCCACCGCCCTCGGCACGGCCGACGAGACCGCGGCCTCGATCGC
>CAMDUT010000110.1 GCA_945877905.1 Phycisphaera mikurensis NBRC 102666 | reverse complement strand
TGCATCCGTTCGTGCTCCTGGTTGGGAACGAGGGTATCAGGCTGCGCCGCCGTGCCGGGCGCCCGCGGGGCGTGCGACCGCGCCGCCCCCGGCGTCGGCCGCCGCGCGAGGTTCCTCGTCGGGCGGCAGCCGGTGCATGTTCTCGACGGCCTCGTGCGCCGCGGCCCACGCCTGCGTCGCGAAGGCGAGCGTGACGCATGCGGCCACGGCAGCCTGCGCGCCGTGCATGGGAACGTCGCCCGCGAGGCCCGCGAACGCGGCGGCGAACACCGCGGCCATGCCGCTCGTGGCGGCGCCCACGGACCACCAGAAGATGCGGGGCGATGCGTTCGGCACGGCCTTCCACGCGAAGGTCCCGGCGACCCCGACCGCGACGCCCGCACCCAGCGCGAACGCGCCGCCGACGATCGTGAGCACGCCCGACGCGCTCGACGCGCCGTCGCGCACGGCGACGAAGATCGCGAGCCCAAGGGACCCGAGGCCGAGGGCGGCGCCGGCGATGAGCGCGCCGAGCCCGTGCGGGCGCAGCGAGCGGCCGCCCGCGCTCTCGACCGCCACGAGCAGCGCGCTCGCGGCGACCAACGGTGCCGCGGCGGCGCACCATGGCGCCCATGCGACCGAGGGAAGCGCCGCGGAGGCCGCGAGCACGGTCGCCGCCGCCGCCACCGACGCCGCGCGCGCTGGCGCGGCCGGCAGGAACACGAGCACCCAGCCGCCGATGACCGCGAGTGCGGCCAGCGCACGCAGCGTGAGCGCGATCGCGCCCTCGCTCCACCACCAGCCGACCGCGCCCGACGCGTCGCGCCAGGTGGGCAGCGCCAGGACGATGGTCGCGAGGGCGAGCGCCGAGATCACCGCGGGCCGCACCAGCGCCGCGCCGCGCCGCGCCGCGCGCGCCACCGAGGGAAGTTCCAGCGGCTCGCCGTCCGGCAGGTCGCCGAAGCGGTCCTCCTCGGCGTCCGGCTCGACCGCGAGCGCAGGGCCGGACACCACCGATCCGTCGGCGTTGAACACCGCGCGCAGCGTGGTCGCCGGTACCCAGGCGGTGCCGTCGACGCTCACGGCGTGCATGCGGGTGAGCGCCTTGCGGCGCGCCATGGTGCGCAGGCGCTCGGCGTCGAACGGCCCGCTGCGACGGCCCGCGAATCGCACGAACCACGGGCCGCGCGCCATGCGGCCGGCGGACTCGTCGCGCGCGTCGGGCTTCGACGCGGGGTCGGGCTCGAGCCAGTCGGACCCGTCGTCGGTCATCGCGCGGCCCCCGAACGGGTGCGGAAGAGCATGGTCCCGGAGGGAAGCGCGCGCGCGGCGGATTCCCACGCGACGTCGCCGCCCGCACCCACCGTGCCGACCGTCACCACCGAGGCCGCGGCGTCGCCCACCGGGGGCTCGGCGGCGAGCAGGACGGTTCCCGCGGCCGGCGCGGCGCCCGGTGCGGTGAGGAACGCGGGGGCGCCGTCGCGCTGGACCAGGACGCCCGCCGCGGCGTACGACGTGGCGAACGGCATCGACGCGTCCTTCATGAGGCCCGCGTACGCCTTGCGCCACGCGTCCACCTGCAGCGCCTCGCGCACGGCGGCTGCTGCGGCGGCGCTCTTCTTGCGCGCACCGGTGTCGAGCGGGTCGAGCCAGTCGATGTCGTCGGGCTTCTCGCGCGCCAGGCGCCTCGAGGCGGCCTCGAGCTGCGGGCGCATGGCCTCGGGAAGCTCGGGGATCGCCTTCTCGACCACGGAGCGCGCCACCGACACCAGGATGGCGCCGTCGACCGCGTCGCTCGCGCGGATCGCCTCGAGCGCGCCGAAGAGCGCGGCCACGTCGTTCGGGCACTTCTCCTCGTCGGCAAGGAACTCACGGAGGCGCGTCGCCATCGCCATCTGCGGCGACTCGCCCTCGGACCGCACCGCGGACTTCTGGAACTCCTCGATGGCGTCGACCATCTTGCCGTCGACGCGTCCCTTCGAGACGGTGACGAACTTGCTCTCCTTCCCCGCGGGCTTCGGCTGCCACGGGATGCCGCGCGGGTCCTTCTGGCAGTACCAGCGCGTGCCGTCGGTGCGCTCGACCATCCAGTACGCGAACGGCGTGCCGGTGGCGAGCCCCGACTCGAGCTCGGCGCGCCACGTGGGGGCCGGCTGCAGGAGCGACTTGAGCGACTGGCACTCGCGCGCGAACGGCGTGGTCGGGTGCGACGCGACGTACGCGTCGAGCGCGGCGATCGCGGCGTCGCGCTCCTTCTGCGAGGCGCGGGCGAGCGCCGCCGACGGGCGCGGCGCGATCGACGAGAACGAGAGCAGCGCCTCCCACCCGGCACGCGCGAGCGCCGCCTCGGAGAACGCCTGCGCCTCGGCGGCGTCCGGATGCTCGCGCGCGAACGCCGCGAGCGCGTCGGCCAGCTGCTGCGGAGAGGTGCTCGCCGCGCCGAGGTCCGCGATCCGGCCGGAACGGCTGGCGTCGCGACGCGCGCCGGCCACCTTCGAGCGCTGCGTGGCGATGAGGGTGATCGCCGTGGCCGCGTCGCGCTCGACCTCGGGCAGGTCGCCGAAGTTGCGCCGGATGTCGGCGAGCGAGCCCTCCCATTGCGCGAAGCGACCGTCCCACGACGGGTCGGCGCCGGGCGAGGCCTCGGCCACCTGGTGCGCCACCTCGCGCACCTTGGCCAGCCCCTGGCGCACGCGCTCGGCGCGGCGCGACTCGAGCGCGGCCGCGCGCGCGCGGACCCACTCGGACACGCGGCGCTGCTCGTCCTCGGTGCGCACCAGCGCCTTCGCCTCGTCGACGCGCTCGGGCCGCGCGGTCTCGGCGGAGGGGTCGCCCGCCTCGTCCATGAGCGACGCGAAGCGGCGCGCCGCGTCGGCGATCGCCGCCTTGGCGTCGGAGAGCCGCTTGCGCGCGGCCTGGACCGCCGGGTCCGCCGCGCCCTCGGCCGTTCGCTCGGCCTCGGCGAGGTGGCGCTCGGCCTCGTCGAACCGCCCGGCCTCGACGCTGCCCGCCGCGGCGGTCGCCGCGGCCGCGACGCGGGCGGACTCCTCGCTGCTGCGGACCAGCATCACCGTGGCCACGGTCCCCGCGGCGATCAGCAGCACGACGGCCGCGACGGCCGCGATGCGCCGCACGCGGATGCCGCGCTCGAACGCGTCGATGCGCCGTTCGGCGGCCGAACGCACGTCCTCGGGGACGCCCTCGACCGTCTGCTCCGCGGCGCGCAGCGCCTTGCGGAGCTGCGGCAGGGTCGCGGACTCGTCCTGCGCGAGCCGGTCGAGCTCGGCGACGCGGTCCTGGTTCTCGCGGCGCGCCGACTCGTGGCTCTCGCGCGCGGCCAGCCACCGCTCCACCTCGTCGATGCGCGCGATGAGCTCGCCGGGCATGTCGCCGCCGAGGCCGAGCAGCCGCTGCTCGACCATGCGCGCCTGCTCGAGCTCCGTGCGCACGCCGAGCTCGTTCTCGGCCGACCACTCGGCCTCGAGCCGGCCCACGACCTGGTGCGCCTCCTCGACGGCGCGCGCGGCCTCGGCGCGGTCGAGCTTCGCGCGCAGCTGCGCCGCGAGCCGCGACGCGCCCGACCAGTGCCACTTGCCGTCCTCGAGCCGCTGAACGCACTGCGCGGCGTCCTCGAGGCGGCCCTTCGCGAGGTCGTCCTCGAACTGCTCGCCGAGCTCGTCGGCCACCACGGGCTCGAGCGCTGCGCGGTCGTCCTGCCACGCGGGGTTGTCGGGGTCGCGCGAGACGAGCTCGCGGAGCGTCTCGAGCCGGTGCCACGCGGACGCCTCCGAGAGCACCAGCCGCCGCATCAGCGCCAGGCGGCTGCGCAAGGGCGCGGTGAACGCGATGGCCTCCTCGATCTCGCCGAGCGACTCGACCGAGACCTCCTCGGGCACCGGCAGCCGGTTCTTCGAGCAGAGCGCGCGCCACTGGCGCATCACGTCCGTGTCGAACGCCGACGCGAGCTCGAACACCGAGGGCTCGGCCTCGGCCTCGGCGCACGCCTCGAGCCGCAGGCCCTGGCGCGCGTAGTCCACCGCGCGCTGCACGCGCCGTCGCAGCGCGGTCGACTCCTCGGAGATGCGGTGCGCGAGCTCGCGGACCTGCGCGTCGTCGCGCAGGCGTCCCGTGACGACCGATCGGACCGATTCGAAGAGTTCCTGCTTGGCGGACATGGTCACCTCGCCTCGATGGTCAGCGTCGCAAGCGTACGTCCGCGCGCGTCCACGACGCGCATGGCCGGCACGGGCGACAGGTCCTTGCCGGGCTTGGGGTTCCCGAGCGCCTTCAGCTCGTCCTCGAGCGCGGCGATCTCGCCCGCGACGATGCGCTGCTCGGCCGGCGAACGGCGCGCCTGCTCGCGCTTGCGCTCGGCGATCTCCTCGCGGAGCCCCTCGGCCTGCACGCGCACGGGATCGCGCCACTCCACCGTGAGCTGCTGCGTCCGCGCGTCGTGGGACACCGAGATCTCGCCGTCCTCGGAGAGCAGCGTCGCGATGCGCCCGGCCTCGGGGGCCTGCAGCGCCCAGCCGGACGGCCCGTCGGCCTCGCACCGGAGCGCGGTGCCCGAGGGCACCGCGAGCCGGAGCTTCACGGGCTGCCCCGCCTTGAGCACGGCACGCAGCTTCGGCGGCGGTGCGCACACCGTCCGCTCGGATCCGTCGACCAGCTTCACCGCGAGCCGCGCGGCCGGAAGCGCGGCGTCGGCATCGCGCAGGGCGTCGCGCATGCGCACCGAGCCCACGCGGCTCCAGCGCCACTCGACGACGGGTCCGTTCCACGCGAAGGTGCCGAGGAGCACCTCGCGACCCTCGGGATCCTTGGCGCGGACCTCGATGCCGTCGCGAACCGCGCGCGTCGCGATGCGCTCGGGCGAACCGAGGAACTCGAGCGACACCGACTCGACCGCGACCGGAAAGCGCGCGAGCTGCTTCACGGAGGGAACCACGTCCTCCATCGCGTCCACCGTGCGGGCGAACGCCGCGGGGTCGAGCGGGATGGCGGCGGGCGCGGGGGCGGACGGGGAAGCAGGTGCCGGTGCGGGCGCCTGCGCCGGCGTCGGGGCGGGTGGCGCGTGCGCCAGCATCGCGGACGTCAGCAGCGTCGCGATCACCTCGGGCCTCCCGGTTCAGGCAGCTTCATCGCGGCATCGAGCAGCACGGCCCCGGACGGCAGCGACACGCGGATCGTGAGGTCGAACTTGCTCGGGTCGGGCTTGAGCTCGCTCAATTCGCGCTGGAGCGGACCGCGCGCATCGGGTTCGAGCGACATCATTCGCTCGGAGAGCTCCGCCCGGCGCGCCGCGGCCGTCGGGTCGGACTTCACGACGATCGAGATGCCGCCATCCCCGGCCACCGTGCGGAGCGCGCTCACCCGCAGGAGCGCGGTCGCCTGGAGAATCTCGTTGGTGCCCGCGGCGACCACGCACTCCGCACGCACGGTGCGCACACGGTCCCGGCCCGACAGCACCTGCACCACCAGCGGGTCACCGGCGGGAGCCGGTACGACCACCGGACGCAGGGCATCCACCACCACGGGCGTGCCGGCGGGCTTCGAGAACCCGACCATCGCCACGGGCGCGCCACCGGCGTCCAGGATCTCGACGGCGCATCGCGCGAGCACGGGACTCCGCTCGTTGGCCGAACTGGGCGAGGAGAGCGCGTCGGCCAGCGCCGCCGGCATGGCGTCGCCGAGCCCGCGCACGCGCACGACGACGTCGCGGCCGCGCACCGAAGCCTCCGCGACGAAGTGCTCCATCCCGTCGATTCGAAGCTCATGCCCGGTCGCGAGGACGCCGAACGCGTCGAGCGATGGCGACGTGCGGAAGTGCGCCGTCGCGAACTCCTTGACGCCCGAAGGCGCGCGCCACGACATCGAGACCTCGTCGCGGCGATCGGAACGGTCCTGCTGAAAGAACCCGATGGCCCCGAAGAGCGTGCCGTTCAGCAGCGGATTCGATTCCTGCGCGGAGGGCGCGTCGCCCGTGGGCGGGTGGTCGGTCGCGGCATCGCCTCCGGGAGTCGGATCCGTGGATGGCGTGCTCGCCGCCATCGGGTCCAAGGTGTCCGTGGCAGGCTTCGAAGGTTGGACGGTCTCGGGCGCGGGCGGCGTGGGTGCGGGCGGCGTGGGTGCGGGCGGCGTGGGCGCAGGCGGCACCGGCGCGGGCACCGACGGCGGCACGTTCGCTTCGGGCGCCGGCGCGGCATGCGCCGGCTCGTGCACCGCATCGCCCGTGCGCGCGGCCGCTCCGCCCGTCACCTCGTCCGCCGCGCGATTCATGGTCGCCACGTACGGCACCACGAAGAACCCGAGCAGCGTCGCGACCAGGGCGAGCACCAGGATGCCGAGGACGGCCATGGCCGGACCGCCCGACATGCCGAACGCGCCCAGGAGGCCCTTCCTCCGCTCGACCTCCTCGAGCGGCGCCGCCTTGTCATCGTCGTTCCACATGGGAGTGCGACGCATCGATGGCGTGCGCTGCGGATCCTCCGGCCCGGCCGGCTCCACCTGGATCTCCTCGGCCTTCGCCCGTGCCACGGCGGCCTTCGCGGCCGAGGCCTTGGCGGCCTTCGCGGCCGCGGCCTGCTTGGCGCGCGCCTCGGCCATCGCCTCCTCGTCGAAGCCCGTGCGCGCCACGCGCACGTGGCGGCCGTCGGGCGCCGTCCCGGGCCCGCGCACGAGGTCGAGCACCATCGACTTCGACTGGCGCGCCGCGTCGGCCGCGGGCGTGCCCTCGAGGCAGAACCGCAGCGCGCACGGCACGCCGGCGACGGGCTGCAGGAAGTACGTCGAGAACGTGAGTCGCCACCGCGCCCAGTCCGGCAGCAGGCAGATCACCTCGTCGGCCAGCGGAAGCGGGTCGAGCGCCGCGGGCACCACCACGTGGATGGGCTTGCCCTGGTCGCGCAGGAACGCGCTCGCCACGGCGCCCGCCCACCCCGCGTCGCCGCTCGCCGCCTGCCAGGCGCTGCACACGCGCGGACCCACGGGTCCGGACGCCGGCACGCGCACGGGCGCCTCGATCCACGCAGGGTCGCCCTGCCACGCGCGCCGCACCAGCCCCGAACGGCCCAGGAGCCACGCGGGCCCCGTGGGCACCAGTTCGTCCGCGCCCAGCACCAGGTACGTGGCGATCTTGTTCGTGCGCTGCGTGTGGTCGGGCGGCGCCGGTCCCACCACGCTCAGGACGTGCGCGATGCTCCCCGCGAGGTCGATCCGCCAGAACGCCGAGGCCACGGGGCCGTCGCCCGACGGACCCGGCCGGTACCCGCCGAGCGCCTCGAGCCGGGGCACGAGCGCCGGCGGCAGGCCGCGCGTCATCGCCACCGTGCAGAACCCGCTGGTGCCCGCGCGCAGGCCCTTGGTCGCGGAGGTGTAGACGAGTTCGAGGGCCATGGTTCGCCGGGAAGGTGCGCGTCCGTCAGTTCGCCTCGAGGTCCGCGCTCGCGGAGCCGATGGACTCGCCCGCGTCGCCGCGGTCGTTCGCCACCAGGTGCGAGGACCAGCGCGCGAGCGTGTAGAGGAACGGCACCGAGACCCAGCGCGGGGCGATCCGCGCCACGGGCACCTTCAGGAGTCCCGACGCCGGGTCGAGCACCGGCGACGTGCCGATCGCGCTGACGGGCACGTAGATCACGCGCTCGAAGGCGTCCTCGGCGGCGGCAACGACCTCGGGCGCGAGGTCCGCAAGCAGCGCACGCACCCGCTCGCTCACCGCATCGACGCGGCGGATCCCCATCTTCCCGAGGCCCGCGCGCTCGCGCCAGAAGGGCGGCGTCACGATGTCGACCGGCTCGCCCGATTCCTCGCGCAGGAGCGAGCCCCAGATGTCGCTCTTGGAGAGCACCACGAAGAGCGGCTTCGGCACGCGCTGCTGGGCCGAGAGCCCGGCGTGCATGCGCACG
Source organism: Phycisphaera mikurensis NBRC 102666 (assembly GCA_945877905.1). Taxonomy (GTDB): domain Bacteria; phylum Planctomycetota; class Phycisphaerae; order Phycisphaerales; family SM1A02; genus UBA966. Next base: position 872 of record CAMDUT010000110.1, on the reverse strand, counting down.
CGCCTCGCCATCTCGACGATGAGCTGGTCCTGCCGCGTGACCTTCGCGCCGGCCGCCAGCTGCGGGTCCGAGCTCACCGAGCCCAGCCGCTGCCGGAACCGCACGTCCTGCGTCGGGTCGAACACGAACGTCAGCACCTGCGCCTGCGCCAGGTGCTGCGTTCCCGGCGCGCGCGCGGTGTCGGCGCCCGGGAAGAAGTGTTCGCCGGCGTTGTCGTAGAGCGTGACGAGCTGCGTGAGCCGGTCGGGGGCGTGCCCGTTCACGTGGTCGCGCGAGGGGCGCAGCGTGAAGATGTGCGGCCGCGCCAGGAGCGTCGCGACGCCCGGGTCGAACTGCACCGAGTTGTACTGCGACCCCTCGAGCTCGGTCTTGTCGATGTGCACCGAGGCCGACTGGTCCTCGCTCAGGAAGAGCCGCGCCTCGTTGTCGGTGATCGCGCGGTTCATGGCGGGATCGGTGTCGGTGAACGCCACCGAGAAGAGCCGCGCGAGGTCCTCGCGCAGCTTCCACATGGCGCTCGCGATGAAGTAGCTCTTGCCGCTCGACGGGCTGCCCGCCACCGAGATGATGGTCATCGGCCGCTCGAGGACGAGCTGCGGCACCTCGAGGTGGCACCGCGGGCACGCGAGCCGGCGCGTGCGCGCGCCGCCCGGATCGATCGCCTCGCGCGCGGGCGTGAAGCGTGACGGGAGGAACCGCACCGGGTCCTCGGGGGACAGCAGTCGGTCGCCCAGGAGGTCGGGGTGCGCGGCGATCCACAGCACCTCGTCGGGGCGGAACCGGTGCCAGCAGTGCGGGCAGAGGGCGCTGGACTTGAGCTTCCTTGACACGCGGGAATCCTCGGCCCGGCACCCCGCTCCGGCGCGGTGCAG
>CAMDUT010000109.1 GCA_945877905.1 Phycisphaera mikurensis NBRC 102666 | reverse complement strand
TTCGCCCCGTCGTACTCGGGCAACCTGCTCGGGGTGTCTTGGAGCGCGAACGCGACGGGCGGCATGTACGCCGACCTCGGCCTCATGTCGACCAACAACCCGGCCACGATGTTCTTCGACTTCGCCGGCGGCGTGACGGGCGTCGGCGGGCAGTTCTTCGCCACCGACATCAATTTCAACTTCGTCCCCAGCACGATCACGGTCGGCCTCGCCGACGGGTCCGGCTTCATCGGCCTCGTGAGCTCGACCTCGCAGTGGCAGGGCTTCTGGTCGAACGGCCCCGCGATCACCTCGATCTCGATCCAGGTCATGGGCGGCTCGGGCTCCAACGCGCTCTACCCCTCGGCTGACTCCATCAGCGTGGCCGTCATTCCCGCTCCGGGCGCCGTCGCGCTCCTGGGCGTGGCCGGGCTCGCGGCTCGCCGTCGCCGCGCCTGACCGACCGTTCCGCGCGGAAGGGACCGCGCGCCAACCCCGAATCGGAAGCCCGTGGGCAGCCATTGCATGGCTGCCCGCGGTCGTTTTTCGCCCGTCGCGGCATGCGCTCGATAGCCTCCCCGCGTGCATTCGCCACGGATGACCGCCCCCGATGGTTCGGCCGCATCGCGCCTTGCACGCACCGCGTGGCTCGCGGTGGCGTTGCTCTGGCCGGTGGCGATGCTGAACTACCTCGACCGGCAGATGCTGGCGTCGATGAAGTTTTCCGTGATGGCCGACATCCCGAGCGTCGGCACCGACGGCAACTGGGGCCTGATGCTCGGGCAGTTCAAGTGGGTCTACGCGTTCCTGAGCCCGCTCGGCGGCTACGTGGCGGACCGCTTCGGGCGTCGCGCCACCATCGCGGGCAGCCTCTTCGCGTGGAGCGCGGTCACCCTCCTCACGGGCAGCGCCACCACGTTCCGCGAGCTGATGTGGGCGCGCACGCTGATGGGCGTCAGCGAGGCCTTCTACATCCCGGCGGCGCTCGCCCTGATCGCCGACATGCACTCCGAGCGCACGCGCTCTCGCGCGGTGGGCGTGCACCAGACCGCCATCTACGTCGGCATGATGGCGGGCGGGTTCGGCGGCTACGTGGCGGACGCGCCGTCGCTCGGCTGGCGCTTTGCGTTCCATGCGGCCGGCGCGGTCGGCGTCCTCTATGCGCTGCCGCTCGCGGTCGCGCTCGGGCGCGTCGAGCGCGCGGCCGCGGCGCATGCGCGCGCCCCGGACGTGCACGGTCCGGCCGGGCGCGAGGCGACCGAGCGCATCCGTCCGTTCCGTGCGGTGCGGGAACTCCTCGGCAGCCCCCCGTTCCTGCTCCTGGTCGCGTGCTTCACGCTGCCAGCGCTCGCGGGGTGGATCGTCCGCGACTGGATGCCCGCGATCCTCAAGCAGCAGTTCAACCTCGGCCAGGGCGTCGCGGGCGTCAGCGCGACGCTCTACCTCACCATCGCCATGCTCGTGGGCGTGGCGATCGGCGGAGTCCTCGCGGACCGGTGGTCGCGCGTCACCCACCGCGGGCGCGCGTACACCGGAGCGCTCGGGATCCTGCTCCTGGTCCCGGCGCTCTTCGGCGTCGGGAACGCGGGCACGCTCGCCGTCGCCATCGCGTTCCTCGCGCTCTTCGGACTCGGGTGGGGCCTCTTCGACTGCAACAACATGCCCATCCTGTGCCAGATTGCGCGCCCCGGGCTGCGCGCCACCGGCTACGGGATCATGAACCTCGTGAGCATCAGCTGCGGCGGCCTGGCCGACTGGGCGTTCGGACGGATGCGCGACGCCGGGTGGCCGCTGAACGCCAGCTTCGCGGCCTTCGCGGCGATGGCGCTCGTGGCGGTGGGGCTGATGCTGTGGGTCGCGAGGCTCGTGCCGCGGCCTCCGCGCGAAGTTCCGATTTCGCCCTGAAGGACCGGGAACTCGCCGAATCCGCGCGGCGTATCGGTGCCATCGCCCGGAACCGGGCTATGTTCAGGAGACCCGATGCGCCTCAACCCAAGACCCGACCACTCGCGCGCCGCCGCGCGCGGCGTCCTCCGTGCCGCCGCGATCGCGGCGCTGGCGATTGCCGCGCCCGCGCTCGCGTCATGCCCGCCCGGAAACCTCGACGGAAACGACGCGATCGACGGCGCCGACCTCGGCCTGTTGCTGGCGCAGTGGGGTGGCCCGGGCAGCGGCGACCTGAACGGCGACAACTCGGTCGACGGCCTCGACCTCGGCCTGCTGCTGTCCGCATGGGGCCCGTGCCCGGTGACGCCGCCCATCCAGCCCTCCGGCGAACTCGCCGCGGTTGCGCTTGCCTCGTATCCGTGGGCAAGCTGGGTCGACACGTTCAACTCCGACGGCGGGGTGGGGCTCGCGGTCGACCCGTTGCAGCACCCGGCCGCCGCCGGTCGCACCGCGCTCGCGTGGATCGTCGAGAACCGATCGGCCGCGCAATGGGCCGCGAACGCCACGCTGGTCGACGCGCGCCCTTCGGGAGCGCAATCGGTGGCGATCCCCGCCTCCACCCTCCAGGGCAACGTCGTCGCGCTCAACGTCGCGGGCCTGGTCGCGGGCGCCGGCGACGCTCCTGCGCGCGGCTACGACCTCGTCGTCGACCTCGACCTGAGCGGCACGCTCTCGCCGGGCGACCTGATCGACGGCGGCGGCGACGCCCCGGGCTTCTGGTGGACGCGCGACATCGCCGCGGCGGGCCCGTACTCGACGGCGACGATCGCGTCACATGACGTCAACGACCCCGACATCCTCGACACGATGGAGCTCGAGCGGATCTACTACCCGACCAACGCGCCCGGCGCGCGGCCGATCGTGGTGATCTCGCACGGCAACGGCCACCAGTACACCTGGTACGACTACCTCGGCACGCACCTGGCGAGCTGGGGCTACGTCGTGATGAGCCACCAGAACGACACGGTCCCGGGCATCGAGACCGCGACCACCACCACGCTCGAGCACACCGAGAGCTTCATCGCGCAGCACGCGTCGATCTCGAGCGGCGTGCTCGCGGGCAAGGTGGACGTGACGCGCGTCGCGTGGATCGGCCACTCGCGCGGCGGCGAGGGCGTGGCGCGCGGCTACGACCGGCTCTTCGACGGGACGTTCACGTCCCCGAGCTACGGCCTCGCGAACGTGAGGTGCGTGATCTCGATCGCGCCCACCGATTTCCTGGGTGCCGCGAGCGCGAACCCGCAGGACGTGCCGTACATGCTGCTCTACGGGTCGGCCGACGGCGACGTCTGCGGCTGCCCCGACAGCGACATCGCCGACAGCTTCAACCTGTTCGAGCGCGCCCGTGGCATGCGGCACTCGTGCTACGTGCAGGGCGCCGACCACAACGACTTCAACTGCTGCGGGTTCAACGACTTCGCCGGACCGGCCAACACCGCGATCGGCACCGCCGCCGCGCAGCAGGTCACCAAGGGCGCGGTCCTGGCGATGCTGCGGCGCGTGCTCGCCGACGATCGCGCGATGGAGGAGTTCCTCTGGCGGCAGAACGAGTCGCTCCGGCCGATCGGCCAGCCCTCGACCGTGACGGTCACGCGCGAGTGGAAGACGGTCGCCGGGGTCGCCGCGGTGATCGACGACCTGCAGGCCAACACCGCGACCGCGCTCTCGAGCTCGGGCGCCGCGGTCGCAGCCGCGGGGGTGGCGAACTGGGTGGAGGCCGTGCAGAACGACGGCAACACCAGCTTCACGTGGCTCTCGAGCGACCCCATGAACGGCGCCACCCGCGCGCGTTCCGGCGAGTCGACGCGCGCCATGCTCTTCGACTGGACCGGGCCCTCGAGCGTCGAGTGGTCGGTGCCGGCGGCGCTCGCCGACCTCACGGGCCGCAAGTACCTCTCCTTCCGCGCCGCGCAGGGCACGCGCCACCCGAACACGACGTCGGCGCTCGGCGACCTCGACCTGACGGTGTCGCTGCGGGACGCGGGCGGCAACGAGCGTGCGGTCCGCATCGGGGCCTTCGGAGGCGGCATCGAGGAGCCGTACCAGCGCACGGGCTTCGGCACCGGGTCAGGGTGGCAGAACGAGATGGAGACCGTGCGCATCAAGCTCGCCGACCTCCGCTCGGGAGGCGGTACGTTCGACTTCTCGAACGTCGTCGCCGTCACGCTGCGGTTCGGCGGGAACAACGGGTCCGCGGCGGGGCGCCTGGTCTTCGACGACCTTCGACTGGAGGATGAGTGATGCCGGCCACCGCAGTGATCGCCTTGTGCTCCGTGTTCGCGATGCAGGCGGCGCCCGCGGGCTCCGCGCCCGCGCCGCGTGCGGAGCCCGGCGCGCCTACCGGCGTTCCCTCCGTCGCGCCGTCCGTCGAGCGGCCGTCCGAGCCGGTCCCCCCGCAGGTGCCTTCGGCGATGCCTCCCGTGCCCGCGACGCCGGGCGCGCCCATCGAGGTGGTCGCATGCCAGCCGTTCACCTTGCGTGCGCCGTATGCGCACCGGTGTCGGCGCGAGGGCGGCGACGTGCGTTCGGGGCACCTGGTGGTGGTGCGCGCGGCTCCCGGGTTCATCGTCCCGCGCCAGGTGGCCGAGCCGGTGGCGTGCTTCGGGTCGCAGACGGGCGAGCGCCTGTGGAGCTCGCCTGACCGTGGGCTCGCGATCTACCTCGTGCCCGCGTGGGACGAGGGATCGGATGCCGCGCGCCGCGGCGGCAACCCGATGGTCGACCCCGTGTTCTTCGGCTCGCCGGAGCTCCCCGAGCGCGTCGACGCCGCGTGGATCGCGGCCGAGCGCGCCCGTGCCGAGGCGGCCATCGCCGCGGGCGCCCTGGCATCTCCCGCCCGGCCGGCCACCGCCCTGAAGCCCGCGCTCGACCTCGACTCAGTCGATAACCTGCTGAAGGAGGCTGAGCGCCTCCTGCCCCGAGATCCTGATCCGTCCGCAACTTCGCCTAGGACCATGCCATGAAGACCACCGTCGCCCTCGGATCCATCGCCCTCTGCGGCACCGCCATCCTCACCGGCCAGTTCAACGCCGTGGCCCTGGAGGGTTCGTCGGGCGAAGGCCTCGTCGCCGGGGCTGACGTCATCGTCGGCGACCTCGTCGGGATCTCGAAGTACGGCTCCGTGACGGTCGGCGGCGTGCCCGTCATGGCGTACGCCATCGGCACGACGAGCTGCAATGTCGGCACCGCGCAGCTGCAGTGGTTCGCGTCGCCGGACAACCGGCACCCGTTCATCCCGCAGAACATGTTCCGCTACAAGAACGGTCGCCTCGAGCAGATCGGCATGGGCTGGGGCAAGCACGGATTCACCGCGCTGCAGGGCACCGTGTGCGGCAGCTGCTCGGCGTCCAGCACGGGCAACTACCTCGGCATCGGCTGCTCCGACCCGTACTCGTCGAGCCTCAACGGCAGCCAGAGCGGCCTCGGCACGCGCATGGAGGTCAACGCCTCGACCGGCGTGTTCCCCGGCACCCCGAACGTCGGCATGCCTTCGGCCCCCGCCACCGTGGGCCGTCGCATCCAGGTGAAGGGCCTGGACCTCGATCCCGCGCAGAACGCGGGCGCCGTCTACCTCGCCGAGGGCCACTACATCGCGCAGGACGACGCGGCCGCCGGCAACGACAACAACAACGCGTCGTGGCGCCGGTTCACCGTCGGGTCGCTCTCGAGCGGCTCGTACACCTTGGCCTTCACCAGCACCACGCAGCGCCAGGCCGCCGCGATCTTCGCGTGGAAGTCGCTCGACGGCGAGGTGAAGATCAACAACGTCGACGTGCCGAACGACGGCCGGTTCCACGTGGGCTACCGCGTGACCGACAACGGCAACGGCACGTGGCGCTACGAGTACGCGATCCACAACATGAGTTCGCACCGCAGCGGGCGCTCGTTCTCGGTGCCGGTGCCCGCCGGCGTCACGGTCACGGGCGCGGGCTTCAAGGACGTCGACTACCACTCGGGCGACTCGTACGACCCCACTGACTGGTCGATCAGCACCTCGGGCGGCGCCGTCACGTGGACCGGCGGCACCTTCGCGACCAACGCGAACGGCAATGCCCTCCGATTCGCGACGATGTACAACTTCTGGTTCACGGCCGACCGTCCCCCGGTGGCGACCGACGCGACCCTCGGCCTGTTCCGGCCGGGTGCCGCGGGTGAACCGACCTCGATGCAGGTCGGGATCAACGGCCCGTCAGCGCCGCCCGTGGTCGTCGTCGGCGACCTGAACAACGACGGCGTCGTGAACGGCATCGACGTCGGCCTGCTGCTCGCCAACTGGGGCGGCTCCGGCGTCGGAGACCTGAACAACAGCGGCACCGTCGACGGCGCAGACCTGGGCATGCAGCTCTCGAACTGGAGCTGACCGCACCGCACGCACGATGAATCCCGCGGGCCCGGACCGGCGATCGCCGATCCGGGCCCGCGGTCTTCCTGCGAGTCCGGGGCTATCCTCGGTCCCGAATGCAGGCCACGGGACTCCTCGGAATCGCCGTCATCCTCGCCATCGGTTGGGCGGCATCCACCGACCGCCGGCGCATCCCGTGGTCCACCGTCGCGGTGGGCGTGCTCCTGCAGCTCGCGATCGGCTTCCTGTTCCTTCGCTTCCCTCCGGTGGTCGCCGCGTTCACGCTGTTCGCGCAGGGCGTCACGACGGTGATCTCGTTCGCCGACCAGGGTTCCGCGTTCGTCTTCGGCAAGGCCGTGGACGCCTCGGGCCCGTGGGGCTTCATGTTCGCGGTGAAGGTGCTGCCGGTGATCGTGTTCTTCGCTTCGCTGATGGCGGTGCTCTACCACCTCGGCGTGATGCAGCGACTGGTCGCGGCCATCGCGTGGGCCCTCCGGCGCGCGATGGGCATCTCCGGCGTCGAGGCGCTCTCGGCCGCGGCGAACATCTTCGTCGGGCAGACCGAGGCGCCGCTCACCGTGCGCCCGTTCATCCCCCGCATGACGCGCTCGCAGGTGATGGCCGTGATGACGGGCGGGTTCGCCACCATCGCCGGGAGCGTGATGGCTGCGTACATCGGCATGGTGGGCGGCGCCGACGAGGCGACGCGCGTGGAGGTCGCGAAGCACTTCATGACGGCGTGCGTCATGAGCGCGCCCGCGGGGCTCGTGATGGCGAAACTGATGCTCCCCGAGACCGAGCCGGTCCCGGCCGAGTCGCCGGACGCGCTGCGTTCGCTCCCGCGCACCACCGCCAACCTCATGGACGCGGCAGCCGAGGGCGCGGGCGACGGGCTTCGGCTCGCGCTCAACGTCGGCGCCATGCTGATCGCCTTCGTCTCGCTGATCGCGCTCGTGAACTGGCCGCTCGCCGCGCTCGGCGACGTGGATGCCCCTTGGCTGCCGGTCGCGTCGTGGCGCGCCGAGCACGGCATCCCGCCGCTCTCGCTGCAGAACATCCTCGGATGGCTGCTGCAGCCGATGGCGTGGCTCATGGGCTGCGGCGCCGACAGCCACCGAGTGGCCTCGCTGATGGGAACGCAGGTGATCGCCACGGAGTTCGTCGCGTACGTCGACCTCGCGGCGATGGTCAAGGACGGGTCGCTCGCGGGCCGTGGCGCCGTCGTCGCCACGTTCGCCCTGTGCGGCTTCGCGAACCTGCCGTCGATCGCCATCCAGATCGGCGGCCTCAGCGCGATGGCGCCGGAGCGCCGATCGGACTTCGCGCGCATCGGGTTCCGCGCGATGTGCGCGGGCGCGCTCGCGTGCTGGATGACAGGCGCGGTGGCGGGCGTGATCGCGCCGTAGGATCCGCGCGATGAACCTCCCGCCCTTGGCCCCCTGCGCGGTCGCCGTGCTTGCGCTCGCGTCGTTCGCGGGCTGCGCGACCAATCCATTCACGCTGCATTATCGAGGCGAGCGGCTCGCCGCCGTGGCCGAGGCACGCATCGTGACCGCGGCACCCGCCGAGGGCACGGCGCGCGAGCTCGGCTCGAGCACGTTCCTCGCCAACTCCGACGCGCGCGCCGACGAGCAGGCGGTGGCCGCCGCGCGCGAGGTGGGCGCCGACCTCGTGATGGTCACGCGCGCGGAGGTCGACCCGGAGGAGTGGTCGCGGGAGGATCCCGTGTACCGGCGCCGCGCGATGGGGCAGGGCAACTTCACCACGTACACGCCGCTTCCCGGGCAGCGGCAGGGCCTGAGGTTCACCGCGCGGTTCTGGCGCTCGGACGCCGCGGGGAACGCCGCCCGATGACGCCGCGACGCGCGGTGCTGGCGGCGCTGCTGGCGTTCGTCGCGGTCAACCTGCTGTTCCTCGGCGCGCGGCCCGTGCTCACGGCCGACGAGACCCGGTACGGGAGCATCGCCGCCCAGATGGCCGAGTCCGGCGACTGGATGCAGCTGCGGATGAGCGGGTTCCGCTTCTACGAGAAGCCGCCGCTCACGTATTGGATGACGGCCGCCTCGATCAAGGCCTTCGGCCACACCGGGTTCGCGATCCGGCTTCCCGCCGCGCTGTGCGGCGGGCTCGCGGCGCTCGCGGTGGGCGTGGCCGCGCGGCGCGGCGCACGCCTCGCAGGAAGCGCTCCGCCGGACGCGACGGTGACTGGCGCGCTCGTCGCGCTCGCGTCGCTCACCATGGTGCTCCCGGCGGTCGGTTCGAGCGTGGCGATCCTCGACATGCCCATCGCGGGGCTTGCGCTCGCGGCATCGTGCGCGTTCTTCGTGGCCGTGACCGGCGAGCGCGGACGACCGCGTCTTGCGTGGCTCGCCGTGAGCGGGGTCTTCGCGGGGCTCGCGTTCATGACGAAGGGCCTGCTCGCCGTCGTGCTGCCCGCGTCGGCGCTGGTCCCGTGGCTCGTGTGGGAAAGGCGTTGGCGCGACCTGCTGGC
>CAMDUT010000108.1 GCA_945877905.1 Phycisphaera mikurensis NBRC 102666 | reverse complement strand
GCACGAGGGCCCCGAGCCACGCGCCGGCCGCCGCGCCCACGCATGCCGGCGCCGCGAGCCGCGCGCAGGCCACGATCGCCGAGCGCACGCCACCCGTGCCGTCGATCCCGGCGGCGATGTCACCTGCCGACGCAAGCGAGCGCGAGACGAGGTCGACCGCCGATGCGGCCGTCCCGCCCCACCACAGGCCGATCACCCCTCCGACCAGCGCCAGCGCCCCGATCGGCGACGAACGAACCGGCGTACCGAACTCGTCGCGAATCCGATCGAGCCTCCGGGCTCCGGGAAGCACGTCGCGGTCACCTTCGCTCATGCGGCACCTCCCGCGACCGCCCGCATGCGGTCAAGCATGGAGGCCACGGCCCCCTGCATCGAGGACTGCATGGCGACGGCGCCCGCGAGCAGCCCCGCGAGTCCCACCAGCACGCGCACCGGGAACCCGAAGGCCACGGGCGACATGCCCGGCACGCTCCGGGCGACGAACCCCCCGACCAGCGCCTCGGCCACCAGGAGCGCCGTCACCGGCAGCGCCACCCGGAACGCGAGCTCGCTCGCCGCGAGCGCGGCGCCCGTCACGGCGGGGACCGCGCCCGCCGCCGACCACGCACCCACCGGCGCATGCTCGAACGTGCGCATCGCGGCCAGGGCGACCGCGTCGAGCCCGCCGCACCAGGCGAAGAGCGCGACGCCCGCCGCGGCCAGGAGCTGCGACGCGGCGTCGCCCTCGCCGTCGCCCGCGTCGGCGTCGTACACGCTGCCGAAGCCGAGCCCCATCTGCACGCCTGCAAGGGCGCCCGCGGCGCGGAACGCGGCGACGGGGAGCAGCGCGACGATGCCGAGCGCCGCGCCGAAGGCGAACTCGAGCACCGCGGCCGGGAGCATGCGCCACGGTTCGGCCACGGTGGCCGCCGGCGGCGCGGCCATCCCCGCGGCGGGCATCGCGGCGATCGCGATCACCGCCGCCACCGCGACGCGCAGGCGCACGGGAAGCGCGCCGCCGGCGAGCATCGGCGCGAAGGTCGCCAGGCCCGCCACGCGGACGCAGCCGAGCGCCGGGCCGGCGAGCGACTCCCATGCGGGCGGCATCAGGGCGCCCCCGCGAACATGGCCTGCGCGAACGACACCAGTTTCGACACCATCCAGCCCGCGAGCGCCAGGAGCACGATCGCGCACGCCACGAGGCGCGGCACCGCGGAGACCGACTGGTCCTGCACCTGCGTCGCCGACTGGGCGATGGCCGTGACGAGCCCGACCGCCACCGCCACGGCGAGGATGGGCAGCGACACCACCAGCGCCACCATGAGCGCCTCGCGCAGGAGCTCGACCGGCGCCTCGGTCACGGCATCGCCCCCGAGATCCCCCCGAGCAGCGAGCCAACGACGAGCGACCACCCGTCGGCGAGCACGAAGAGCAGCAGCTTCAGGGGCAGCGACACCAGCGACGGCGGGACCATGAACATGCCGAGGCTGACGAGGATCCCCGCGACGACGAGGTCGATCACGAGGAACGGGAGCATCACGCGGAACCCGATCAGGAACGCCACCTTGAGCTCGCTGAGGACGAACGCGGGCACCAGCGTCGCCATGTCGACGTCGGCGCGCGTGAGCCGCGAGGGATCCGAGACGTCGACGCCGCGGTGCCCCAGCAGCATGTAGACGGTGTCCCAGTTCCCCGCCGCCTCGACCTGCGCGAACATGAAGTCGCGGACGGGCTGCCGCGCGGCGACCCACGCATCCTCGGTCGAGGCGACGGTTCCGTCCATGTACGGCTTGATGCCCGAGGACCACGCGCGGTCGATGGTCGGCGCCATGACCGCGAACGTGAGGAGGAGCGAGAGACCCACCGTCACCTGCGCGGGCGGCATTGACTGCGCTCCCACCGCCTGCCGGAGGAGCCCCAGTACCACCACGATGCGCGTGAAGCACGTGCAGAGGAGGAGCATCGCGGGCGCCAACGACAGCACCGCGAGCAGCACCACCATGTCCGCCGCCCCGCGGAAGCCCGCGCCCGCCGGCAGCGCGTCCGCCGCGCCCGCCACCAGCGTCACGGGGTCGAGCCCGCCGTCCGCGGGATTCACGCGGACCCCCGTTCGCGGCGCAGGTCGACCACGCGCTCGCCGTCATTCGCGGGCGCCGCCGGGCGCCCGACGGGTTCGTCCACCTCCGCGAGCGTGCGAAGCCCGTCCCGCGACTGCTGGACGCACAGCAACTTGCTCCCGAAGCGCATCACGAGCACGTGCTGGCCGCGTCCCACGGGCTGGCGCGAGAGCACCTCGACGCGACCGGCGCCCGCGACGACGGCGCGTGCCGCACCGCTGCGCACGAACCACCATCGCGCCGCGAAGGCGAGGCCCACCACCACGGCCAGCGCGCCGCCCACGCGCACGGCCTCGCCCCACGCCCCCGCCGCGGCGACGGGCGCTCGCGCGACGGGCGCGCCGAGCGGCGCACGCTCCGCGTCCTGCGCGGCCGCGTGCCGCGCGCACATCGCCGCGACGACCACGGCCACGGCAACCGCCACGCGTGCGCGCGAGGTGCGCCGACGCATGGCAGCGTGGACCAAGACCCAACGATCGGCGGTGAGTGCGGTGGCCATCCGTGGCTCCGTCACCCTCATCGGCCGACGATCGGCAATTTCTGCAGATTGCAGGCAAACCCTGCCGGGTCATGCCCTGCCGGGGCGCATGTCGAGCAGGCACGTCGCGCCCGGGTGCACCCGCACCGTGGCCTCGCGGGCGGGTCCGCCGGGCACGGGGTCGCCGTCGGCCTGCAGGTGCACCGGGCGGTCGAAGGCGAGTTGCCAGGCAGCGGCGCGCCCCAGGCGCGCCTCAGGGGGCAGCGGCAGGCGCAGCAGGCAGCGCGCAACCCACCCCAGCATGCCGGCGCCTGAACGAGCGGCCAGCGCCACGGCTTCCAGCGCCCCGTCCGACGGGTCGGCCTCGCGCGCGGGGTTCATCCCGAGCGCGTACTGGCGGGCGTTGGCGATGACCACGGTGCCCGCGAACGCGTCGTTGCGGGCCGCGGAGCGCACCTCGATCCACGGCGCCTCCCACACGCCGATCGCCCGCAGGATGGGCCGCAGGTACGTCCTGTGCGAGATGGGACCGTTGCGGCCCGCCTGAACGCGCGCCACCACCTCGGCATCGAAGCCCGCGGACGCCATGACGACGAACGCGTGCGGCGCGCGCCCCGGGACCATGACCTCGCCGAGGTCGACCTGGCGTCGAGACCCGCGCACCACGGCCCGGGCCAGCCGCCGGAGGGAACAGCGGAACCCGAATGCGCGCGCGGCCAAGTTCTCGGTGCCCGTCGGGACGATCGCGATCGGCACGCCCGAACCGGCCATGCGCGAGGCCAGGGAACGCACCGTGCCGTCGCCCCCGACCACCACCACGGCGCGTGCGCCCGCCACGGACGAGCGAACGTCCTCCTCGGGCGCATCGAGCGCGATGCGCACGGGGACGAGTCCCGCGCGCACGAACTCGGCGCACGCGCGGTCGGCGGCGCGCACCGAGCGCCCGCGTCCCGAGGCAGGGTTGAGCATCACGGCGACGTGCACGGCCGAAGGGTACGGCTGCCGCGGAAGGTCCGGGAACGGTTACGATTCCGTCGTGCTCCGCGTCGCCCCGATCCTCGCGCTCGCCGCCGCCCTGCTCGGCGCGTCGGCCCATGCGCAGCAGGAGTTCCGGCTCGACGACCGCGACCAGTGGCGCGAGCAGGACGCGCCCGCTCCCGGCTCGCCGGCGGCGGTGATCCGCATGGCCAAGCTGGCGCTCGCCAAGGGAGAGCCCAAGCGCGCGAAGGCGCTGATGGACGCGTGGCTCGAGCGGTTCCCCTCGGACCCGCTGCGCGCCGAGGCGCTCCTCGTCCGCGGCGACGCGCGCAATGCGCTCGGCGAGGAGTACGAGGCGCTCTTTGACTTCGAGGAGGTGGCGCGCCGCCATCCGTCGAGCGCGGCGTTCGTCCCGGCCCTCGAGCGCGAGTACGACATCGCCATGCGCTACGCCGGGGGCCTCAAGCGGAAGTTCTGGGGGACCTTCCGCATCGTGAACACCGACGACGACACGCAGGAGATCCTGATCCGCATCCAGGAGCGGCTCCCCGGGAGCGCGCTCGCGGAGAAGGCGGGCATGTCGCTCGCGGACTTCTACTACGAACGCCGCGACATGGAGCTCGCGGCCGACGCGTACGACCTCTTCGTGCAGAACTACCCGCGCTCGAGCCTCGCGGACAAGGCGCGCCTGAGGCTCATCGCGGCATACTGCTCGGGCTACAAGGGACCCGAGTTCGATGCGCGCGGGCTGGCCGAGGCGTCGGTGAAGCTCCGTGAGCTGCAGGCCACCGAGCCGCTCCTGGCGAAGCAGATCGGCGCGGAGGCCATCCTGCTGCGCGTCTACGAGAGCGAGGCGGACAAGCGCCTCACCACCGCGAACTGGTACTGGACCACCAACGACCCGATCAGCGCCGAGCGCGAGATCCGGGCGCTCGTGAAGAAGTACCCCCGCAGCGTGGCCACGCTCCAGGCCCTGCGCGTGATCGACGAGGTGCTCGCGAAGCTCCCCGAGTCGGTCCGCAAGACCGCGCCCGACTACGCCGGCATCCGACGCGAGCTCCTGCGCAGCTCGCCGGCCGCACAGACGACGCTGCCGCCCGAGGCACCGCGCGTCGACGAGACGCTGATCTCCGAGGTCGCGCCGTCGGACGCCGTGCCCGCGCCTGCCGCGCAGCCGTCCCCCGCGCCGCCCGCCGCGCCCGCGCCCACGCCATGACGACGCCCCGCACCATCCTCGCCGCCGCGTTCCTCGCGATTGGTGCGCTTGCCGCGGGCTGCGCATCGGACGGCCCCGCGACGGATGCGCCCGGCTACGCGGTGAGGAACCGCTACCCGAAGGAGTACCGCACGGTGGCGGTCAACGTGTTCCGCAACGACACGTACGACCGGCCGCTCAACGGCCAGCTCACCGAGGCGCTCATCAAGGAGGTCCAGGCGATGACGCCGTACCGGATCGCCAGCGAGTCGCGCGCGGACACGCTGCTGCGCGGCACGGTGCGCCGGCGCAACGTGCGCGAGCTCTCCAAGAGCCGCAGCACCGGCCTGACGGAGGAGGCGCTCTACGAGGTGACCATCGACTGGGAATGGGTCGACCAGCGCACCGGCAAGGTGATCGTGGCCCGCAACGGGTTCACCGCGAGCGCGCTCTTCGTCCCCAGCCGCCCGTCCGCGGAACCCACGGAGATCGGGCGGTTCGCCGTCGTCCAGAACCTGGCAACCGACGTGGTCGCGAACATGCAGGCCACCTGGTGACGCGCCGGGAGCCGCCGGCGCGCATATCGTTCACCTTCCCCACCATGCAATCCACGACGAACGCCGAACGCCTGCCCGACGCCTCCGCCGCCCACTTCGCGGACGAGGGGCCGCGTGGCCGTGAGCCGCAGCGCGACTCGCCGGGCCGCGGGCCGGCGCCGGGTGCGCCCAAGCGCGGCGGCGCGCTGACGGTCATCATGCTGGTCGCCCTCCTCGGGCTCATCGTGGTCGTGCTGACCTCGAGCGGGCCGCAGGGCGAGCGCATCTCGTGGCAGCAGCTCATGAGCTACGCCAAGGAGAAGAAGCTCGCGGGCGAGGTCGAGATCTCCGAGGGCCAGGCCTCGGCGCGGCTGAAGCCCGGCAGCGTGCCGGGGGTCACCGCCGAGTCCGCGCCGACGACGGTCACCGTCGCCATCGACCCGCGCGCGGTCAACTTCTACCTCTCGCAGCTCGACGCCGAGGGCGTGCCGTTCGTCTCGAACGTCGGCAGTTCGTTCGTCGGCCAGCTCTTCCTCACCATCATCGGGCCGCTGCTCCTCTTCGGCCTCCTCATCTTCTTCCTGTCGCGCTCGATGCGCGGCGCGGGCGGCGGCCCGGGCGGCATGCTCGGCAGCTTCGGCAAGAGCCGCCACCGCGTGCAGACGAAGGAGAGCGTCAACGTGACGTTCGCCGACGTCGCGGGCATCGAGGAGGCGAAGGAGGAGGTCACGGAGATCGTCGAGTTCCTGAAGAACCCCAAGCGGTTCCAGAAGCTCGGCGGGCGCATCCCGCGCGGCGTGCTCCTCGAGGGGCCCCCGGGCTGCGGCAAGACGCTGCTCGCGAAGGCCATCGCGGGCGAGGCGGACGTGCCGTTCTTCTCGATCTCGGGCTCGGACTTCGTCGAGATGTTCGTGGGCGTCGGCGCCAGCCGCGTGCGCGACCTCTTCAAGCAGGCGAAGGAGAACTCGCCCTGCATCATCTTCCTCGACGAGATCGATGCCGTCGGCCGGCGGCGCGGAGGCGGCTTCACCACCGGCGGCCACGACGAGCGCGAGCAGACCCTCAACGCCATCCTCGTCGAGATGGACGGCTTCGAGGCGAGCGACCAGGTGATCGTCATCGCCGCCACCAACCGCGCCGACGTGCTCGACCCCGCCCTCACCCGGCCCGGCCGCTTCGACCGCGTCGTCGGCGTCAGCCTTCCCGACGTCGTCGGCCGCCGGCAGATCCTCGGCGTGCACGCCCGCAAGGTGAAGCTCGCGACCGACGTGGACCTCGACCGGCTCGCGCGCGCGACGCCCATGTTCAGCGGCGCGGACCTCGCGGCGCTCATCAACGAGGCCGCGATCATCGCGACCATGGCCGACAAGGACGTGATCGAGATGGTCGACCTCGAGGAGGCGCGCGACAAGGTGCGCTACGGGCGCGCCAAGCGCAGCAAGCGCATCGAGGAGCAGGAGCGCGTCGCGACCGCCTACCACGAGGCGGGCCACGCGGTGGTGCAGATGCTGCTGCCCGACGCCGACCCCCTCCACAAGGTCACCATCATCCCTCGCGGCCAGGCGCTGGGCACCACGTTCAGCCTTCCCGAGAAGGACCGGTATGGGTACGGCCGGCGCTTCTGCGACGCCACGATGCGCGTCCTGTGCGCGGGCCGCATCGCCGAGGCGCGCAAGACCGGCGACATCTCGAGCGGCGCCGGCATGGACATCAAGATGGTCACGAGGCTCGCCCGAGCCATGGTGCTCGAGTGGGGCATGAGCGACCGGCTCGGCTTCGTGAGCTACCGGGGCGAGGACAGCCGCGAGACCTTCATTCCCGAGAAGGACTACTCGCCCGAGACCGCGCACCTCATCGACGAGGAGATCCGCCGGCTCGCCGACGAGGCGTTCACCGACGCGAAGAGGCTGATCGACTCGCGCTGGGACCAGGTGGTGGCCGTCGCGGAGTCGCTCCTCAAGTACGAGACGCTCACGAAGGACGACGTCGACCGCGTCATGCGCGGCGAGCCGCCGATGAAGCCGACCGTCGCCGACCTGCTCGGAGCCGAGATGGCGAAGCCCTCAGCGAAGCCCGCGCTGCCGGCCGCGAAGCCCGACGAGGGCGCGGCCCCCGGGGGCGCGGTGCCAAGCCCGGCGTGACCGGCGCCGGCGGCGCCCTGCCCGCGGGGCCGTCAGTCGCGCCCCAGCGTCCGGTTCCGCCGCAGCAGGTGGTGGTAGCGCCGCGCGAAGCGGTGCGCCTCGTCGCGGATCGCCTGGCAGAGCCGCAGCCCCGCGTTGTTGCGCGCGAGCCGGATCGGCTCGCTCTCGCGCTCGACGTGGATCAGCTCCTCCCTCTTCGCGAGGCTGATGACCATCGCGGGCCGGTCGGGGAACCCCTCGAGCGCCTCGAGCGCCGCGTGCAGCTGACCGAGCCCGCCGTCGATGAGGAGCACGTCCGGCAGCAGCTCGCGCTGCTCCTGCGCGTCGCGCCACCGGCGGGACACCGTCTCGCGGATCGCGCGGAAGTCGTCGTTCCCCGCCGTCGTGATCCGGTAGCGGCGATAGGCGTCCTTGAAGGGCTTGCCGTCCACGAAGCAGACCTTGCTCGCCACGGTCTCCTCGCCGCCGAGGTGCGCGATGTCGATGGCCTCCATGCACCGGATCGGCCGGTCCATGCCGAGCGTGCGCTGCAGGCTTCGCGCGCCGACGGCGGGGTCGCCCGCGAACACCATGAGCTCGGGCTGCCAGTCGTACTCCTCGCCGCGACGGGTCTCGCGGTCGTCGAGCTTCGAGAGCGCGTGGACCTGGTCGCGCAGCACGGCGGCGTCCTCGAAGCGGCGCTCGGCGGAGGCGCGCTCCATCTCGCCCTGCAGCTCGCGCACGAGCACGCTGCGGCGCGAGCCGAGGCAGCGCAGGAACCGGTCCACGTCGCGGCGGTACCGCTCGGGGGCCACGCGGTTGGCGCACGGCGCGGTGCACTGGCCGATCGAGTGAAGCAGGCACGGCCGGAACCGGCGGTTGGCGGGGTCGTCCGACCGGATCGCGAGGTCGCACGTGCGGAACTGGAACGCCCGCTGCATGACGGTGATCGCGCTCCGGAGCGCGTGCACGCTGGTGAACGGCCCGAAGATGCGCGCGCCCGCGAACCGCTCGTCCGAGGGGTTGCGCGTGACGTACACGCCGGGGAATTCCTCGCGCACCGTCACGGCCAGGTACGGGAAGGTCTTGTCGTCCTTCAGGAGCTCGTTGAAGCGCGGGTGGAGGTCCTTGACCAGGCGCGCCTCGAGCAGGAGCGCCTCCCACTCCGCCTCGCACTCGAGCACCTCGACGTCGGTCACCCAGTCGAGCATCGGCTGCTTGCGGGCCCCCAGGTCGGCGCTCGGGACGAAGTAGCTGCCCACCCGGTCCGGCAGGCACACCGCCTTCCCCACGTACAGCACCCGGCCCTCGGCGTCCTTCATGAGGTACACCCCGGGCACCTTCGGGAGGGCCCGGGCCTTCTCGGACAGCCG
>CAMDUT010000107.1 GCA_945877905.1 Phycisphaera mikurensis NBRC 102666 | reverse complement strand
GACGGCCCGCCGAACGGCCCGGGCCTCGCGCCGGCCACGCCGAGCCCGCCGCCCTCGCGCATGCGGAACACCGCGCGCACCGCGTCACCCGTGACGGTCGACACGCGGGTTCCCTCCCAGCTCGTCACCGACACGCCGCCATCCATCGTGAGTTCGAACAGCCGCCCCGTTTCCTTCGCCGGCGGGGCCGACGCGAGCGCCACCGCGGGCACCCAGCCGCCGTGCAGGGCCGATGCGCCCCACGCCGGCGCGTCCGCCGCGGCGCGGCGACCCTTACCCATGCCCGCCGCGGTCCGGTTGATCCGCAGCGGCGAGAGCGCGCGGTCCACCACCAGGCGCTCGATGGAGCCCCCACCCGGCGAGAGGGTCATCGAGAGCCCCTCGCCGTCGAACGACACGCTGTCGCCCAGGATCCGAACCTGCCGGTCGCAGCGGACCTCGCCGCTCTCGGCGTCGAACGAGGCCTCGGGGCACTCGACCACCACCTCGGGCGCATCGCCTCGGAGATCGACCGGCTTCCCGTCGCGCGGGCGATAGATCCTGATGACGACGTTGCCGACGAGCCGCCCGCTCTCGAGCTCGCGCCGCGGAACGCGCGCGGTCATGGCATCGCCGCGCATGGTGACGATGCGCCCGCCCTCGCCGTAGAGCACGGCACGCGGCGCATCCATCGAGAGCCGCTTGTCGGGGAGCGGGTCGATGCGCGCAGCGGTGTACTGCTGCTTCAGGTTCCCCTTGGCGTCGGCCACCTGCACCCACGCACCCTCGGTGAGCCGCACGGACTCCTGCGAACCGAACCGGGGCCCCGAACCCGAGCGCTCCTGCTCGGAGAGGGGCGACGGGATCACCAGTTCCGTCACCGGTGCCGCGTGACGCCGCGTCGTGCGCGTCGGTCCCGGGGAACGCGAGTCGTAGAACCACGCCACGGCGACGATCGCGATCGACCCGAGCACCGCGGCCGCGGTCCACAGGTAGGGCCTCCTTCGTCGACGTTCCCACCGGCGCTCGACGTCATGGCCGGGCCGCGTCCCCTTCCCGGCATCAGGCGCTGCGGGGCCGGTCACTCCCGGCCTCCGGCGCGCGTCCGGTGCCGGCTGCAGGGTCGAACATGGCCAGCGCGTCGTTCCATCGGTCCTGGCTTCGGAGGAGGTGCTCCACCACCTCGCGCACCGCGCCGTGCCCGCCATGCGCGGAGGTCACGTACGCCGCGGCCGCGCGCACCTCGGGCGCGGCATCGTGCACGGCCACAGGGTAGCCACAGCGCCGCATGGCCGCGAGGTCGGGCAGGTCGTCGCCCACGAACGCGACCTGGGACAGCGGGCATCCCGCCTCCCGGGCCACCTCGGCGATCGCCGTGGCCTTGTCGGCCACCCCCGCATGGAGCCGTCGCACGCCGAGCTCCTCGAGCCGGTGGCGGACGGCGAGCCCTGCGCGGCCGGTGATGACCGCGACTTCGCCGCCGAGGCGGCGCCACACGGCGATCCCCAGACCGTCCTTCACGTTGAAGCGCTTGGTCTCGTGGCCCATGTCATCGAGGGCCACGGTGCCGTCGGTCAGCACCCCGTCGACGTCGAGGCACAGCACGCGGATGCCCGCGGCGTGCCCGGCGGCGCTCACTTCGCGGCGCCCTGCAGCGCCTTCAGCCGCTTCGTGAGCCGGCTCTTCTTGCGTGCCGCGGTGTTGCGGTGCATGGTCGAGGTCGACGACACCTTGTCGAGCACGGCGGCAACCTTGCGGAGCTCGGCCTCGGCCGCCTTCGCGTCGCGGTCATGGACCGCCTTGTCGAAGGCCTTGATCTGGTCCTTGACCCGGCGCTTGCGCCAGTTGTTGAGGGCGTTGCGCTTGGCGTTCTGTCGGACGCGCTTCTTGGCGGATTCGGTGTTCGGCACGTGCTTCCTTGGGGTTCGGTCGAGCCGCACAGTATGCCACGATCCGCCGCCGACGGCAACCGACCGTCGGAGCATGGCCCTGCCCTCATCCGGAGCGAGCCTGAACGCGCTCGGATAACCCGCCGCGCGCGCCGGGTCGCGGCAACCGCCCGCCCCCATGGATGCGTAGTCTCCACTTGACGCGGATGCCCGGTTTCCGGACACTATCGCGTTCACCCGGCGCGGGCACCCCGCCCACGCCTCGCCCTGGAGGTCCGTCAGACCATGAATCAGCGCACGACCGGCCTCGTGGTGGGCCTCGTCACCTTCGTCATCCTCACCGTCGGGCTGCTGGCCAGCACGATCTACTTCCACCTCGAGGCGCAGTCCGCGCTGGGAGCCAAGAAGCAGGCCGAGGACGCCCGGTCGGCGGCCGCGACGACCTCCGGCAAGACCGAAGCCGCCTACAAGCAGCTCGCGAACTTCGTGGTCGGCGACGCCGACGTCACGCCCGGCGAGGACGCCCTGGCCAACATCAAGAAGTCGCTTGCCGCCGAGGACGTCGCGAACCTGAAGGGCGAGCTCGACACGCTCCGCAGCGAGCGCGAGCAGCTCAAGCAGGACAACCAGAACCTGAAGGCCCAGGTCGCGACGGCCGAGGGCGCGGCCGCCGCCGCCCGCACCGAGGCGGAGAAGTCCGCCGCCGCCGCGAGCGCCGCCTCCAAGCGCGTCGACGCGGACCTCGGCACCTACCGCACCTCGGTCCAGAAGTACGAGACCGACGTCAAGAGCACCGTCGACTCGATCAGCAAGCTGCAGGACGAGATCGACCAGCGCCGCCGCACGGAGGTCGCCGAGCTCCAGGACAAGATCAACGCCGAGAGCGTCTCCAAGGCCACCCTGCAGACGCGCGTCGGCGAGCTCGAGAAGACCGTCGACCAGTACCGCATCAAGCCCGAGAACGCCGCGAGCCTCGCCGACGGCCGGATCATCGACGTCGGCAGCCAGAACGGCGAGGTGTTCCTGTCGATCGGGTCCAAGCAGCGCGTGCAGCCCGGCATGACGTTCGACGTCTACGACTCGCCCGCCTCCATCCAGTTCAACCCCTCGAGCGGCGAGCTCATCCCGGGCAAGGCGCGGGTCCAGGTCCTGAAGGTCGACGAGAACACCTCGACGGCCCGCGTCATCCCCGAGAGCCGCCGTACCGGCGCGCGAACGCGCCCGGTGGTCAAGGACGACGTGATCGCCAACGTCATCTTCAGCCCCGACTACCG
The DNA here is from genome assembly GCA_945877905.1 of Phycisphaera mikurensis NBRC 102666. Taxonomy (GTDB): domain Bacteria; phylum Planctomycetota; class Phycisphaerae; order Phycisphaerales; family SM1A02; genus UBA966. The sequence continues at coordinate 5,642 of CAMDUT010000107.1, read as the reverse complement.
CTACAAGTTCCTCGTCCACGGCCTCTTCGACGTCGACAACGACGGCACGGCCACCGCCGCCGAGGCCGAGTTCGTCCGCGGCCGCATCAGCTCGTGGGGCGGCGAGGTCGTCTCCGGCGACCGCCTCCGAGGCGACCTCGACTTCGTGGTCATGGGCGTGCGGCCGACCGAGCCGCTCGACCTCCCCGCCAACGCCGACGAGGGCCAGTACACCGCCCACTTCGATCTCAAGCGAGCGTACGAGACCTACAACGCGCTCTTCAACGATGCGCAGGCCGCACGCGTCCCGGTCCTCAACTGGAACCGGATGCAGGTCCTGACCAACGAGGGTCGCTGAGCCTCCGGGCGCGGCCTCGATGGGCGCCCGGCGCACCCTTCCCCCGCCCGTCCGCACGGCGGTCGCGCTCGCGCAGTACGGCGCGGCCCGCTCGTTCGAGTGGCTCTTCGGCGCGTTCCCGCCCGAGCAGAACCTCCGCACCGCGGGGGTGGTCGCCGACGCGTGGGCCGCGATGAACCCGCACCGGCTCGCGCGCGCCGCGGGCAACGTGCGGCGCGCGTTCCCCGCGCTTGCCGAGGCCGAGGTCGACGCGCTCGCGCGCGCCAGCGTGCGCTACATGTTCCGCACCTACATGGTGGACGCGTTCCAGCTGCCCAGGCTCCTCACCGAGGAGACGTGGCCGCGCCACGTCGACCTCGACGAGGCGCGCCGCGGCATCGAGACGATGATCGGCGACCGCCCCGCGATCTTCCTCGCGCCGCACGCGGGCAACTGGGAGCTGCTCGGCTTCTTCCCGACCCTCATGGGCTTCCGCATGCACGCGCTGGCCCGCCCGCTCGACAACCCCTACCTCTGGGCGTGGGCCCTCGGAAAGCGGCAGGCGCGCGGCATGCGCGTCATCACCAAGTACGGCGCCACCGACGAACTCCAGCGCATCGTGACCGACGGCGGACGCATCGCGCTCATCGCCGACCAGGACGCGGGCCCGGACGGCGTGTTCGTGCCCTACTTCGGCCAGATGGCGAGCGCCTACAAGTCGGTGGCGCTGCTCGCCATCCGGTACGAGCTGCCCATCGTGGTGGGCGTCGCGCTGCGCCACGGGGCCGGCTTCCAGTACCGCGTCCACACCACCGAGGTCATCCGGCCCGAGGACTGGGCCGACCAGGAGGACCCCGTCTTCTGGATCACCGCGCGATACAACCACGCCATGGAGCGCGCGGTGATGCTCGACCCCGGGCAGTACCTGTGGATCCACCGCCGCTGGAAGAGCCGCCCGCGGTGGGAGCGCGACCGCAAGCCGATGCCCGAGCGCGTGCAGGCGAAGCTCCGTGCGCTCCCGTGGCTCGCGGCCGGCACCGTCGACCGGCTGGTGGCCGACGCGGCGCGCGCGGCCGAGGGCGCGGCGGCGTGACCGAGGCGCGCGCGAGGCTCGAGGGGGTCCGAGTGCTGGTCGTCGACGATGACGCGGACATTCGCGAGGCCATGGGCCTGGCCCTGCGATCCGAGGGTGCCACGGTCGAGGATGCTCCCGACGGGAGCGTCGCGTCCCACCTCCTGGCGGCCCACCGGCCCGATGCGATGGTGCTCGACCTGATGCTCCCCGGGCAGAGCGGGTTCGCCGTGCTCGAGCGGGCCCGCGCCGGACCTTCGCCGGTGCCCGTCGTGATGGTGACCGCCAACCGCGGGCAGCGCCACGCCGAGATGGCGCGCTCGCTCGGCGCCGCCGCCTACCTCGTCAAGCCGGTGCCGCTGGCGCGCCTCGTCGATGCGGTGGTCGCCGCCGCCGGCAGGTGACGTCCCGGCCCGCAGCCGCTATCGTTGGCCCCTTCACCCCTCCCCGGACCCGAGCGATGCCGATTGCCTCCTACGCCATCCACCACCGCACGAAGTCCGAGGACGGCGCGCTGCTGCCGATCGGCTCGCGCGCCGAGGTGCTGGCGGCGCTCGAGGTCTGCAACACCGCGCCCGACCAGCCGGGCGGGAACGTCCTGTACGGCCCCGGGCTGCAGGTGCACCTGCTCCCCGGCGAGGACCCGATCCGGCAGATGAGCCTCCTCATCACCGAGCAGGACATCGCGTGGGAAGTGATCTCGCGCATGCGCCACCAGTTCGGCTGGCGCTTCACCGACCTCGAGACCGGCGACTCCTGGTGACCGTGGGGTGGGCCCGGGGTGGCCCCGGGCCTGCCGACTCACTCGATCGGTTCGCTCTCGATGCCCGCGTGCTCGCCGGCTCGGTGCTTCTCGACATAGCGGCGCACCCAGTTCTCCCAGGTCTTGCCGGCCGCGGTGTCCTTGCCCGTGAACTCGATTCGGCGGACGCTTGCGCACGCGATCGTCCGCTTGGCGCCCGACGCCGCCTCGATCACGCGGAGCACGGCGCCGGTGGGCGCGTCGCGATGGTCGAAGACGAAGCACTCGACCCGCGAGCCATCCTCCAGCGCCAGCGTCACGTCGCCCCGGTAGTCGAACGCCTCGCCGAAGGCGCGCGCGCGACGGTCGGCGGGGAGGGAGGACAGGTCGACGACGGCACCCTGGCCCGTCGAGGTCTCGGTGGTTTCCATGGTCATGCTCCGCCCTTCGGGTGGGTCCGGCCGGCGCTGCGCCGCGCGTCCTCGGCGGCCGCGCACAGCAGTTCGTCGAGTTCGCGCACCAGCAACCGAGCCTCCGCCGCGGCCGCTTCGAGGGCCGTGGAACCCCGGACCTGACGCATGGGATCCACGCGGTGGGCCTCCGCCAGGCGGCGGTCGAGGGCCGCAGCCTCGGCTTCCAGGGCGGTGACCACCGCACAGGCCGCGGAAAGGGCCGCCAGCCGGGGGTCGTTTGCAGGCAGGTCCGAGAGCGCTGTGGTGCCCGCAAGCCGCAAGGATGCTTTGGCGGCAAGGCCCTCGCCCACGGGGGCGTCGGCCACGGGCTCACGTTGCTTCGGTCGGGTCGGTGAGGCGATGTCCATGCGTGAACGACGGGTGCGGCAGAAGCCCGTGAAGGCTTCATCGGCCCGCCGTCCATGGCGGGCGAAGTTCAGGAAGCATACGCGACCCGGCGGCGATCCCCCACCTAATAGACTGCCGATAACACCATGCACTGCCTCGTCACCGGCGCGGCCGGATACATCGCTTCCCACACCGTGCGTGAGCTGCTCAGCCGGGGCGCCTCGCGCATCGTCGCCGTCGACTCGCTCGAACGCGGCCACCGCCGCGCCGTCGAGGCGCTCGAGCGCATGGCTCCCGGGAAGGTGCGCTTCGCCCAGGTCGACGTCCGGGACCGTGCGTCGCTGGCGGCGCTGATGCGCGAGGAACGCCCGGAGTCCGTGCTGCACTTCGCGGCGCTCACGCTCGTCGGTGAGTCGGTCCGCCGACCCGCGGCCTACTGGAGCTGCTCGGCGGGCGGCACGGCGAGCCTGCTCGAGGCGATGCGCGAGGCCGGCACCGAGCGACTGGTGTTCTCGTCGACCGCCGCCACGTACGGCATCCCCGAGTCGATGCCGATCACCGAGGACACGCCCCAGCGCCCGTGCAACCCGTACGGTTCCGCGAAGCTCGCCTGCGAGACGATGATCGCCGAGGAGGCCGAGGCCGCGCGCCGCGACGGACGCGGGTTCGGGGCGATCCTGCTGCGCTACTTCAACGTGGCCGGCTGCGCGTCGGACGGGACGCTGGGCGAGGACCACGACCCCGAGACGCACCTCGTGCCGTCGGCGCTGCAGGCCGCGCTGGGCGCGCGCCCCGCGCTCGAGATCTTCGGCACCGACTACCCCACCCCCGACGGCACGTGCATCCGAGACTACGTGCACGTCGAGGACCTGGCCTCGGCCCACGTCGACGCGCTGCGCGCGCTCCGGCCCCGCGAGTGCCGCGCGTTCAACGTCGGCATCGGGCATGGCTTCAGCGTGCGCGAGGTGCTCGACGCGTGCGAGCGCGCGGTGGGGCGGCCGATCCCCGCGAACGTGGCGCCGCGCCGCGAGGGCGACCCGCCCGAGCTGCGATCGGACCCCGCGCGCATCATGAACGAGCTCGGCTGGACGCCGCGCCACCGCACGCTGGCCCCGATGGTCGAGAGCGCGTGGCGCTGGATGCAGGCGAACCCGCGCGGCTACGACGACCGCTGAGGGGCGCCCGGTTCAGAGCGCGAAGCTCAGGCCGACCCAGAGGTCGAGCCCGTTGAACCCCGGGTTGCTGCTCGAGGTTCCCGCGTTCGACACGTGGTACCAGCGCACCGACACGTAGGCACGCGTGCCTTCCCACGCGTCGATCGTCGCGCCGACGCCGGCGGACGGGGTGAAGTTGAAGTTCGTCCCGCCGGCCGGTACGGGGCTCGACGAACCGATCATGCCGCACCCGCCGCTCAGGAAGACCGACCACGTGTCGGCCGCGAACAGGTGCCAGCGGAGCTGGAGGTCGCCGCCGAACACGCCCGCCCCCGAGGCGCCGGTCTCGGCCGCGTACCCGGCGCTGCCGTAGAACGCGAGCTCGAAGTCGTCGACGAAGAACCACGCGATGCCGAGGCGCCCCTGACCGATGTTCGTGCCGTCGAGGTTGCCCGCCCAGTCGCCCTCCACGTTCAGCCGCAACGAGTCCTTCGCGCCGAAGCGCGTGGCCACGGGCGCCGGTCCGGGCGCCGGCGCGCCGGCCTCGCCCGCATCCGGTCCGAGGAGCAGCGCGCGAGCATCGACGGCGGTGGCGGCGGCGCATGCGCCGGTCGAGGCAAGGGCACACGCGAGGGCGATCATCGGCAGGCGGCGAACGCGGGGCGTGGCGCGGGTGGGCATCCGTGGAGTATGCGCACCTCGCCAGCGTCACGCCACCTCCCGAAAAAGTGCCGCCGTCGGACGCTCCGACACGTCCGACGGCGACGGATCGTCGGCCCCGGACGGATCCAGGACCGCGAAGAAGTGGCAGGCTCGCACAGGCCCCCGGGCCAGAGGGACAGTATCGTTCAAACCGCCCCGCCCGGCCCTCTTTCCTGTCGGGAATTCCTGCGGGATTTCGCGATTCCGCCGGTGGCCGGAAACCTCCCGTGACCCGTCCTGCCCCCGAAAACCGCATCCTGATCGCCGTGGCGGCCCTGGTGCGCCCGGGGCCGGCCGGCGCGCCCGGGGCCGGCCTGGAGGTCCTCATCGCCCTCCGCCCCCCGACGGCCATCCGCGGGGGGGTGTGGGAACTCCCGGGCGGCAAGGCGACCGCGGGGGAATCCGCCTGCGAGGCGGCGGCTCGCGAACTGCTCGAGGAGACCGGAGTGAAGGTCGATCCGGCGCTCGGCCGCGAGCTCGGCACGATCGACCAGGACGACCCCGCCCTGCCCGCCGAGCGATGGCTCCGGCTCACCCTGGTGGCGTTCGACGCACCTACCGGGATCGCCCCCCGCCCGCTCGCATCGGTCGAGTGCAGGTGGGAGCGCGTGACGGCGCTCGATGCCTACGAATGGCCCGCGGCGAACCGGAGGCTCAACGCCATCCTCGCCGCCGCGTGCAGGTGATTCACTTGCCCTCGGGCGTCGCCACGGGCCGGGGCGCCGGCGCATCGGGCGCCGCCGCGGGCATCGCATCGATCGAGCGCCGCGCGGCACGCGCGCGGTCGAGCACGCCCGCGTTGGCGTCGGCATCGGGCACGAGGTCGAAGTGCCAGCGCTCGAGCCGGTGGAACTTC
>CAMDUT010000106.1 GCA_945877905.1 Phycisphaera mikurensis NBRC 102666 | reverse complement strand
CGCGCGGACGTTGCGCTCGGCGTTCTTGATCCAGAGGTTGTTGACCAGGACGATCGCGACGAGGAGGAGCGCCGCGGCGGCGGAGAAGCCTCCGACGACGAGGGCGAGCTTGCGGTTGACCTTGCTGCGTGCCATGTGGTTCGTTCCGTGGTGGGGCGTCGCGTCAGCCGGCGGGTGCGCCGGCGCGCTCCACCGACGGCCAGTCGGGGAGCCTGCGCATGAGGTGCGGGAGGAGATGCGAGAGGAGGTCCTCCGAGTCGGCGCGGAAGCGCTCGGAGGCGGGCGGGTCGCCCTCGGGGTAACGGCCCGACAGCTGGACCTTGCAATAGTAGGCGTACCGGTCGGTGAGGTTGAACGCGAGCGCGCGCACGCCGAAGGTGGACGGCGTGACCCGGCCGTTGGCGACGAAGAAGTATCCGCCGAACTGCACGAGTCGCGAGGCCTTCGGGTCCTGGAAGGTGGTGAGCGTCATCGCCATGTCGCCCACGGGAAGCGCCACGGGCTCGCTGCGGCGCGTCACGGGATCGGTCACGGTGGCCATCGGGTAGCGCAGCCCCGTGGCGCGGTTCTCCGGCGCGTCGGCCGCGGGCTCGCCGAGCCCCTCGATCGCGAGCGGCATGGTCACGGTTTCGCCGAGCTGCACGAGCCCTCCCGCGCCCCAGCAGCGCTCGGGGATGTGCGGCACGGTGTCGATCATGCCCGTGTAGTACGCCACGTGCAGGACGAGCACGCCCTCGGCGGGGTTCCCGTCGCGCGCGTAGGAGCGCGTGAGGTAGCGGTCGGTGCCCAGCGACTCAACCATGGCCGCGTCCATCACCTGGTCGTCGCCCACCTTCTTCCAGGTGCCCAGCGTGGTCGGGACGCTGCCGAGGTCGGCGCGAAGCGGCACCGGCTCCTTCTTGAGGTAGACGTCGAGCGCGGTCATGGCGGCGCGCAGCCCCAGCCCGCCGGCAATGAGCGTCACGAGAAGCACCGCGTACACGGCGCGCACCGGGGGCAGGAAGCGGAACGTCACGGCGCCTGCCCTCCCGAGGGCGCGGCGTCCTCGACCACGATGTTCCGGATCACCCACATCGCGCCCAGGAAGAGCAGGAACGCGGGCATGAGCCAGACCAGCCCCACCATGCTGTGGAACTCGCCCGCGCTCAGGTTCGAGTCGATCATCGAGAGGATCCCGAGCGACGCGACGCGAAGCACGTTCACGAAGAGCGAGATCGGGATGCCCGCGAGCACGAGCAGCACGCGCTGCCACCACCGGGGCAGGCCCATCGCGGCCATGGCGACGCCGATCGCGAGGAACGCCATGAGCGTCCGCATGCCCGAGCACGCCTCCGCCACGTTCAGGGGGTGCAGTGTGCCGTCGGACATGTGCACGGTGAGCACGTTGCCCGTGCGCTCGGTGTCGATGCCGATCGTGTTGAGCAGGATGTCCGCGCCCACGGCGCTCCAGTCCTGCATGCGCTCGGTGACCCTGGACATCACGCGCTCGGAGATGCTCTGGCCGAACATCACCCAGTAGGCCCAGGGGAACCAGATCCATCGCAGCGACGCGGTGCCGAACACCGAGAGCGCCGCGCCGAGGAGCGCAATCCCGCAGCCGAGGCCGCGGATGTTGTTGTGCTGCGCGGCAGGCGGCCCGAACGCGCTGAACATGTAGATGGCGAGCCCCAGGACGAACAGCGCGAGCGCGCCCCAGCTCGGCCGGAACGGCTGCGCGAGGAGCTCCTTTCGCCGCAACCAGACGAAGTAGCCGCTGATGAACGGGATCACCAGCGTGTGGCCCCAGTCCGACGGCATCCCGATCGCCTGCGTGACGATGTAGCGGAAGAACTCCCAGAACGTCAGCACGAACCCCACCGCGAACACCGCCGACGCGATCACCATGGTGCGCGGCGACACCTCGACCAACGCCCCCGCCTGCGGCGCCGCGGTCGCGGCGCCGTCACGAGGGTGGCTGGTGGGTGCGCTGCTCGTCATGCGGGTGCTTGCGCTCCAAGGTGCCCGCCGGGATCGGATCCGAGGTTCACTACGACCGGCGCATCCGGCGGTTCGGTGAACCGCGGCGATTCACTCAGTTTCCGACCACGTTCACCGGCGGCGGCCCGAACACGTCGTTTCCGAAGTTCCGGTCGAGCAGGAACCCGAAGCCGTACGTCATGCGGAAGCCGTTGCGGATGACCGCGAGCGGCGTCGCGAAGAAGTTCGTGCCGATAATGATGTGGTCATCGGCGCGCATCACGATGTCCGGCTCGGCCTTGTTCCGGATGGCGGCCAGGTTCACGCGAATGGCGGCTTCGCGGTCGGGCGCGATCTTGCGGATGAGGTCCACGCGCTGCGGGATCGCGATCTGGCCGAGTCCGCCCGCGGCCGACACCAGGCGGCTGAGCGTGAGCTCGCCGATCGGCGGAAGGTTGTAGACGCCCGGGCGCGCGATCTCGCCGTCGATGTAGACGACGCCGAGGTCGCTCTCCACGTGCACCTTGTCGCCGGCTCGGATGATGACCTGCTGCGAGAGGTCGCCCTTCTTCAGCTCGGTCCAGTCGACCAGGATGACGCGCGTGCGACGACCGTTCGGAAGGCGGAAGTCCTTCGGCTGGCGGAGCGGGCGCGCCTCGGACGCCGCGGCGGCGGGGCCGGTCACCGCGCCGTCCGGGGCGTTCGGGGCCTGGAGCGCGCCGAGGCCGTCGGACGGGCCCGCGTCGCCCGCGGGCACGAACACCCACTCCTGGCGCTGCGTGTCGAACATGTAGCGCGCCTCCGTCGGCGGGACGGTCGCGGCAGGCGTCTTCACGTCGCCCTGCACCGGCGCGGCCGGCGCATCCACCTTCGGCGACTCGAGCTGGTCGACGTCCACCACGGCGGACGGCGTGCGCATCGCGCCGGGGCTGGCCGGCGGCGCGGCGGGTGCACCCGCGGGCGACTCGGCCGGCGGCGCGATCTGCTTCAGCAGGTCATCGACCGACGGCGCGGGCGCGGCAGGCGTCGCGGCCGGCGGCGTCGTGGTCGGCGGCGTCGTGGTCGACGCGGTCGGGGGCTTGGGCGCCCCGGCGCCAGACCCGGCACCCGCCCCGCCGCCGGACGCCGCCTCGGCCTCCGACAGTTCCTCGGGCAGCACGCGCACGATGCGCACGCGCCGCACGCCCTGGTTCGCGCCGCCCGCGAGCGCCACGGCCTGCTCGACGTCGAAATCGGGGCGCGAGAGCGCGTACACGCCGGCGTTGCGGACCTCGCCATCGACGACGAAGGTGAACGACCGACCCTCGAGCACCGACACCGAGACGCGCGGGTCGCGGATGATCGGCTTGAGCTTGTCGGTGATCAGCTGGATGAGTTCCGTCTGGGTGAGCCCCGCGGCCTCGAGGGCGCCGATGATGGGCAGCACCACCTTGCCCGACTGGTCGACCGTGCGGCGGAACTGCTCGGCCTTGTCGACCTGGAAGAGGTCGTTGATCTGGATCTCGACCACGTCGCCCGAGGCGAAGATGTAATCCGGCGCCGCAGGCAGCAGGTCCTCGGGGCGCGGCGAGCCGATTTCCGTGGCGAAGGCGTCCCGCTCCACCTCGATGACGTCGATCTTGCGGAGCACCGGGATCGAGGTCGGGGTGTGCTCGAAATAGCCCGTGCGGCTCGGGTCCATCCAGCTGTCGTAATCGCAGCCGACGCCCGCGATGGCGTTCAGGACCACCGCGACGCACGCCGCCCACGGCCGCCGCCGCGACCGGGAGGCGACTGGCCCAGGATGACGGGGGGAATCACTGCAGCGCATGGTCAGGCATCAGCCTCGTGGGTTCCCGGGGGCCCGAACGGGCACACGGGGTTCAGCCGGCAGCAACGCCCGCCGCCGGGCCACTATCGGCAAGTCGTGCAGGGTACCTGCACCGCCGCCACCCCGGACTGTTGGAAACGATCACCTAACACGATCCGTACGACCCACGGATTCTTCCAGAACCGCCATGCGGACCGCGACTCCGTGCGTCACCTGGCGCAGAATCTGGCTTCGGCGGCCATCATCCGCCACGTCATCGTCCACTTCGACGCCGCGGTTCACGGGCCCCGGATGCATCACGATGCAGTGAGCGGGCAACCGAAGCGCTCGGCGATGCGTCAGCCCATAGTGCTCGCGGTAGTCCGCGGCAATTCCGCCCCCCGCAGCCCGCTCCAGTTGCACCCGAAGCATCATAATGACGTCAAGTTCTGGCAAGATGGAATCAAGATCGTGCGTGATCGACACAAGATCATGCCGCGCAGCAATCTGCGCGAAGGACCGAGGGAGGAGCGTCGGAGGTCCCACCAGCCGGACCGAGGCGCCGAGCGTGGTCAGCGAGTGGATGGCGCTGCGGGCAACGCGGCTGTTGGCGATGTCCCCGACGATGGCCACCTTCACGCCCGAAATCTTGCCGAACGCTTCCCGGATGGTGAGGCAGTCGAGCAGGCCCTGGGTGGGGTGCTCGCGCCGTCCGTCGCCCGCATTGATCACGGCGCACCGCACGTTGCGGGCCAACAGGTCGGCCCCCCCGGAGATCGACGACCGCACCACCATGGCGTCCACGCCGAGCGCGTCCACGTTCAAGGCCGTGTCGAGGAAGGTCTCGCCCTTGCTGGCGCTCGATCCGACGCCGGACAGCGACAGCGACCGCCCGCCCAGCCGGGCGGTGGCCGCCTCGAAGCTGAGCCGGGTGCGCGTCGAGTCCTCAAAGAAGAGCTGCGCGACCAGGCGACCGCGCAACGACGCAGGCGCCTCGGCTTCCCCGCGCGCCGCCGGGATGAAGCCCGCCGCGCGGTCAAGCAGCGACGTGAGGTGCGCCTCGTCGAGCCCCTCGAGTTTGAGCAGGTGCCGAGCCATGGAGGCCAGTGTACGGGGCGCCTTGCGCCCTCCGGCTCATCCGCCGTTGTAGGCCGGGTTCGACCACCACGGCGACTCCACGAACGGGTAGTTCGCGTTGTCGATGAATGGGTCCTCATTGTCGCCGGAGCTGGTGGCGAACATCGCGGGCGCCGGTCCCGGGCCGGACTGCTGCTGCTGCATCTGGGTGGGCGTCATGGCGTCGCCCCAGAGCGCCGCGTCGTCGTCGCAGCCGACCAACGCCGGCGCGGCGAGCGCCGCCAGGCATGCGAGGGTCAGGGACGCGGCATCGCGAGCGCGAGGCATGCACGACATCGTATCGCGCACGCTCACTTGGCCACCCCGATCCGCCAGATGGCGCCCTTGGCGCGCGAATCCTGGCTGCCCTGGAACGTGACCAAATAGAGCGTCCCGTCGTTCGCCTCGCCGAAGCTGGTCGGCAGCTGGTTGCGCGTGGTGTGCAGGAGCTCGGGCCCCGCGACCAGCTTCCCGCCCTCAGCACGCAGGCCCCAGATGCGGCACGAGACGAGGTCGGCGTACAGGTAGACGCCCTCGAGCTCGGGCTGCGCGGCGCACCGCGAGACGTAGCCACCCGTGATGCTCACGCCCTGGTCATGCGCGTACTCGACGATCGGGTCGACGTAGGTCGCGTCCGCCGCGCCCTTGCCGCCCGCGAACGCGTGCAACCCCTCGCGCGGGTTCCATCCGTAGTTGCCGCCCTTCACGATGAGGTCGACCTCCTCGTACTCGTTCTGGCCGACGTCGCCGCCCCACAGCTCGCCCGTCAGGCGATCGAACGACATGCGCCACACGTTGCGCAGGCCGTAGGCCCAGATCTCCGGGCGCGCGCCCTCGACGCCGAGGAACGGGTTGTCCTTGGGGATGCCGTACTTCAGGTCGCCCTCCGTGCGGTCGACGTCGATGCGCAGCACCTTCGCAAGCAGCGTCTTCAGGTCCTGGCCCGCCTGCAGCGGGTCGTTCGCCGCGCCGCCGTCGCCGCAGCTGAGGTAGAGCATGCCGTCGCGGCCGAAGAGCACGGTGCCGCCGTTGTGGTTCGAGTACGGGTCCTCCACCGAGAGCAGCACTTCCTCGCTTCCGGCCTTGGCGTCCTTGGTGTCGGGATCCATCTTCCACCGCGTGAGCACGTTGCGGCGCTTGCGCTCGGCGTCGATGGTGGTGTAGTAGACGAAGAACGTGCCGTTCTTCGCGTAGTCCGGATGGAAGGCCATCGAAAGCAGCCCTTCCTCGTTGCCGCGGCTGTTCACCTGCTGGCGGATGTCCATGAAGACCGTGGGTTCCTTCGCGTCGCGGTCCTGCGGGTCGATCACGAGGACGCGGCCGGCCTGCTCGAGCACGTACATGCGCGCGTCGACGCCCGGCTCGAACACCACCTGCACGGGACGGCGGAACGTCATCTCGGGCGCCACGCGCTGGAGCGAGAGCCGCGGGAACGGACGCCTCGTGCCGTCGGCCTTCGCCGCAGGCGCGTCGGCCGCGGGCACGGCGGGCGGCGCGGCGCCGTCCTGCGCGGAACCGGCCGCGGCGAGCAGCGCCATCGAGGCGGCGAGCGGGAGCATGGCGAGCGTGCGGTTGATTCGCATGGGGATCTCCGGGATCCAATCCTAGCCCGTGCCGCGCGCGGCGAGCTCCTCGGCGATCGCGCGGACCGACAGCGCCGCGCAGCCCTCGGCCTTGTTGTTGCAGACCACGAAGCCGGGCCGGCCGGGCCCACGGCCCGCGACGAGGTCGACGACCTCCGTGCGCGTCGCGGGATCCGGAGCGCGGAGCCGGTCGAAGGGCTCGAACGCCGCGGACGCCTCGTCGTACGTGGTGGCCGCGAGCAGCATCCAGCGCACCACCACGGCACGCGCGAGGCGCGCGGGCGCGCCCGCCTCGGCCAACGCGCGCTCCTGTGCGGCGGGCGACGCGACCGTCGGGTGCTGCAGGTACGAATGCACCGCCGCCCCCGCGCCGAGCGCATCGACATACGCACGTACGTGCGCAGGCTGGAGCACCTCGCGGTTGCGCAGCTCGACCGCGGGCAACCATTGCGGATCGCCGCCGGCGCGGTGCCTGAGCTCGCCGAGGAACGCGCCCAGGCGCGCGAGCAGCGCGTCGACGCCGCCGAGCCGCCCGTGCGCGGTGAGGTCCAGGTGCGGGAACTGGAACACCGTCGGGCCCATGCGGTCGCCGAGCCCGTCGAGCGCCGGCTCCACCACACGCTCCCACGCGAACGCGGCATCGAGGAAATGCGGGTTCACGGCGCCGGTGCGGTGCGCCGTGGCATTGCCGAAGGTGGTCCCGTCGGCCGCGAGGTCCGGGCGGGTGCAGCGCTGCTCGGCCTTCACCGTGAACCGAAACGAGGCGGGGACGAGCCGCGCGAGCGACGCGTACTCCTCGCGCGAGGGAGAGGCGTAGAACGCGCGGTCGAGCCCCACCGTGCCGAAGAGCGGCGACGCCGCGTAGGCGGCGAGCCCGTCGGACGCGAGCGCGGCCACGGGCGCGCGGGGCGCGTAGACCAGGCCGCGCCAGCCCGGGTACGCCCAGCTGCTGGTGCCGAGGCGCACGCCTTCCTGCACGCGCGACGCGAGCGCCTGCACGTCGTCGGTCACGGGCATGGGCGCCACGCGATCCATCGCGCGGTCGGCGGGCGTGTCGCCGAACAACCCGCCGATCGCGGCATCCGTGGGCACTTGGCGACGCGAACGGGCCACGGGCGCAGCGTAGGCGCGTGGTACCGTGCGGAACGTGCGATGCACCGCCGCGATCGTGCTCGGGTCCGCCCTCGCCTCGTGCGCCGAGGCGCCGGAGCCGACGCGCGCGACCGGGACGGACCGCGGGCCCGCAACCGTGCCGGCCGCCTCGGCCGCCACCGGCCCGGCCATCGGTCCCGACGGCTGGGTCGAGCTCTTCGACGGACGCACGCTCGGGGGATGGACCGGCGACGTCGCGGGGTGGACCGTCGAGGACGGCGCGATCGCGTGCGGCCCCGCGGGCGGCAACCTGTGGGCGCCCGGCGAGTGGTCGGACTTCGAGCTGTCGTTCCGGTTCCGGCTCACGCCCGGCGCCAACAACGGAGTCGGCATCCGGGCGCCCGGAACGGGCGACGCCGCGTACGAAGGACTCGAGGTGCAGGTGCTCGACGACGGCCACGGGAAGTACGCGGGCTGGCTGAAGGACTGGCAGCGCCACGGCAGCGTGTACGGCATCGCCGCGAGCTCCGGAAGCACCGCCGCGCTGCGCCCGGCCGGCGAGTGGAACGCGGAGTCGATCACGGTGGCCGGCCGCCGGGTGCGCGTCGAGCTGAACGGCGCGGTGATCCTCGACTGCGACCTCGACGAGGCCACCCGCGGCGGCACGCTGAGCGGCAAGGACCACCCCGGCGCCCGGCGTTCCTCGGGCAAGGTCGGGTTCCTCGGCCACGGCGACCGCGTCGACTTCCGCGAAGTGCGCCTCCGCCCGCTCACCCCCGCGCGCTGAACGCGTCGATACACCCCTCCACGAGCGCCCCATGCCATTCGCCCAGCCCACGACCCCGAGCCTGCCGCCCGCCAACGCCCCCGTGAGGGGACGCGGGCTCAGCATCCTCCTCACCGCCGCGGCCATCGTGGTGGTCGCGGCCGGCGTGCGCGAGGCCGCGAGCATCATCTCGCCCATCCTCGCCGCGGCGTTCATCTCGATGATCGCGATCCTGCCGCTCGCGCTGCTGCAGGGAAAGCTCGGCGTGCCGCGCTGGCTGGCGCTCCTCATCGTGCTGGCGCTCACGCTCGGCGGCGCACTCGGCATCGGCTTCTACCTGAACCAGTCGATCGCGCAGCTCACGCCCATGCTGCCCGAGTACCAGGCCCGCGTCGACACGCTCATGCTCTCGGGGCTCGAGGCCATCCGCGAGCGGGGCGTGGACCTCGACGTCGAGCGCATCATGACGGCCGCGCACTCGTGGAAGCTGC
>CAMDUT010000105.1 GCA_945877905.1 Phycisphaera mikurensis NBRC 102666 | reverse complement strand
CGGCGCAGGCTGTCCGCGGCCGCGTGCCGGGCGATCCCGAGCGCCCAGGGCAGGAACGGCCGCGAGGGGTCGTAGGACCCGTACGCCTCGAGGACCGCCACCGCCACGTCCTGCAGCACGTCGTCGCGGTCGGCACGGTCGGCCACCAGCGCATGCACGAATGCAGACACCGCGGGCTGCGCGCGGGTCCAGTCGGCGAAGGCCTGGCGTGCGAGGGGGTCCATCACCTTCATTTCGGGGAACAACGGCCCGGCGTGACGGGGATTCCGGAGGGAATTGCCGCACAGGAGGCCTGAAGCAGCGAACGGCGCCGCGTTATCGCGCGCGATCCACCTGTTCCAGCAGTTGCCGATACACCCCCGCGAACCGCCCCGACTCTCGGATGCCCCGCTCGGCGAGGGCCCGGGCGTCGGCTGCCCGCCCGCAGCGCAGGTAGCTGGTGATAAGCGCCTGGTCGCAGGCCACCAGGTCCTCGGCCGCCATGCGCGGGCGCGCGTCAAGGAGGTAGGGGATCGCCTCGGACCACTCGCCGCGCAGCTGGTGCAGCCGGCCCACGTAGCGCTCGGTGAGCCCGGTGGACGAGTGCCCGTGCGCAAGCAGGAACCGCCCGTCGGCGATCGCCGCGGCGGCCGCGGCGCGCTCCTCCTCCGAGAGGGCCCCGGCCACGCGCTCGCGGCACGCGAGCGCGAAGTACGCGTACTCGAGCTGCCACGACGTGTAGCGCGGCACCTGCCTGCGCGCGAGTTCATAGAGCGGCGCGGCCTCGGCGGCCTTGCCCTCGCGCAGCAAGACGCGCGCCACCATTCCGGTGATCGGCCGCATGCCGCCCGCGTGCGGCGCACTCGTTTGCCACTCGCGCGCGACGGCGAGCACCGCCGGCGACATGCGCGACTCGGCCTCGCGGCACAGGCGGTCGAACCGGTCGAACGCCTCCTGGTTCGAGCGCTTCATGAACGGAACGCCGAACAGCACCCGCAGCGTGTGGTGCACGCGGTAGTCGTCCCACGAATTGGTGCCGAGCCGACGCGCATAGGCGTCCCACGAAGCAAGCGCCGGAACGCGCCCGGCCGGCACCGCGACGGCCGCCGGAAGCGACTCCATCGCGCCGACAATCGCGCGCGCGGCCTCGGCCTGCCCGCGCACCGAGAGGTGCACGTGGTCATCGAGCAGGTCCCAGCCCGTCGCGCCCTCGGGCGACATCGCCCGGAAGCGCTCGGCCACGTCGCAGAGCGTCGCCCCGCCCTGGGCCGCGGCATCGCGGATGGCGGCCTCGGTGACCGACGTCGGGCGCCACGGCATCGTGTCGAGGTCGCGCGCCTCGAGGAACGCGGCGCGCGCCGCCGTCGGGTCGCCCGCGGCCGCCCGCGCGCGGCCCTCGGCGAACCGCGCCGGCGCCTCGGCGCCCTCGCCCAGTGGCACCAGCCCCGACTCGTTGCTCGCGGTGGTGCATGCGACCACCGGCACGCCCGCGTCCTTCGCCATCGCCATGATGCGCCCGAGGTGCGTGCGCAGGTTCGCGGCGGCCGCGGTGCGCAGCGGCGAGTCGGCCGGGATCACCGTCTGCCCGATCATCTGCTCCATGAGCGTGCGGTCGGCGTCGGCGTCGCGCCGGAACACCCAGTCGACGGCCTGCACCAGCGCCAGCCCTCGCGCGGCGCGCACGAAGGGCAGCACGCCCGAAGGCAGCGTGCCCGACGAGTTGATCGACGCCGTCCCGTAGGCGCCGAAGAACTCGTTGTTCCCGACGTACAGCACGAAGAGGTCCGGCTGGTACGCGAGCGCCTCGCGCGCCATGTACACGATCGGGAAGCTCGCGACGGCCGTCGTGCCGAGGTCGATCACCTCGACGTCGCGGCCCGGCCACGTGTCCTCAAGCATCGCCTCGAGGAACGACGCGATCGACAGGTTGCGCGGCTGCGGGTAGCCCTTCGCCGCCGACTCGCCGAAGAGGAACACGCGCACGGTGTTCGCGGGCTTCGGCATGCGGAAGGACGTCTGGTCCGCGTAGCCAGGGCGCGTGGGGTTCGCGAAGAAGTAGGGCCGCGACGCATCGGGCTCGACCATGCACAGCGTGCTTCCGGGCTCGACCTCGCCGACCGCGCGGATGAACGCGGGGTAGCCGCCCCATCCGAAGAGGCGGAGCACGATCTCCACGACGCCCAGCGCCGCCACCGGCAGCAGCAGCGTGATCGCCAGGAAGAGCGATCGCTTCCAGCGCGGCAGCGGGGTGCTCGGCGCGGCGTCCGTCATGCGGTCAGAACTGCCTCGCCGGGTCGTGCGGCGCCTGCGGCAGGGCGTGCCACCGCGTGGTGCGTCGCTCGCCCCGTGCATCTTGGCGCACGTCGAGCCGATCGCGCCCCATGAGCCGCGCGGCGACCGCCATCGGCGTGATCACCCCGTAGAAGACGACGGCGAGCGCTGCGGTTCCGAGAGCGGTGCCGACGAGCCACGCGAAGCCCATCCACGCCAGGTACACGGGCCGGCCGAGCCGGCTGCCGGTGCCTGCGGTGGCGAGCGCCGCGAGCCCGAAGCCCCACATGAAGGGCGCAAGCCCCTGCCCGGCGCGGAACACGCCCCAGTCGACAAAGCGGAACAGCGAGCCCGCGACGGCCATGGCCACGGCCATGGTGACGCCCCACTTCCGGAGCGCGCGTCGGTCGGGATACCAGTCGATGGTGATCACGTGCGGATCAGAAGAGCGTGTAGATGAAGGGCGCGGCCTGCGTGCCCCCCAGGATGATGAGGAGCCCCGCCAGGAGCAGGACCACGATGATGGGCGCGAGCATCCACGCCTTGTGCGCGCGCACGAACGCGAAGAGCTCGGAGATGAACGATGCGCGTGCCATGGAGGGTTGATCGGGCGTCCGGCGGGGGCGGCTTCAGTCCGGGCGGAAGGAACGCTTGTACTCCTCGGCGCCGGCCATCGCGGGCTGACGCTCCTTCCGCATGAGGTGGTTGCCGACCACCAGCGCGTCCATGTCGGTGAACATGAAGCAGCGGTAGGCGTCGGCGGGGTCGTGGACGATCGGCTCGCCGCGGATGTTGAAGCTCGTGTTGACGAGCACCGGGCATCCAGTGCGGCGCTCGAAGGCGCGCAGGATCGCGTCGAACCGCGGCGCGCGGTCGGCCGACACGGTCTGCACGCGCGCCGACCCGTCGACGTGCGTGATCGCGGGCACGTCGCCGGCCACGGCCTTGAGCTTCTCGAGCCCGCGCGCCGCCGCCGCGGCGCCGGCGTCCCCGCGGTGCGCCGCGGCCACCGGCGCCACCAGCAGCATGTACGGGCTCTCGGCCTCGAGGTCGAACCACTCGCGCTGGCGGCCCTCGACGACCGCGGGCGCGAACGGCCGGAACGACTCGCGGAACTTGATGGCGACGTTCATGCGCCGCTGCATCGACGGGTCGCGCGGGTCGCCCAGGATCGACCGATTGCCGAGGGCGCGCGGCCCGAACTCGGCGCGCCCGTCGAAGTGGCCCACGATGCGGCCCGAGGCGAGCTCCGCGGCCACCGCCTCGGCGAGCGCGCCGTCGTCGAGGGTCTCGCGCACCGCGCCCATGCGGTCGAGCGCGGCGACGACGGCCGCGTCGTCGTACGCGGGCCCGAGCAGCGACCCGCGCTGCGAGTCGCGCGGGTCGGGCACGCGCGCGTTGCCGAGGTGCCCGTGCCAGTGCATGAGCGCCGCTCCCAGCGCCCCGCCCGCGTCGCCCGCGGCGGGCTGGATCCAGAGGCGCTCGAACGGCCCCTCGCGCAGCAGCCGGCCGTTCGCCACGCAGTTGAGCGCGACGCCGCCCGCCATGCACAGGTTGCGCTCGCCGGTGCGCGCGTGCACGTGCCGCGCCATGCGCAGGACGATCTCCTCGGTGACGCGCTGGATGCTCGCGGCGACGTCCATCTCGCGCTGCGTGACGGGACCCTCGGCGGCGCGCGGGGGCCCGCCGAACAGCGCGTGGAACGCGGGCGAGGTCATCGTGAGGCCGTGGCAGTACCGGAAGTACCGCTGGTCGAGCCGGAACGACCCGTCGTCGTGCAGCCGCACGACGCGGTCGAGGATGAGGTCGGCGTAGCGCGGCTCGCCGTAGGGGGCGAGGCCCATCAGCTTGTACTCGCCGCTGTTGACGCGGAACCCGCAGTAGCCGGTGAACGCGCTGTAGAGGAGCCCCGGCGAGTGGGGGAAGCGCATCTCCTCGCGCAGCTCGATGCGGTGGCCGCGGCCCGTGCCCCACGTCGCCGTCGACCACTCGCCGACGCCGTCGAGCGTCAGGATGGCGGCCTCCTCGAAGGGGCTCGGGAAGAAGGCGCTGGCGGCGTGCGACTCGTGGTGCGTGGTGAAGAGGATGGGCCCCGAGTACGAGCCGCCGAGCCCGCGGTCGATCTCGCGCGGCAGGTGCAGCTTGCGCTGGAGCCACGGCGGCATCGCGGCGAGGAACGACCGGAACCCGCGCGGCGCGAAGGCGAGCGACGTCTCGAGCAGCCGCTCGAACTTGACGAGCGGCTTCTCGTAGAAGACGACCGCGTCGAGGCGGTCCGCGGAGATGCCGCCTTCCCGCAGGCACCATGCGGCCGCGAGCGCCGGGAACCGGTCGTCGTGCTTGCGCCGCGTGAAGCGCTCCTCCTCGGTGGCCGCCACGACGCGCCCGTCCTGCACAAGGACGGCGGCGCTGTCATGGAAGAAGGCGGAGATGCCCAGGATGTTCATGCGCGCGGGGCAAAGAATAGCCCCGGGGCGGGCGGTGACCCGCGCCGGGGCTTGGAGGAACCGCGATCGACGTCAGGCCTTGCGGGCGCGACGACCGGCGGCGATCCCGGCCACGCCGAGCAGCGCGAGCGCGCCCGGGGCGGGGATCGTGTAGGAGAAGATGTTCGGGGCGCTCGAGGTGTACGAATCACCCCAGCCCTGCACGCTCACGTTCGGGTTCGCCAGCGCGTCGATGGCGCCGTCGCTGCCGCCGCCGCCCGAGCTGTAGGCATCGAAGTAGAAGGTGTCGCCCGTCGAGAGACCCAGCGAGGCCATCGAGACGGTGTAGGTGATGGTGTTGCCGCTGAAGCCGAACGCCGCGAGGCTGGCGGGGCCGGACCACGAGCCGTTGCCATGCGTCCAGAGCTGAGAGCCGCCGCCGCTGTCGACCCACGAGCCGATCCAGTGCGTCATGCCGCCGTTCGGCGCGCTCATGTTGATCGGGCGGCCCCAGCCGTTGCCCGAGGTGATGCCCGAGCCGTTGCCCGTGGCGATGCCGATCATGAACTTGCCCCAGTCGACGCTGCCGTTGCCCGAGACGTTGCCGTTGACGCGCAGCGAGAAGACCACGTCGGTCGCGGTGTGCGAGACTTCCATGCCCAGAAGGTCAAGCGTGCCGCCGCCGGTGGCGATGCCGCTGGCGATGTCGTTCGCCGCGTCGGTGTACGAGGCGGCCACGGTGCCGGGGTTGGCAAGGGCCGCGGAGGCGCAGAAAGCCGCGAGCGCGGCGCCGGAGGTACGGATCAGCATGGAAGGGAACTCCTGCTCTTACGAAAGGGTTGTGCAGCCGAAAGGGAGACCGCCCAAGGGTTGGCGGACCCCCTCACCATGCCCTGACACGGCGCAAAGGCGAGCAACCGACGACGGAAATTCGATCGGCGTTGGCGAAATCTGCGTCGGTGCCGCCGTTGCACTCACAGTTATTGGTCATCTGAGGCGGTCTCAAGGACCCCGCGCGGGATGGCCCCGAGCCGGGCGTATCGCCGAAGCACCCCCACAGGCAGCCGGTCGAACCGACCCACCCGACCCCGGCAGTTCGTCTCGCCGCAGTTGCAGCGCATCGTCCAGCAGTCATCGGCCCCCAGGCACGTGCTGTAGTCGTGGGTTACCTCGTCGCCCGGGCGGATGACGCGGATCGCGCGCACCTCGAACGCCGCGCGAACCACGACGAGCATCGTGTTCGGCCGGCAGGAGTGGTTCGCGAACGCGCCGATCTCGCCGTACGGATCGAGGTAGCGCTCAGCGTCGAAACGGATGCAGTTGGCGGCGCGGCACGGATCGCGGTCCCACCACCCCCACAGGCGATCGGCATGCACCAGCCGCCCTCGGAGCATGCAGACGAGCGCCCCGCGCTCGAAGCGCCGGCGCGCGACGAGGCCACGGCCGTTGCGGACCTCCTGCACCTCGAGCGATGGGACGGATCGCGGTACCACGGGATCCTCACGCGGCGACCGAGGCACGGCCCTGCATCCACTCGGTGAACGTCCGGAACGCGCCGCGCCCGCGCAGCCATTCGAGGTAGCCGAGCAGCCGGTCGCACGCGCGCTCGCCGTCGACCGCGCGCATGTAGCGAGGAAGGCCACTGGAGGAGAGGTCGATGAACTCCCACGGGTGCCAGAACACGTTGAGCATGCCGTCGCGTTCGAGGCACCGGGCGCTCGCGTCGCGGACCGCCCACATGGGAAGGTTCTTCCACGCGAGCCAGAAGAGCGGCAGGCGGACGGCGGGCGTCGCCGAGATCGGCACCTCGAGCAGCGCGCCCTTCATGTACGGCACGCGCGGGCGCCCGAGGTTGTTGTAGCGGCCGGGCAGGAAGATGGGGTTCTCCGAGCTGTCGTAGCGGTAGCCCGCGGCCAGGATGGCCGCCGGGTCGGTGGGCTGCAGGCGCGCGCGCCGGAACCCCAGCACGTCCTGGCCGCTCGTCTCGCGCAGGATGCGGCGGCTCTCGGCGAGGTCCGCGTCGACGAACGACGCGTGGACCCGGCCGTGGCTCGCGATCTCGTGCCCCGCGGCCGCGCGGCGCTGCAGGTCGGGGTGCCACCGGGCGAAGCTCGCGGTGGTGAACATCGTGGCGCGGGCGCGCGCGGCGTCGAGCAGGTCGAGCACGCGGCGCTGGCCGCGGCCGCCGGCGTCCATCTGCTCGTCCATCGACATGGCGCGGCCGCGCTCGACCGGCGCGTCGAACTCCTCGACGTCGAAGCTCAGGAGGATGGAGGGATCGCCGCTCAACCGCGGTACGCGCCGCGCAGCGCGTCGAACCGGATGCGCACGAGGCTCGCGAGCATGCGGAGCGGGTCGCGCACGAGGCGCACGTTCGAGCCGGCCTGCGCGTGCGACTCGCTCACTCGCACCGGGATCTCGGCGATGCGCATCCCGCGGCGATGGGCGATGAAGAGGAGCTCGGCGTCGAAGCCGAAGCCCGCGCTCGTTCGGCGCGAGAAGAGCTGGCGAGCGGCCTCGAGGCGGAACCCCTTGATGCCGGCCTGGGTGTCGCGGTACGGAAGCCCAAGGATCGACCGCACCAGCAGGTTGTAGCCCTCGCCGAGCACGCGGCGGAGGAATCCGGGCGTGCGGCCGCCCTGCTCGATGCCGCGCGAGCCGATCGCGACGTCGGCACGGTCGAGCGCCGCCGAGAGCTGCACGAGGAGCTCGGGGTCGTAGGCGAGGTCGCCGTCCATGAAGTACACGCACGGATGCGATGCGCGCGCGAACCCGTGCGCCACGGCATCCGCCTTGCCCACGTTGCGCGGGAGCGCCTCGAGCCGGAGGCGGCCGCCCGCGTCGTCGACCGCGAGCAGCGTTCCGAGCACCTGCGCCGTGCCGTCGGCGCTGCCGTCGTCGATGAACGACACGCACCAGTCGGGGTGGCGGCCCACGAACGCCACCATCGCCTGGTGCACCTGGGTGATCATCCGCCGCTCGTTGTAGAGCGGCACGACGACCTCGTTGGTGACGGCGGTGCTGGTCATGCGCGCGGCGTGGTCGCCGGACCGCGGGGTCGTCTCGAGGGTCGTCGGCACGGCGTCAGTGTAGCGGTGCGCTGCAGGGGAACTCGGCCAACGCCCAACCCCGGAAGTCCACGCGCCGCGAGGGCGTGGGCACGCCCTGCGCACGCAGCAGGCGGTCGACGATCGGCGTCGCGGCGGCAATCGCCGCCGAACCTCGACCGCGGGCCTCTGCGAGCCGTGCCGCGAACTGCGCGTCGCCCACGAGCCGGGCGTCGTCCTCGGGCACGCCCTGCCCGTTGGCGAACTCGCGCGGGCGGTCGACGACAAGGAAGTCGGTGCGGTCGAGGAACCACGCCGAGGCATGCGCCAGCTTCTGGTCGCAGAAGAGCGTGCCGGCAGAGACCAGCGCCGTGCGCTCGCGCTCGATGGATGGCCCCGTGGCAAGCGCATCGTCGAGCGCGGCGTCGGGGAACAGCAGCCCGAACGACGCGAGCGCGGCGACCGGCGAGAGCCCCATCAGCGCGATGCGGCCGGGCGCCGTCCGCGCGCGCTGCGCGAGCAGGTCGCCGATGCCCCACAGGACCAGCACGGCCGCGAGCACCGCGGCGTGTGCGTGCGGGTGCGAGAGCCACGCGCGCCCGAGGAGCGCCGCGCCGGCGTCGCCCGAGAGTGCGAGCGCGAGTGCCCCACCCCCGAGCGCGAGCAGCACGAGTCCCGGTGCGTCGGCCCAGCGCGATCGGACGCGCTCGCCCTGCACGGCCGCGCGCCTGCCGAACGCTTCGAGCAGCCCGGCGACGATGAGCCACGCGGCGGGCGCGAAGCACGGGAGCGCGTAGGTTGGGAGCTTGCCGCGGCTCAGCGAGAGGAACACGAACGGCCCGACCAGCGCGCACAGCGCGAACCGGAGGCCCGACTGCGCACGGATGCCCCAGACCGCGCCCGCGGCGGCGGCGGGTGCCGCGACGATCCACGGCACGCAGCCGAGCGGCACGATCAGGAAGTAGAAGAAGGTCGATTCGCGCGGCTGGTTCGACCCGCTGCCGGTGAATCGCTGGAAGTGCTCGTGCACGATGAAGCGGGTCCAGAACCCGGGCTCGGCGGCGGTCACCGCGACGGCCCACGGCAGCACGACGAGGGCACCGACCGCGAGGA
>CAMDUT010000104.1 GCA_945877905.1 Phycisphaera mikurensis NBRC 102666 | reverse complement strand
TACCTCGAGGCGCTCGGGGTTCTGGAGCGGGCGGGCGTCGGCAAGCCTCCGTGGCGCACGCCGCTCGCGCATGCCCGCGCGCTGGGGCCGCGGTCGCCCGGCGCGGCCGAGGCGTTCGAGGCCGTCGTGCGGCGCCTGTACGCGATCAGGTACGGCGGCGCGCGGCCCACGCGCGCCGAGCGGCGCGAGGCCGAGGGCCTCGTCGCCGAGCTGAGGCGCGCGCTCGCCGACGGCTACACTCGCTGACGCGGCACGGGCCGCGAGGAGCAACCGATGCCCGCATCACGATCACGAACGCTGGAGTGGCGCCGCAGCCTGGAGGAACTCTGCCAGAAGGGCGGGTCGCTCGAGGTGGCGATCACGCGCGACGACGGGCGCGGGCATGACCTCGTGTGGCGGCTGCGCATCCTCGACGTCCGCGACGACGGCATCGTGGTCGAGAATCCCGGCGCGCTCGGGCGCGCGCTGCCGCTGCACGTCGGCACGCGCCTGGTCGCGTACATCGTGATCGGCCAGAACCGGTGGGAGTTCCGCACCGCGGTGCTCGAGTCGATCCCGCCGGGCCGCCACGCCGACGCGCGCAACGGCGCGTCGCGGCTCTCGCTCCCCGAGCGCGTCGAGCGGTGCCTCCGGCGTCATGCTCGCTTCGACGTCGGACCGCTCGCGCTGCCCCCGGTGGACGTGTGGCCGCTGCTCGACCCGAAGAGCGCCGTCGCCGCCGAGCGCGCGAACGAGCTCGCCTGGGCCGCCTTCCTCGAGGGCAAGCCGGTGACCACCGACGAGGAGGCGCTTCTCCCCACGGTCGGGCCGAAGCTCTCGGGCCACCTCGCGAACATGGGCGGCGGCGGCGCGGGCCTCCTGGTCGAGCCGGCGCAGGCGGGGCTTCTCTCGCGTCACCGGCTGTTCTGGGTGCGGCTCGCGCTCGGCGACGGCTGCCCGGTGCCGATCGTCGCGTGCGCCAAGCTGGTGCACACGCACATCGACAGCTCGCAGCGCACGTATGCGGGCCTCAGCTTCGACTTCGCGTTCAACCCGGCGCACCAGCGCACGGTGGCGGCGCAGGTGGAGCACTCGGTGCGGACGCTCGAGGAGCGCCAGTCGCATTGACCGCGAGCGCGGTGCGCACCAGCACCGCGGACTTGTGCAGGCTCTCCTCGTGCTCGTGGCGGGGATCCGAGTCGGCGACGATGCCGCAGCCGGCGAGGTAGCGGAGCGCGCCGCCTCGGCCGTCCCCGCCCGCGAGCGCGATGGTGCGGATCGCGACGTTGAGCGCGATCCGGACGGGCGAGACGAGCCCGACCGCGCCGCAGTACGGCCCGCGCGCGCACGGCTCGAGCCCGTCGATCACCTGCATCGCGCGCACCTTCGGCGCACCGGTGACCGAGCCCGGCGGGAACGTCGCACGGAGCAGGTCCACGAGCCCCGTGCCCGGCCGAAGCGTGCCGCGCACCTCGGCCGCGGCGTGGTGGACCGTCTCGTGCCGCTCGAGCTCGCGTGCCGAGGCCACGCGGACCGATCCGGGCACGCAGGCGCGCCCGAGGTCGTTGCGCATGAGGTCGACGATCATGTGGAGCTCGGCCGCGTCCTTCGCGCTCGCCATGAGCTCGGAGGCTGGCTCGTGCGCGGCGCGGGTTCCCTTGATCGGCCGGGTCGCGACGCGCCCGGAGCCGCGGTCGACGTCCAGGAACAGCTCGGGGCTCATGCTCGCCAGCGCGTGCGTCGGCGTCTCGATCCACGCGCCGTAGCGCGGCCGCGCCGCCGCGAACGCGGCGCGCATGATCGTGCGGCGCGATCCCGACCAGCGTGCGGAGAAGCGCTGCGCGACGTTCGCCTGGAAGATGTCGCCCGCGTGGACGAGGCGGACGGACTCGTCGACCATCCGTTCGTAGGCGCCAGGGGCAAGGTCGGGCTCGAGCCCCTCGATGCGTGCGGTCCCCGCCGCGAGCGTGCCTTCGCGCATCCGGCCGCCGAGCTCCGCGGCAAGCGCGCCCGCGTCGCCGTGCGCGGTCCATCGCCCCGACGCGTGGTCGAGCTCGAGCCGCGCGCCGCAGCGCACGAGCGTCGCGAGCGGCCAGCCGTCGTCGGGCATGCGCGCGCGCGGGAGCGACTTCGGCTCGAACGCGCGCGCGAGCTCGTAGGACGCGGCGACGCACCACGTGCCCCCGGTGCCCGCGCGCGCGAGCGCCGCCAGCGCGTCCTCGTGCGTCCGGCACTCGACCGTCTCCTCCGGAACCGCCAGCATGCTCAGGCGCGCATGGCCCCCGTGCCCGGCGCCCGTGACGAGCGCCGCGAGCGGCAGGGAGTCCGGCCAGTGCGCCAGCACGTCCTCGGGGGTGCATTTCCAGTCGAGTTCCGTCATTCCGCGCGTCTTTCGGGTTGCCCGGGGCGGCCCGGATCGTAGGGCGGCGCGCTACCATGTTCGGCCCGCGTTTCGGCGCGGATTTCGCATTCGGGCCCACCGCCCCGGCGCCTCGTCGGCGCACGTGCGGGCGCCCGGCGCACCCACCCATCGCCATGGCAGCATCCACCAAGAAGAGCGGCAAGAAGGCCTCGCACTCCTCCACGAAGGGCGGCCCCGCGCCGAAGCAGATGGTCTACTCGTTCGGCCGCAAGACCGACGGCGACGGCACCCAGAAGGCGCTGCTCGGCGGCAAGGGCGCCAACCTCGCCGCGATGGCGCGCATGGGCCTGCCCGTGCCCCCGGGCTTCACCATCAGCACCGAGGTCTGCACCTGGTACTACGACAACGGCCGCCGCTTCCCCGAGAAGCTCGGCAAGCAGATGAAGGACGGCCTGCGCCGGATCGAGAAGGAGGTCGGCAAGCGCTTCGGCGACCGCCGCGACCCGCTGCTCGTCTCGGTGCGCTCGGGCGCCCGCGACTCGATGCCGGGCATGATGGACACCATCCTGAACCTCGGCCTCAACGACGTCACGGTCGAGGCGCTGAAGCGCGCGACCGGCAACGGCCGCTTCGCGTGGGACTGCTACCGCCGCTTCGTGCAGATGTACGGCGATGTCGTGATGGGCGTCCAGAAGAAGTCCGAGATGGACCACGAGCCGTTCGAGGAGGTGATGGACGGCCTGAAGCGCGAGGCCGGGGTGTCCGAGGACACCATGCTCACCGAGGACCACCTCAAGGAGCTCGTGCGCCGCTACAAGGACCTCGTCAAGCGCTGGACCGGCAAGGCGTTCCCGGACGACCCGGTGAAGCAGCTCGAGGGCGCGGTCGCCGCGGTCTTCGGAAGCTGGAACAACGACCGCGCGATCGTGTACCGCAACAAGTACAAGATCCCGCACGAGTGGGGCACGGCCGTCAACGTGCAGGCGATGGTCTACGGCAACATGGGCGACGACTGCGCCACGGGCGTCGCGTTCACGCGCGACCCGGCCAACGGCGAGAACGTCTTCTACGGCGAGTACCTCGTGAACGCGCAGGGCGAGGACGTGGTCGCCGGCGTGCGCACGCCGCTCCCCGTCGCGCAGATGGCGAAGGACAAGGTGCTCTCGAAGAGCTTCGGCCAGCTCGAGAAGGTGCGCAAGACGCTCGAGAAGCGCTTCGGCGACGTCCAGGACTTCGAGTTCACCATCGAGCGCAAGAAGCTGTGGATGCTGCAGACGCGCAACGGCAAGCGCACCGCGCTCGCCTACGTGCGCATCGCGCACGACATGGTGCGGGAGGGCCTCATGACGCCCGAGCACGCCATGAAGAGCGCGGACCCCGAGGCGATGAACCAGCTGCTGCAGCCGGTGTTCGAGCGCGGCGCATACGAGGCCGCGCGCAAGGCCGGCCGCATCATGACGAAGGGCCTGCCGGCCGGCCCCGGCGCCGCGTGCGGCGAGATCGCGTTCAGCGCCAGCCGCGCCGAGGAGCTCGCGCGCAAGGGCAAGCACGTCGTCCTCGTCCGCATCGAGACGAGCCCCGAGGACCTGCGCGGCATGATCGCCGCCGACGGCATCCTCACCACCCGCGGCGGCGTCTCGAGCCATGCCGCGCTCGTGGCGCGCCAGATGGGCAAGGTGTGCGTGGCCGGCGCGGGCGAGATCGCCATCGACTACCACGCGGGCACCATGACCTGCGGCGGCCGCACGCTGCGCGAGGGCGACCACCTCTCGATCAACGGCACCACCGGCGAGGTCATCGACGGCCGCATCGACACGGCGGACAGCGAACTGAAGCAGGTGCTCGTCGCGGGCACGATGAAGCCGCGCGAGAGCCGCGTCTTCCAGGACTTCGACTTCGTGATGGGCCTCGCCGACCGGTTCCGCCGCCTCGGCGTGCGCACCAACGCGGACACGCCCGAGCAGGTCCGGCAGGCGGTCGCCTTCGGCGCCGAGGGCATCGGCCTCTGCCGCACCGAGCACATGTTCTTCGAGGGCGACCGCATCGACGCGATGCGCGAGATGATCCTCGCCCGCGACCTCGAGGGCCGTCAGCGCGCGCTCGCGAAGCTGCTGCCCTACCAGCGCGCGGACTTCGACGGGATCTTCCGCGCGCTCGAAGGCCGGCCGGCGTGCATCCGCCTGCTCGACCCGCCGCTCCACGAGTTCCTGCCCCACACCAAGGAGCAGCAGGCGGACCTCGCGAAGAAGATGCGCATCCCGGCCGATGCCATCGAGCGCCGCGTCAGCGAGCTGCACGAGTTCAACCCCATGCTCGGCTTCCGCGGCTGCCGCCTCGGCGTGGTCTTCCCCGAGATCACCGAGATGCAGGCGCGGGCGATCTTCGAGGCCGCCGCCGCGGTCAAGAAGTCGGGCATCGACGTCAAGCCCGAGGTGATGGTCCCCCTCATCGGGTTCAAGCGCGAGCTTGACATCCAGGCGGAGGTCATCCACCGTGTCGCGCGCGAGGTGATGGAGGCCACCGGCCGGAAGTTCGAGTACCAGGTCGGCACCATGATCGAGCTGCCGCGCGCCGCGATCGCGGCGGACCAGGTCGCCGAGACCGCCCAGTTCTTCAGCTTCGGCACCAACGACCTCACCCAGACGGCGCTCGGCATGAGCCGCGACGACTCGGGGAGCTTCCTGCCCCGCTACCAGGAGATGGAGGTCGTGAAGGACAACCCGTTCGCGTCCATCGACGTGGGCGGCGTGGGCGCGCTGGTCGACATGGCGTGCCAGCGCGGGCGCGCCACGCGGCCCGACATCAAGCTCGGCATCTGCGGCGAGCACGGCGGGGACCCGGCGAGCATCAAGTTCTTCGAGAAGGCCTCGCTCGCCTACGTCAGCTGCTCGCCGTTCCGCGTCCCTGTGGCGCGCCTGGCGGCCGCGAAGGCGGCGGTCGAGCTCGGCACGTCGCCGAAGGGCGGCAAGGGCCCCAAGGCGAAGTCCCCGAAGAAGTCCGGCAAGCCCTCCAAGGGCGCCAAGAAGGGCGGGAAGCGGAAGTGACCCGCACGGGCGCCGGCTTCACCGCGCTGGCCGTGGCCTCGGCGTTCGCCGCGGGCTGCGCCTCGTGGAAGCCGGCGCCGCAGTCCGCGCCGCTCGCGCCTCCGCTCGAGTACCGCGCGCCCTTCACCGCGGTGCGCCCGACCATCGGCCGCGGGCTCGACCACGGCGCGTGGGCCGCGGCGCCGTGGACCGCGGACTTCGCCGACATCGAGGGCGCGCGCCGCCCGGCACCCCGGTACCGGACGCGCGCGAAGATGCTCTGGGACGACGCGAACCTCTACCTCGCGGCGAGGCTCGACGACCCGCACGTGTGGTCCACGCTCACGAAGCGCGACGCCGTCGTCTTCCACGACAACGACTTCGAGGCGTTCATCGACCCCGACGGCGACGGCTGCGAGTACTACGAGCTCGAGGCGAACGCCTGCGGCACCGTCTTCGACCTGTTCCTGCACCGTTCGTACCGCAACGGCGGCCCCGCGATCCACGAGTGGGACGCGCAGGGGATCGTGACCGAGGTGGCCGTCGACGGCACCGCGGACGACGCCCGCGACGTCGACGGCGGGTGGACCATCCAGTGGACCGTCCCGTGGTCGGCGTTCGTGCCGCCGCGCGACGCGCGGATCGACGCGCTGCCCGAGGGCCAGCGCGACCACGGCGACCGCCGTCGCGCGGGCGCGGCACCACGGGCGGGTGACGCGTGGCGCATCAACTTCTCGCGCGTGCAGTGGCGCCACAACCACGAGCAGGCACCCGTCGACGGAGGCCGCGCCCCCTACGCGAAGGTGCCCGGCGCGCCCGAGGACAACTGGACCTGGACCCCGCAGTGGGCCGTCGACATGCACCTGCCGCAGCATTGGGGGCGGGTCACCTTCGTCCGCTGACCGCCCGACGCCGGCCTTCGATGCACGAGGAGTTCCCGTGACCGACCGATCCCGACGCCGCACCGACCGCGTCCCCGGCACCGTCGCCAACCAGCGCGTGGTGTTCGAGGACCTCGGCATCGACCGCAGCGCCACGAACGTCTTCCACCAGACCCTCGGCCAGGTGCTGGGTGCCGCGGAGATCGTCGGGCTGCGCCACCGGCAGCAGCTGGTGCTCGCGCAGCCGAACACCGAGGTCGCCGTGAACTTCCCGGTGCTGATGGACGACGGGCACCACCGGCTCTTCCGAGGGTGGCGCGTGCAGCACAACGCGGCGCTCGGGCCGTACAAGGGCGGCCTCCGGTTCCACCCGGGCGTCGACCTCGACTCGATGCGCGCGCTCGCGACCCTCATGACGCTCAAGTGCAGCCTGCTGCGCCTGCCGTTCGGCGGCGCGTACGGGGGCGTGGCCTGCAGCGCGCGCGAGCTCACGCGCGACGAGCTCGAGCGCGTCACGCGCCGCTTCGCATGGGCGATCTCCGAGCACGTCGGCCCCGACCGCGACGTCGTCGGCCCCGGCGTCGGCACCGACCCGCAGGTCATGGCCTGGTTCGCCGACACCTACGCGCAGGCTGGCGCGCCCGAGCGTCGCTTCGACGCGCATCGCGTCGCGACGGGCAAGCCCCCCGAGGCGGGTGGCGTCTCCGGGCGCGGGCAGGCCGGCGGCATCGGGCTGGTCGAGGTCCTCCGCGAGATGCTGCCCGACATGGGCATGGAGCTCGAGGGCCTGACCTTCACGGTCGCGGGCTTCGGCAAGGTCGGTCGCTCGACGGCGTCCGCACTGTGCCGCTCGGGTGCCCGGCTGGTCGGCGTGCTCGACCGAAGCGGCGCCGTGCTCTCGCCCCGCGGCATCGACCCCGTGCTGCTGTCCGAGCACCTCGACGCCAACGACTCGGTCGAGGGCTTCCCGCGCGCCGACCACGCGACTCCGGACGAGTTCTGGCGCTGCGACGCAGACC
Organism: Phycisphaera mikurensis NBRC 102666; assembly: GCA_945877905.1. Taxonomy (GTDB): domain Bacteria; phylum Planctomycetota; class Phycisphaerae; order Phycisphaerales; family SM1A02; genus UBA966. Next base: position 1,686 of record CAMDUT010000104.1, on the reverse strand, counting down.
TCCTGGTGCCCGCCGCCCTCGAGCAGATGGTCGACGCGGACGTCGCGGCGCGCGTCGGTGCGCGTGCGGTCGCCGAGATCGGCAGCGCGCCGCTCACGCCCGACGCCGACGGCGTGTTCCTGCAGCGCGGCATCGAGGTGCTCCCGAGCATCCTGTGCAGCGGTGGCGGCGTCACGGTCAGCTACTTCGAGTGGCTGCAGAACCGTTCCGGCACCGCGTGGACCTCGGGCCACGTGCACGAGGCGCTCGCCGAGACCATGGTCGCGGCCGCGCGGCGCGTGAAGCTCGCGCGGCACCGGTACGAGTGCGACCTGCGCACCGCGGCGATGTGCGCCGCGCTCGAGCAGATCGGCCGCGTCTACGAGGTCCGCGGCATCTGGCCGTAGACTCGGGTCGATGAAGCGCCCCGTGCATCGGTTCGTCGCGTCGCTCCTTGCCGTGATGGCGGCGTCGGCCGCGCTCGCCGGCGGCCCCGGCCTCGGTGACCGCCTGCCGCTTCCCATCATGGCCACGGCCGTCGTCGGGCGCATGCCGTCCTTCCGCGAGCCGGGCGCCGTCGCGGTGCTTGCGTTCGTGCGCACGGCCGATGCGAAGGGACGCGGCTCGCTCCGCGCGCTCGACGGCGCGGCGCGCGCCCAGCGCGGCAAGGCGACGGTAGTGGCGGTCTGCGACGAGCCAGTGTCGCTCGTGCGCGACTTTGCCGCGGCCGAGGGGTGGGACGGCGGCGCGGCGTTCGTCCTGGCTGCCGACCCGGTGCGCCATGCCGTGCAGACCGTGTTCGGCCGCGACGCGCTTCCCGCCCTTCCCACGGCGTTCATCGTCAGGGACGGCGTCGTGCAATGGCAGGGCGCGCCGGGCGACGTGGCCGTCGTGCTCGCCGAGGTGGTGTCCGGGCGGTGGGATCTCGGTGCCGCGCGCCGGGCCGACGAGCAGCGCCGCCTGTGGGACGCCGAGATGGACCGCATCGACGCGATGGCGCGCGGCGGCCGGCACGACGAGGCGCTCGCCGCGCTGGACGTCGCGTGCGAGAGCGCGCTGCCCGCGCAGGCCGCGCAGTGCTCGGGGCGGCGGTTCGCGCTCCTGCTCTCGGCGGGGCGGCTCGACGAGGCGCTGAAGGTCGGCGACGGCATCGTCCGCAACCCCGCGAACGCGAAGCAGGCGGCGGGGCTGGCGTGGAACATCGCGAACACGATCCCCGGGAACGCGAAGGCGCTCGCGTTCGCGCTGCGCGCGGCGGAGAGCTCCGACCGCGCGCTCGGCGGCAAGGACGCCATGGTGGGCGCGATCCTCGCGCGCGTACAGTACCTCTCGGGCGACCGCGACCGGGCTGCGGAGACCGCGCGGCGCGCGCTGGCGTGCGCCGACTCGAAGGACGTGCGCTCGGCGATCGAGGAGGACCTCGCGGTCTACGCCCCGGCCGCGCGGCCGAAGGCCCCGGCGCGGTGACGGCCGTCAGCGCAGCCCGAGGAGCCGGCTGATCGCGCGCGCCGCGGGCGCAGGCAGCACGCCGACCGTCTCGCGCAGCGTGGTCTCGGCCGTGAAGCGGATCGCGAGCAAGATGAGCCCGCAGTAGACGAATCCGACGCTCGCGAGCTCCACCGCCGCGCCGAGGCGCCCGGCCGGGAGGCCGAACGACTCGCGGATGCTGTGCCCGATCGACTGCGAGGCGAGCGCGGTGAGCAGCGC
>CAMDUT010000103.1 GCA_945877905.1 Phycisphaera mikurensis NBRC 102666 | reverse complement strand
GCCTGCGTCGCGCTCGGCGGCTGCACCGCGCGGCTCGCGGACCTCGAGGGCCCGCGCGGCGTCACGCAGTGGATCACGCCGCCGGCGCAGGGCACCGACGACGCGGTGGACGTCCCCGCCACGTTCGTCCTGCGCAACCGGACGCTCGGCACCGTGCGCGTCGAGAGCCTGCGCGTGCCCATCGGCACCGAGGTCGTCACCGAGCCCCCGCTCCCCGCCGACGTCGGAGGCGGGCGCTCGATCGCCGTGACGGTGCTCGCACGGTTCCGTGCGTCGGAGGGCGACCAGGTGCGCAGCGTGAAGCTCGAGACGTCCGGGCAGCCCCCGCTCGAACTCATGGTCGACGGCCGGTTCCAGCCCGCGGGCCCGCGCGACGCGGGCGAGCCGCAGCCGATCGGGCGCTAGCGATGCGCGCCGGTCACGCCTGCGTGCGCGCGGCCGGCAGTTGCGTGAGGATCACGATGCCGCACACGAGCGAGGGGACGTTGCCGAAGAGCACCGAGCAGATCGCGAGGATGCCGAGGAGCTTCGCGCGGTCGAGGTAGGCGCGGCGGTCGAAGGACGCGCCGTTGCCGTACGTCACGAGCTCGACGATGCCGAGCGCAAGGCACGGCAGCCCGATGAACGCGAAGAAGCACGTCGATCCCCATCCGAGCGCGGTCAGCACGTTGCAGATGCCCGACACCAGCATCGGCACGGCGATCATGGTGGGCGGCCACGCGGGCGTGCCCGCGGGTGGGGGTGCGATCGGCGCGGTCGGCGGGGCGGTGTCCATGCGTCGGCTCCGTGCGGCGTGCGAGCGCGTACGGTAGTCCCGTGCGGCAGCCCCGTACACTCGGTTCGTGCTGAACGTGCGGCCCGTGGACTGGATGGGGGAGTCGGACCTCCTGCGCGCAGCCGCGGCCGTCGCGTGCGGCGCGGGGCATCCGGCGGCGGCCGCGCTCCTGCGCGAGGCCGACGCCCGGATCGTGAGCGTGGTGGAGGCGCGCAACTGCGAGCGCTCGGCCTGCGGCGGGGTGGCGGGCGTGGTGAGCGGGTCACGGATCCTGCTCGGCGGGCCCGAGTGGCTCCTGTCGCACGGCGTGGACCTCGCCGAGGCGGGGGCCGAGGCGTGGAGCGACGGGACGCTCTACCTGGCGACCGACGGTCGGTACGCGGGCACGATCGCGTTCGGCGGTTGACCGCCGCGGCGGTCGCGACGGGCGGGCCGGGCCTGGGCCGTGCACCCGGCCCGGGTCGCGCACCGGGTACCGTTCGTCCCATGCGAAACCACGTTGCGACCGTCGTATGGGCATTGGCGCTGGCGGCATCCGCGGGCGCGGGCGAGGGCGAGGCGGCACAGGCGCCGAAGGCGCCCGTCACCGTGCCGGCCGAGCGAGGCGAGCTCGCGCTCGTGGTCGAGCGCTCCGCGCGCGCCGAGGCCGCCTCGCGCGTGCCGATGCGCCTCGAGCTCGAGGCCTTCGGAGGACAGGTCTCCGTCAAGGAGCTCGCGCGCCGCAGCGGCACGGTCCGCAAGGGCGATCCGGTCGCCGTGCTCGAGGGCAAGGACCTCGAGCGCGCGCTCGCCGACCTGCGAACCCAGCGCGACGAGGCGCGCAGGCGCCTCGAGATGCAGCGCGAGGAGCAGGCGATGCAGGCACGCCAGTCCGACGCGTCGCTCGAGCGGGCGCGCCTGGGCGCGCGTCTCGCCCAGCAGTCGCTCCAGCTCCACCGCGACCACGAGTCGGCGAAGGCCATGGAGATGGCCGAGCTCCAGCTCAAGGGATCGCTCGACATGCTGCGCGACAGCCGCGACGAGTTCACGCAGCTCGAGCGCATGTACCAGGGCACGTCGCTGCAGACCGAGACCAAGGACATCGTGCTCGAGCGCGCGCGCCGCGGCGTCGAGCGCGGCGAGGTCTACGCGCGGCACGCGCAGCGCGACCACGAGATCTTCCGCGCCATCCGCCACCCGAACGAGACGCGCCGCATCGAGGACCAGGCGAAGGACGCGGCGCTCGCCCTGGAGGCCGCGGAGCTCGGCTCGCGCCTTGGGCAGGTTCGCACGATGCTGGACCTCGCGCAGGCCGAGCGCGGGATGCGCGACCTCGAGCGGAGGCTCGGGGACCTCGAGCGCGACGCGCGCGCGATGGCCGTCGCGAGCCCGGCGGACGGCTACCTGGTGCTGAAGCTGCGCGAGGCGGGCGAGCGGCTTTCGCCGGGGCAGGAGATCGCCGAGGTGGTCGACCTCGGTCGCCTGCGGGTGCGCGGCACGCTGAATGCCGCGGCCATGCGGTTCGTGCGGCCCGGCGACGCGCTGCAGGCGTGGGTGCCCGCGCGACCCGAGGTGCGCGCGACGGCGGTGGTCGAGGAGATCGTCGCCGTGGGCTCGCCCGAGGGCGAGGACGCCGCGTTCGCGTTCACCGCCATGCTGCAGGGCGCCGACGCGTCGGTGCTGCCGGGGATGGAGGTGCGGGTGGTGGCGCGCGCCGCGTTGCCCGGGCGCGTGCTGGTGCCGTCGAACGCGGTGTCGTCGAAGGCGGGCCGCTTCACGGTGCGTGTCATGGCCGACGGCGAAGGGCGGGAGCGCGAGGTCCGCGTGGGCGCCGCCGACGGCACCCGCACCGAGATCGTGTCCGGGCTCGAGCCCGGCGAGCAGGTCGTGGTCCCCGATGCTTGACCGCGAGTCGCGGGCGCGGGGCGTGCGACGCGTGCCCGCATGCGCGTTCCGTCGTGCCGCGGCGCTCGGGCTCGCCCTCGCCGCGGTCGTCGGCGCGGCGTGCGCCCCGGTCGTCCCGCGCACGACGTCCACCGAGACCCCGCCCGCGCTGCGCCCCGTGCCCGATGCCGCCGGCGCGCTCACCGACCTGCGGGAGGCGCATGCACGCGGGCTCGCGTGGCTGTTGGCGAACCAGCGGCCCGACGGCAGCTTCGGCTCGTTCGAGAGCCCGCGCGCACGCGAGGTGTTCCTCGACACGCAGGCCAGCCATCGGGCCTTCCACACGGCGACCTCGGCGCTCGCGTGCTGGGCGCTGGTGCAGCCGTCGCGCGGCGATGCCCGCGCCCGCGCCGCGCTCGACCGCGGCCTCGCGTGGCTGCTTGCGCAGGGCGAGGTGGGCCGCGCCAGCGGGAACACCTTCTACAGCGTGTGGGCGCACACGTACCTCCTCGAGCTCGGAAGCGCCGTCGTGGGCGATGCGTCGCTGGCCATGCACCATGACGCGTGGCGCGCGGTGCTCGCGCGCGAGGCGCAGGTGGCGCGGCGCGAGCAGAGCGCCGACGGCGGATGGGCGTACTACGACTTCAACCACGTGGGCCAGAGCCCAAGCGGCCACGAGAGCACCAGCTTCAACACGGCCGCCATGGTCGAGGCGCTGCTCAATGCGCGCGCGCAGGGCGCGGAGGTCCCGGAAGGGACGCTCCCGGACGCGGCGAGGTGCATCGAGCGGCTGCGCATCCCGAACGGCGCCTACGCGTACGGCACCTACGCCGAGCTCTCGGTGGGCGCGGACTACAACCGGATCTCGGGCGCGAGCTGCCGGCTGCAGGCATGCAACGTCGCGCTCGCGCGGCTGGGCATCGCCGGCGCGGACGGCGCCGCGCTCGTCGCGGGCGTGTCGCTGCTGCGCGAGCGGCACCACTACGTCGAGATCGCGCGCGGCCGCGTGATGCCGCACGAGGCGTACTACCGCAACTCGGGCTACTACTACTTCTTCGGGCATTACTACGCGGCGCGCGCGCTCGCGCTCGCGGGCCCGGGCGAAGCGCGCGACGGTCTCGCGCGATGGCTCGCGTCGCAGATGCGCCTCGACCAGAACCCGGACGGCAGCTGGTTCGACTACCCGCTCTACGGCTACGGCTTCGCGTACGCCACGGGGTACGCCATGCGCACGCTGCAGGTGCTCGAGCCCCTGCTCGCGCCGGCCGTCGAGGCGGGCGGGGCCGAGGATCCCTCGAAGGGTGATCCCGGGCCCCGCCGCTGACGACCACGGTGCTACGCGCGGCGCCCGCCGCGGGTTCGCGCGCGTCGGAACGGTTCGCCGCGCCTGCGCGCCTTCCCCACCGCGAGCGCGGCAAGCAGCGTGGCCGCGGCGCCCGGGGCGGGAACGACAGACGACGTGCCCGGCGTGTCCTCGTTCCATGACGCGTAGCCGCCCGCGTGCCATCCCTTCGCGTCGCGCCATCCGTGGGGCGGCATCCCGCCGGTCGCGGTCAGGTCGACGGGCCCCAGGCGCGCCTCGGAGTAGGCGGGTTCCTTCGATCCCGCGCGCACGAAGGCCACCGAGTCGATCACCGTCGTCCAGGGCGTGAGGTCGAGGACGCCGTCGTTGTCCGTGTCGAGGTCGGCGCCCACGGTGCCCGCGAACCCGCTCACCAGCAGGTAGGTGATGCTGTCGGAATTCTCGAAGTTCAGCGAGTCGCCCGTGCCGACGGTCACGTTCGCCGCGTCCGGGTGCACCTGCAGCGTCCGGCCGTCGAACGCGACCGTGCCGAAGGATGCCTCGTGCGCCACCAGGCATCCGTTCGCGCCCAGCGCCCATGTCCCGAGGTTGATCGCCATCTCGACCACGCCCGACGGGTCGGACGCGCCGTCGCCGATCGCGACGAACCAGCAGCCGGCGAGCGACGCTCCCGGCGTGCCCGAGATCTCGAAGTACTCGTCCGAGTCCGTCCCCTGCTGGTCGACGCGAATCTCCGTCAGCCGCAGCGGCACGCCGCCGGTGAACGCCCCTCCGAATCCTCCGCCCGCCCCCGTGAGCCCCGCGCTCGCCGCTCCCGCCGCCATCGCCGCGCACGCCGAGCATGCGATCGCCCCGGCGCCCACGTGGGCGCCCGCACCCCGTCTTCCGTTGACCGTCATGGTGAGTCCCTTCCGCGGCCGTGCCGCGTGATTCCTTGCAGGCGGCCGAGGGTAGGGGCCCCGCGGCGCGGTCCGGGAATCATGGCGGAATTTCCGTTCAAAATCGGGAATCCCGGTGCGAATCGTGGTTGTCCTGCAAGTCGGGCGGCGTAACAATGGCGCGATGCCTGCCCCCCAGATCCGATGCCTCCGCGCCGCCGCGCTCGCGTGCGCGATCGTCCCCGCCGCCGCCGCGGTCGCCGACTCGGTCCTGCTCATCCCCGACGCCACGCAGGACAAGGTCTGGGCCTTCAGCGCGTGGGACGGCGCCCTCATCACCGAGGACTACGTCCCCGAGGACCCGTACATGTCGCAGGTTCGCAGCGTCGCGCAGCTGCCGAACGGGAAGCTGCTGCTCGCGGACCCCGCGTTCGGCCTCGGGTGCAGCCTCGCGGACGGCCTGCTCGAGTACTCGCCGTGCGGGACGTTCGAGCGCATGGTCGTGGACCAGGGGTCGGGCGCGTGCGACCCCCAGCAGGTCTATTGGTTCAACGGCAAGGTGTGGTTCACGATGTCGAGCCTCACCCAGAACTCCGCGGGCGGGCTCAACTCCATCTGGTCGATGAACGCCGACGGCAGCGGCCTCGTCGAGGTCGCGCGTCCCTCGCTCTTCGTGCGGACGTGGGGCTTCGCGCCCGTGGCCGACGGCTTCGTCGTCGCGAGCGGTGGCTCGAGCGTGTCGCTGCCGAGCAGCCTCGTCAAGGTCTCGTTCGACGGCACCGTCGCGTCGGTGTGGCACCAGCCCGACGACACCGGCGTGAAGTTCCCTCAGCAGGTCTCCTCGATGCCCGGGGGCGGCGTCGCGGTGGCGTGCTTCAGCGGCAACTACGGCGTCTACTTCTTCGACGCGAACGGCCAGCCGCGGCAGGACATCCCGTCGTACCACCGCACGCTCGGGCCGTTCGGCGGCGTCAGCCCGCGGGGCTGCTACCCGCTGGGCAACGGCGAGGTGATGTACGCCGGCGGCACCGTGGTCGGGGCGTTCAATCCCGTGACGGGAGACGACCGCACCATCGTGAACTCCGTCGGGGGCACGTCCGGCACGGTGGCGCTCTCGAGCTTCCACTGGATCTCGAAGGTCGAGCGGTGCCTTGTCGACCTCACGTGCGACGGGCAGGTCGACGGCCAGGACCTCGGCGTGCTGCTCGGCAGCTGGGGGAGTGCGGGGGTTCCCGCCGACGTCAACGGGGACGGCACGGTCGACGGCCAGGACCTGGGCGTCCTCCTCGGCAACTGGGGTGCGTGCGTCGGTCCGTGACGACACGGACGCCCGACGCGCGCCCAGCCGTTCACCCGGGAGCCATCGCCTCCCGGATGCGCTTCGCGAGGTCCGCCGCGCCGGCGCCCGCCGCGCCCGCGTTCCACTTCAGCCCGAGCCCCGCGCCCCCCGGTTCCTTCGGGATGACGTGGAAGTGCACGTGCATCACCGCCTGGTGCGCGGCCGCGCCGTTGTTCTGCAGCACGTTGTAGTCGGCGCACCCCGTGGCCTTCACCACCGCGGCCGCGACCGTGCGAAGCGCGCGGCCGAGCGCCTCGGCCGACTCCGCCGACAGCTCGTGGAGCCGCTCGCGCTCCTCCTTCGGGACCACCAGCACGTGGCCGCGCGACAGCGGCGCGATGTCGAGGAACGCGATCACGTGCGCGTCCTCGAAGACCCGGTGGCAGGGGATCTCCCCGTCGATGATCCGCGTGAAGATGCTGGGCATGGCCGCCACCTATACCATCGGGCCATGCCGTCGTCCCGACCCGCGCCGAAGGACCTCGCGTCGCTCTCGCCCGACGCGCTGTTCGACGAACTGGTGCCGCCGCCCGAGCTGCGCGCGCTGGTGGCACGCGCGCTCGCCGAGGACCTCGGCGCCGAGGGTGACGTCACGGGGGAGGCGATGGTCCCCGCGACCGCCGCGGGCCGGGGCGTGGTGCGCGCGCGCGCGGCCGGCGTCGTGTGCGGCGTCCGCGTGGCGATGGAGGTGCTCGCGCAGGCCGCGCCCGGGTGCCGGGCGTCGGTGCACGCGCCCGACGCGTCGCGCGTGCAGGCAGGCGACGCCGTCCTGTCGCTGGAGGGGCCGATGCGCGGCCTGCTCGCGGCCGAGCGCACGATGCTCAACTTCATGGGCCACCTCTCGGGGATCAGCACGCTCACGGCGCGGTTCGCAGAACTCGTCGCCGGCACGCGCGCGCAGGTGCTCGACACCCGCAAGACGGTTCCCGGGCTGCGCATGCTCGCCAAGCACGCGGTGCGCTGCGGCGGCGGGACGAACCACCGCATCGGCCTCTTCGACGCGATGCTCGTGAAGGACAACCACGTCGCGGGGCTCGAACCCGCCGCGATGGCTGCCGCCGTCGCGGAGGCGGCGTCCCGGGCGCGCGCCGCGCACGCGCTCCGGTTCGTCGAGGTGGAGTGCGACTCGGTCGAGCAGTTCCGCGCGATCGCGGGCCTTCCCGCGGGCACCGTGGACTACGCGCTGCTCGACAACATGGACCCGCCGCACCTGGCCGAGTGCGTCCGCATCCGCGACGCGCACGCGCCACGCATGCTGCTCGAGGCATCCGGCGGCGTGCGGATCGACTCGGTGCGCGCGATCGCCGAGGCGGGCGTCGACCGCATCTCGATCGGCGCGCTCACGCACTCGGCGCCCGCCCTCGACGTGGCGCTCGACGTCGAGGCGCCATGACGGGCGGCGCGGACGTGCCGGGTCCGCGCCCGCATCCCGTTCCGCTCGTCGACTGGCCCGACGCCCTCGAGGCGGTGCTCGCGCGCTCGTGCACCGCGCTCGTGCGCGCGGTCGTGGTGCGCGAGACCTCGAGCACGCAGGACCACGCGCGGGACTCGGGCGCGCCCGCCGGGACCGTGGTGACCGCATGGCGCCAGACCGCGGGCCGCGGGCGGCTCGGTCGCGCATGGGCCGACACCGGGGAGGACGGCGTCGCCGCCACGTTCGTGCTGCCGGACCTCCCGCCCGAGTCGCTCGCATTGCGTTCGGCCGTCGCGGCCGCGGAAGCGGTGGCGCGCCTCGCGCCCGGGAATGCGGTCGGCATCAAGTGGCCGAACGACGTCGTCGCCGACGGCATGAAGCTCGCCGGCGTGCTGGTCGAGCGGGCCGAGGGCCGCACCTTCGTGGGCATCGGAATCAACGTGTGCCAGCGTGCGTTCCCGCCCGAGCTCGCGCCGCACGCCACGAGCCTGGCCCTGCTCGGCCATGCGTTCGACCGCCTCGACGTGCTGCGCGAACTCGTGCGCTCGGTCGACGCGGTGCTTGGCCGCGACGAGGAGGACGTCTATCGGACCTACGCGGCGCTCGATCGCCTCACGGGCCGCGCGTGCACGTTCCTGACGCCGTCCGGGGCCGTTCGGGGCATCGTGCGTCGGGTGGACCCGCGTCGCGGCCTGTGCGTCGAGGCGGCGCACGGGGACGTCTTTCTTCCCGCGGCGACCACTTCCGTTGCTCCGCCGGAGGGCGCGCGCCGATATGGTGATCGGCCCGCAGATGGCGATGCCACCTGACCACGCCCCGGCCCCGAGCACGTGCGCGACCCGTCGCGCCCGGCGGGACGCTGCGCGCCTGTCCGTCGCCGGCCTCGCGGTGGCGATGGCGGCCGCGTCGGCCGCGCTGTCTTCCGCCGTGCGCGCGCAGTCGCCCGCGCGCGACCCGGGCGCGGTCGACCAGTCGCCGCGCGTGGTCGACCAGGTGGGCGACCGCAACTCGCTCTCGCACTCGCTGCGCGTCATGCCCGTGGACCTCTCGCCCCACGGGTTCGAGCGCGTGTACGCGGTGCCCGGGCGCGACGACCTCCTCATGCGCACCAACGGCGCGCTCTACGCGGTGTTCGATCAGTCGACGTACACGCGCGACCCGCAGAAGCGCGGCGCCTTGCGCGCGGTGATCCCGGCGGCGACGGTCTTCTACATCGGGCGTCCCGACTTCCGCACCATCCGCAGCACGGGCATGCGTGACCTCGACTTCGTGCCCGGCGACGCGTCGCGCGCCGCGCGTCCTTCGAGCGCGCTTGGGTCGATGCACGGCGTCACGCGGCTCGAGGGTGCGCCCATCGACGGTCGCGCGAAAGACGTCGGTGCGCAGATCGTCGACGGGCGCGCGCATCACCCGCAGGCGGCGCCCGACGCGCCGAACCGCGGTGGATCGGCTCCCTCCGGCGCCACGCAGGCGGGCGAGCGCGGCGCGGGCGACGCCCGGCCGGACACGAGTCACGAGGGCGCCACGGACCCGG
>CAMDUT010000102.1 GCA_945877905.1 Phycisphaera mikurensis NBRC 102666 | reverse complement strand
GCGCGCGGGGCGGGCGCGGCTGGGGCGGCGCCCCCGAGCGGGGCGATGGCGTCCGGCACCACGATGACCCCGTCCTCGTCCATGGGCTCGTCCTTGACGACCTTGCCGTCCTCGTCGAGCACCTGGTCGGCCACCGCGGTGCGGGCCTTCGCCTGCTTCAGCAGCGCGTCGAAGACCTTGCGCGGGTCCTCGCCGGTGACCTCGTGGATCGCCTTCGAGATCTCGCCGATGTAGCGCTCGAAGACGTCGCGGCGCTCGCCCTCGCGGCGCATCTTCTGGCGCTTGCGCAGGTACGTGCCGAGCTTGCGCCCGCACTCCATGAGCGCGAGCTTCATCTCCTTGCGGATCTCGTCGTAGTCGGCGATCGCCTCCTTGCTCTCGCTGGTGAACGGCACCCAGACCGAGGCCATGTGGATCATGATGACGAGCGGCCCGGCCGGCAGCGCGCCGCGCGGCTGCTGCAGGCTGTAGTTCTTCCACGCGGTCTCGGTGACCGCCTTGAAGCTGGAGCACGCGCTCTGCTGGAAGAGGAGCGGCACGCGGTTGGCGAAGCGGATGACGCGCGCGGACTCGTCGGCCGGCAGCTCGCCGCCGAAGGCGATCGCGGCCTCGATCTGGAACGGGCGTCCGCGGTAGACCTCGGCCGAGCGGCTCGACGCCGAGTAGAACTCGGCGCGCACGCCCTTCAGCATGCCCGCGAGCAGCTGGCGCACGCCGATGGGCGCCAGGCAGTCCGTCGGAGGCGGCGCGAGCTTCGACTCCTGGAAGACCTTGTAGAGGCGCTCGGCCTGCGGGGGCTCGATGTCGCCGGCCTTCGCGCGGCTGGAGACGCCGATCGCCTGGCACATGGACGCCGCGGTCTGCGGGCTCACGCGGCAGAAGCGCTCCTGGAGGAAGTTGTAGAGCGTGCCGCCCTTCTCGGCGAGCTCGTAGTCCTTGAGCATCTGGAGCAGGATGCCGAGCTCGATGCCCTTGGGGTGCGGCTGGATCTCGCGCGTCTCGGGAGGCAGCTCCTGCACGCCGCGCGGGAAGACGACGACGCCGTTGGTCTCGACGGTGACCGTGGCCTTGGCCGCGGCGGTGGCCTCGGCGGCGGCGAGGACGTCGGGCTCCTCGTCCTCGGTGACGCGGGTCGGGGGCACGAAGACGATGCGCGCGTGCGGATTCGCGATCGCGGTCAGCTCGAGGAACTCGTCGACCGACCCGCGCCCGCGTTGGTACTTGCCGTCGAGCTCGATGCTCACCGACGTGCCGGTGGGGAACTCCGAGTCCGTCAGGAAGCCGCCCTGCTCCGCGAGCGCCTTGGTGCCCGCGCTCATGTCCCGGAAGCGCCGCGGCGGGAACTCCTTCACCTCCTTGTCGAAGGTGACCTCCGCGCGGTTCGTCTTCGTGTTCATCGCAAGCTCGATGTGGTGGGTCGGCTGGCCCGCCTTCGGCTTGGTGAAGATGGTCATCGGGCGGCCGGTCGTGATCAGGCCGTACATGCCCGCGGCGCTGATGCCGATGCCCTGCTGTCCGCGGCTCATCTTGAGCCGGTGGAACTTCGAGCCGTAGAGGAGCCGGCCGAAGATGTTCTCGACCTGCTTGCGCACGATGCCCGGGCCGTTGTCGATGACGGTGATCCGGTAGCGCGAGCTCTTGGCGGTGGCCGGGCGGTTGGGCTCGAGGTCCTCGAGGATCACCGCGATCTCCGGGAGGATGCCCGCCTCCTCGCAGGCGTCGAGCGAGTTGTCGACGGCCTCCTTGACGGTGGTGAGGACGGCCTTGCGGGGGTTGTCGAACCCCAGGAGGTGGCGGTTCTTCGCGAAGAACTCGCTGACGGAGATGTCGCGCTGGCGTGCGGCCATGCTCTCGGCGTCGGCCCGGGGTGCGGTCTTCTTCTTGCGCGGCTCAGCCATCGCAACGGCTTCCTTGGCTGTCATGGGGCCTCCTTGCCATCCGCGGCCAGGGGCCGGGGGGCGGATACGGTAGCACGATCGGCCGAAACCCCCTGTGAACTGGGCATTTTGCTATGATCATCCCCCTTCCCCACGGAGAACCACATGGAAACCAGCCTCATCATCCTCAAGCCCGACGCCGTCCAGCGCGGCCTCATGGGCCGCATCATCACCCGCTTCGAAGAGAAGGGGCTCCAGGTCGTGGGCGCCAAGCTCATGAAGATCTCGCCGGAGCTGGCGGCGCAGCACTACAAGGACCATGTCTCGAAGCCGTTCTATCCGGGACTCGTGAAGTTCATGACCTCGAGCCCGGTCATGGTGCTCGCCATCCACGGCAACGGCGCCATCGCGGTCTGCCGGAACCTGATGGGCGCCACATTCGGCTCGAAGGCCGCCGCCGGCACCATCCGCGGAGACTTCGGAGTCTCGAACAGCTTCAACCTCATCCACGGGTCGGACGGTCCCGAGGCGGCGGCGCGGGAACTCGCGCTCTTCTTCGGGAAGGGCGAGGTGCTCGAGTTCGCTCGCGCAGGCGACGCCTGGGTCTACGACATGAGCAGCGGCACCGCGGAGTGAATGACTGATAACTTTCGTCAACGCCCCTGCCCTGATGGGCAGGGGCGTTGTCCATTTCAAAGAAAAATGAATCCGGGGCGAACCGGCGGCGAACTGACGCGTAAGGACCTACGAACGGACCACCCGCCTTCCATCGCGAGGGTCACCCCATGCCCCACAACCTCCCGCGCACCTTGCTCTCGGCTCGTGGCCAACGCCTCGCAGGAGTGAGGGACCGTCACCGCCGGACCGACGGGGTCGATCTCCGCGCGGGCTCGCGCGTGGAGATGCCACGGGCCATCGCCGCGGAACCGAAGCCCGCCCAGCGGGTCATCGCCCGCCCAGTGGGGCCGCCGACGCCCGCGGAGTTCGCGCTCGCGAAGGAGCTCCTCGCCGAGGAGATCGACTTCATGGACAACCCGGAGTTCCGCAAGTCGAACGCGGAGCGGCGCATCTACGAGGACGCGCCCGCGGTGCCGAAGCCGACCGTGAACTGGTACCGCCCGATGATGGACTCGCTGGGCGAGCAGCAGCCTCGCCGGTACGAGGGCGTGCTGCTCACGGCCGCGCAGGAGCGCGTCATCTTCATGCAGTTCAACTACGCGCGCTACCGGATGCGGCGCATCCAGCGCGCGCTTCGGGGCCGGGAGCCGGGCGTCCGGGAGGTGCGGGACCTCCTCACGTGGCACCGCCGGGCGTCCGCCATCCGTGACCAGATCGCAGAGACGAACCTGGCGCTCGTGCTGGCGATGGCGAAGCGCGTCCGGCTCGGCGAGGGCGAATACCCCGACCTCATCGGCGAGGGCAACATGGCGCTCATGCGATCGGTCGACAAGTTCGACTGCGCCCGCGGCTTCAAGTTCAGCACGTACGCCTGCCGGGCGATCCTGAAGGCGTTCAGCCGGCACGGCATCAAGGTCACGAAGCACCGCCAGCGCTTCCCCGTCGAGTTCGACCCGGCGCTCGAGGACGGCGACGGGGCGGCGACGGCACGCGTGGATGCCGAGCGGCAGGACGCGGCCGAGGTCAGGGACATCGTCGAGACCAACCGAGCCCGGCTCAGCGACGTCGAGCGCGCGGTGGTGATGCACCGCTTCGCGCTCGAGGGCGCCGACGCGCGCCGGCAGCCCACGCTCGCGCAGGTGGGCCGCCTCGTTGGGCTCACCAAGGAGCGCGTCAGGCAGATCCAGAACAGCGCGCTCGCGAAGATCCGCGCCGCGCTCGAGGGGGGTGCGACCCCGGGCCAGCAGGAACTCTCGGCGGCGAACTGAGCGCAGCCCCCGGGCGTGGCCCCCGGGGTCCGCTCACGTGCGGGCGCCGCGAGCGGTGCGCGAAGCGCGCGCCGCGAGGCCCGCGATGACCGCGGTCGACGCGGCGTGCGCCGTCGCGAACAGCACGATCGTCCATGCGTAGTCGCCGTAGCCGGGCTCGCCGTCGCCGCCGAGCGCCGCGACGATCGCGATCGAGAGCGCGGTGCCGGCGAAGAAGCCGAGGTCGCCGGCGGCGCGGAACGCGCCGAGCGCCACCGTACCGCGGCCGCTCTCGGCGGCGAGCGCGATGGAGCTCGCGAACAGCATGCCCGCCGAGACCCCGACCGCCGTCATCGCGGTCCCGAGCGCCCATTGGCTCGACGCCGCCCACGGCAGCGCGGCGAAGGCCGCGGCGTACGCGACGCCCGCGAACAGCCGGACGCGCAGGCTTCCCACGCGGTCACAGAGCGCGCCCGCGGGTCCCGTGCAGAGCGCCATCAGCAGCAGGGGGAGCCCCACCAGCCACCCGCGCTCGCGCGCGCCGTAGCCCAGGAACTGCGCGAGCACGGACGGCAGCGTCGTCGTGATGAGCCCGCCGGTGGCGCGGTCGAAGAACGCCATCGCGCAGGTCCACGCGAGCGGGCGCGGCCGGTCGTCGAGCGGCCCGTGCGGGACGCGCGCCGCGTGCGACTCGCCCGAGGCCGCCGAGGGACCGCGCTCGGGCTCGACCTCCGCGGCCGCCGCGAGCCAGCGCCGGAAGGCAAGCGCCCCCATCGCGACCGCGACGCTCGCCATCGCCGACACGCCGAACACGGCGACCGCGACGTCCGCGCCGCCGGCCGCGCCCTCGACCGCCGGACCGACGCGCTGCGCCGCGAGGCCGCCGGCCACCGCGCCCGCGCCGAGCCCGAGGAGGAGCGGCGTCGAGGCAAGCCCGAGCCCGCGCGCCGCGTGCGGGCCCGACACCCGCCGGACCAGGTCGAACAACCCGGCGAACACCACCACGTCGGTGATTCCCTCGGCGGCACGCACCGCGAGCGATGCGTCCAGCCCGATCGGCGCCGCGAGAACCCCCAGGAGAAGCGCGTCGGCGAGCGAGCCCGCGACCAGCATCCCCACCGGCCCGAACCGGCGTCGCAGCCAGACGATCGCGGGGATCGACGCCGCCGCGCCCAGGAGGTTCGCTGCCATGAAGAACTGCGCCTCCCGGATCGAGGCACCGTAGCGGTCGACGAAGACCTCCTTCAGCACCGGAGCCGCCATGGTGTCGGGCATCGCCGAAAGCACCAGGAGGAGCGCAAGCAGCACGGTGACGGCACGGGGAGGCACGGCCCGACAAGCCTAGCCGCGCCACCGATACACTCGAACGCCCGCCCGGAGCGGGCATCTGGAGGCGCCATGGACCATCGAAAGGTGTTCGCAACCCCCGCCGCCGCGCTCGAGGGCATCGTCCGCGACGGCATGACCGTCGCCGTCGGGGGCTTCGGCCTGTGCGGCATCCCCGAGCAGCTCATCGTCGCGCTGCGCGACTCGGGCGTGAAGGGGCTGACGTGCGTCTCGAACAACGCGGGCGTCGACGACTGGGGCCTGGGGCTCCTGCTCAAGACGCGCCAGGTGCGCAAGATGGTGTCGAGCTACGTCGGCGAGAACGCCGAGTTCGAGCGGCAGTACATGAGCGGCGAGCTCGAGCTCGAGTTCACCCCGCAGGGCACGCTCGCCGAGCGCATGCGCGCGGGCGGCGCGGGCATCGCGGGCTTCTACACCCGCACGGGCGTCGGCACCGTGGTGGCCGAGGGCAAGCCCCACATGGAGTTCGACGGCGAGCCGTTCGTCCTCGAGCGCGGCATCCGGACCGACCTGTCGCTCGTGAAGGCCTGGAAGGCCGACCCGGCGGGAAACCTCGTCTACCGCAAGACCGCGCGAAACTTCAACCCGATGGCCGCCACGTGCGGCGCGGTCACCGTCGCCGAGGTCGAGGAACTGGTGCCGCTCGGAGCCATCGATCCCGACGACGTCGACACCCCCGGCATCTTCGTGCAGCGGATCGTCGTCACGGTGCCGGTGAAGCGGATCGAGCAGCGCACGGTGCGCACTGGCTGACGCGCGCCATCGGGCGCGGGCGCCGATCGACCGCATCTTGGTTATCGCCCATCGGTCCATGACGCGTTCCGCTCATGCCGTGGGACGCGCGGCCCGATCCATGCGATACGGCGCCCGATCGTGCGTTCGTCCGTGGCGACCGCGCGCGCCCGGCCGCCTGCATGCGAGAATGCGGGACCGTCCCGCGCGAGTCGCCGGAAATCGGAGGAACCCATGACGCCCTACCGCACCACCTTCCGCTCCCTCGTCCTCGGCGGCCTCGCCGCCGCCACGTTCCTCGTCGCCGCGCAGCCAGCGCACGCGCAGACGGGGCGCCGCGCGATGTTCACCGAGGCCTTCCGCCCCGACATCATGCAGCGCGACATCTCGCTGCTCGTGACCTCGCTGCAGCTCGAGGAATGGCAGCGCCCCATCATGGAGGCCCTCCTCGAGGACTACATGACGAGCTTCAACACGGGCGTCGAGGCGATGAAGGACAAGATGAAGGCCGCCGCCGAGGCCGTGACCCAGGCCGGCGCCGCCAACGCGGACCAGGTGCTCGCGCGAACGATGGAGCCCCTCAACGCGTGGCGCCAGGAGAAGGAGCGCCTGGGCGAGAAGTTCATGACCGACGTGAAGAGCCAGCTCGGGCCCCAGCAGCTCGAGCGCTGGCCCGTCTTCGAGCGCGCGGTGCGCCGCGAGCGCCTGCTTCCCGAGGGCGAGCTCTCGGGCGAGTCGGTGGACCTGTTCGCCATGGTGACCCGCATGCAGCCGACCCCCGCCGAGGGCGAGGCGCTGCGCGGCACGATGACCGCGTACGAGATCGCGCTCGACGAGGCGCTGCGCGCCCGGGCCGACCGCTCGAAGCAGCTGCGCCCCGCGATGGAGCAGGCCATGGGGGCGCGTGACACGGAGCGCCAGGCCGACGTGCAGGACCAGTTGATGCAGTCCAGCATCGCCGTGCGCGAGGTCAACGACCGGGCCGTCGACTCGATCGCGGGCGCATTCGGCGAGCGCGGCGGCGCGTTCCGGCGCATGGCGCTCGAGGCGGGATACCCCGAGGTGTTCCGGGCGCACCCGGTCATGCTGCTCATGCAGCAGGCGCGGAAGCTCGGCTCGCTGACGGAGGAACAGGGCCAGCAGATCGACGCGCTGATGACCGAGTTCGCCGGGGCGGTCGACGAGGCCAACATGCGGCTCCTTGCCGTGGTGCGCGACGACGAGCCCAAGGCCCCGCGGCGGCGCCTGAAGGCGGCGGCCGAGCGCCGTGCGGCCGGCGGCGCCGGTTCGCCCGGCACGCGCCCCGACGACCCGGTGGCCATGGCGCGCGCCGAGCGCGACCGGATGGGCGAGCCGTACCGCGCGCGCCTCATGGCGATCCTGACGCCCGAGCAGCAGTCGGAGCTTCCCGGCGGCCCGCGCCCGGACGCCAAGCAGGGACCGTCGCTCGAGGCGATGCAGGAGGACGGCGAGAAGAAGATCGACCCGGCGGCGCCCGGCGCGGACGACAAGTCGGCGCGCGCGGGCAGCCGGCGCGACCTCCGCGACCGGACCGGCAAGGGCGACATGCGCAAGGCCGGGGACGACACGAAGCAGGGCGGCGGCGCGAAGGCGCCCGCGGGGACGCCCTGACATGGACCACGACGCGACCGGCATCTCGCAGGTCGGCACGGCGGGACCGGACGCCGCCGCGTTCGCGGCGCTCGCGCCCGACGCGCCCGCCCGGGACCGGTGCCGCCTGTTCGGGATCGAGTGGCTCGACGCGCTGCCCGCGGCGGAGCCCGCCGCGGTCGCCAGGATCGCGCCCGACGTCGCGGTGCGGCTGCGGGCGGTGCCGCTGCGCGTCGAGGGCGGCCGGCTCGTGGTGGCGATGGTCGATCCGCTCGACATCGGCGCGGTCGACGAGGCCGCGGCGCTCTGCAGGCTGCCGGTGGTGCGGGTGGGAATGGAACCCGCGCTCTTCAGCGAGCTGATGCGCGCGACCTACGGCACCACCGCCGCGCGCATGGCCGAGAGCCTGGCCGAGGACAGCGAGCTGTCGGGCGGCGAGGTCGAGCACAACCTCGACGCCATCGAGGCCGACGACGTCCACCGGATGGCCGAGCAGCCGACGCTCATCAACCTGGTGAACCTGGTCATCCTCGAGGCGATCCAGAACCGGACCTCGGACATCCACATCGAGCCCTTCGAGACCGAGCTGAAGGTCAAGTACCGCATCGACGGCGTGCTGGTCGAGCAGCCCTCGCCCCCGAAGCACCTGCAGCCCGCGCTCATCGGCCGCGTCAAGATCATGGCGCACATGAACATCGCCGAGCGCTACGTGCCGCAGGACGGGCACATCACGCTGCGGTTCGAGGGGCGCAAGGTCGACATCCGCGTCAGCACCGTCCCGACGGTGTACGGCGAGAGCATCGTGATGCGAATCCTCGACAAGAGCTCGCTTCCGCTCGACCTCACGAGCCTCGGGATGCGGGAGCACATGCGGGGCATGATGGACCGCATGATCCAGAAGCCGCACGGCATGGTGCTGGTCACCGGCCCCACCGGCAGCGGCAAGACGACCACGCTCTACGCGTGCCTCAACAAGCTCTACGACCCGCGCAAGAAGATCATCACCATCGAGGACCCGGTCGAGTACGAGCTGAGCGGCATCAACCAGATCCCGGTCAACCCGAAGCGCGGCCTCACCTTCGCCACCGGCCTGCGCGCGATCCTGCGCCAGGACCCGGACGTCATCTTCGTCGGCGAGGTGCGCGACAACGAGACCGTCGACATCGCGATCCGCTCGGCGCTCACCGGGCACCTGCTCTTCACCACGCTGCACACGAACGACTCGATCAGCTCGGTCGGACGCCTCGTCGACATGGGCGCCGAGCCGTTCCTGATCGCGAGCGTGCTCGAGGGGCTGCTGGCGCAGCGCCTCGGGCGCCGCCTCTGCAAGGAGTGCGTCACGCGCGCGCCCATGACCGAGGAGCTCGCCGCGCGCATCTCGCCCGAGGAGCGCGCGCTCTTCCGCGACGGCGTGGCGTTCGGCAAGGGGTGCGAGAAGTGCAACGGCTCGGGCTTCCGCGGCCGCCTCGGCTTCTACGAGATCGCGCGCATCAACGCGCGCCTGCGCGAGGGCATCAGCAAGAACCGGACGACGCTCGAGCTGCGCGGGCTCGTCGACGCCGACTTCGCGACCATGCGCGACGACGGGATGGCGAAGGCCGCCGCCGGGATGACCACCATCGACGAGGTCCTGCGCGCCACGCAGGACATCGACGACAGCTGACGCAGCACGCCATGCCCACCTACCGGCACCAGTCCATCGACCGAGGCGGCGCCGTCGCCGCGGGGACGGTCTCTGCCGCCGACCGCGGCGCGGCGATGCGCATCCTCCAGTCGCAGGGGATGGCGCCGATGGTGCTCGAGGCGACGGAGGCCGAGGCGGCAATGCCCGCGGCGCGTGCCGCGGCAGGCGTGCGGGCGGCCGCCGCGGCGGAATCGAGGCGCGGCGACGTGGACCTCGGCGCGATGCTGCGCGGGATCTCCGGGCGGCGCGCCGGGCGCCCGACGCTCAAGCGCG
>CAMDUT010000101.1 GCA_945877905.1 Phycisphaera mikurensis NBRC 102666 | reverse complement strand
GGGGTCGCGGGGATCAAGGACGGTGCCATGGGCACGGCGCTGGGTGAGTTGGCGCTCGGCGTGCCGTACGAACAGTGGCTCCCCTTCGTGGCGCCGCGCGAGCCGCTCGTCACCGGGAAGGATGCCCGCGGCCACCTCGTGCTCGAGCCGAACGACTGGAACACGCGCGTGCGAGACTGGTTCAACGTCGGGGTCACGGCGTTCAACGCCACGGCGCCGCCGCCGCACCAGCAGATCATCACCGGGTTCGTCGGGGGCGCCGCCAATCCGGGCCGTCGCACCGACGCGCTGCCGAACTTCCTGCAGCTCGGTGCGTTCGGGTCGCCCGCCGACGAGTTCAAGGTGTTCACCTCGGCGGACCAGACGGCCGGAACGATCCCCGCGGGCTACGCGGTCGGCCAGCCCACCCCCCGCAACCTCATCGCGCGCACGCTCGCCGACGCCGACGGCGATGGATGGACCGACTCGCTGTGGTTCGTGGCGCCCACCTCGAGCGACCGCAGCACGAGGCAACTCGTCGCCGTGCGCATCATCGACAACAGCGGGATGATCAACGTCAACACGGCCACGCGCTTCGACCGCTCGAACACGATCGGCCAGACGCCCGCGGACGTGGCGCTGGTGACGCGTCGCGAGTCGTACGACGAGACCGATGCGACGAACGGGCGCCCGGCCGCATTCCGCGATCCTGCGGTCGGCTTCATGAACGCGCGCGAGAACGACCCCGAGTACCGGGTGAACTTCACGTTCCGCCAGGACCTTCCCGGCACCACGACCCCCCAAGCTTCCCGCCTCGTCTATGCCGTCTCATCCGCCGCGGGCACCCCGACGGGCGGCGTCGACGTCGGATGGAATCCCGCCCGGTGGGAGGGGGCATGGCGGCCTTCGCCCTCGGCGACCGGGGCCACCGTGGCCGACCCCTACCAGCCATCGATCCTCGAGCTGACGGGCCTGGTGACGGCCGCGCGGACGGGACAGCCGGGTACGAGCGAGGCCACCTCGAACCGCCTGCTTCCCCTCTTCGACACGGCGGCGGACCTCGGCATCACCGGGTCCACGCAACTGTACGGCGACCTGTTCGCGCTCTCGCGCGCCAACGACCGCCTGACGTACTTCAAGGCGATGGCCAACGGGGGTGAGCTGATCGACCCGATCACCGCCAGCCGCATCGCGACGCTCACGCCCTTCGGCGCCGACGACGAGATCGAGCTGCGCGCAAGCAACGGCCTGAACGCCCCCCAGACCATCAGCCGGCTCGAGATCGCCCTGAACACCGCGAGCGCGCTCGAGAGCGGCACCGTCCGCCTCGGCCAGTTCCTCCGCTCCACCCGCTCGCGCGAGGAGACCTCGCGCTTCCTGGATCCCGACGACGTCCGCGTCCAGGACTGGCGCGCCCGTGCCGCGTGGACCCCGGGCGCCACGGCCTCCACCGCCGACGGCGAGACCGTCGGGCTCGCTCCCCGCGGCGGCGCCGAGCTCTTGCTTGACCACCGGCGGCACCTCACCACCATCTCCGGCGCACGCAACGAGATGCTGCCGCCGCGCCTCTGGAGCGCGTTCAACTACAACAACCGCTACGTGGTGGAGCGCACGAAGGGCGCCTACCTCCAGCGCGGCCCGGACTTCGACGGCGACGTGAACGGCGACGGCGTCCTCGACGGCATCCCCGACGGCGTGCTCGACGACGTCACCGGGGACGGCGTGCCCGACTCCTACCTGCCGTACCACCCGAACGTCGTCTTCTACGACACCAACACGCCGCCCAGCTTCCCGCTCATCCCGCCGGGCGCGAACAACCCGCTGGGCCAGCCGGTGCGCGATGCCGACGGCAACGCCCGCATCGACGTCGCCGACTTCGAGGTCGCGCGGCAGGAGTTCCTGCGCTTCAACCGCAAGATCGACCTGCGCCGCCCCAACGACGAACCGCGCCCGGACGGCACGCCCGCCACGGCGTCGGACATCGCGCTCTCGGACCGCAAGTTCGCCAGCGACCTGCAGCGCGTGATGCGCCGTGCGCTGGTCTACACCGAGGGCGACCGCTCGAGCCACGACTCGTACTTCGGCCGGCCCGGCGACACGTCGATCGAGCGCTCGCGCTCCACGGGCTGGACCAAGATGATGGTTGCCAGCTACGCGGCGAACGTGCTCTCGTACCGCGACGGCGAGCGCCCCATCAACAACCAGCCCGGCTCCATCGCGCTCGACGCGCCGCTGCACCCGAGCGACGCGATTCCCGTGCCACCTGACAGCAACACGTCCTGGCCGAACGGCGTGTCGCTCGCGAACGCGGGCTTCATCGGCAACGAGAAGCAGCCGTTCCTCATGGAGGTGTTCATCGCCTTCGTGTTCCCGAAGTCCAAGGTGACCCAGGCCCAGATCGATGCCGCGGTCGCCACCGGGGTGGGGTGTCCGCTGCCCGGCGCGTGCCTGGCGCAGGCCGACGAGGCCCAGCTGCCGGACTGCACCGACACCGGCGCCGGCGAGTACTTCACCACCTACGACCCCGCGGACCAGGACACCTGGCCGGCGGTGGTGTTCGTGGCGCAGGTGGCGAACCCCTACGAGGCGCCGGTCAAGCTCGCGGACTTCGAGCTGCGCATCAACCCCTCGAGCGGCACCCCGCAGCGCTTCCGCTTCGCGCTCGGTGACGGAACCACGACCAGCGGGAACACCTACGGCCCGAACGTGGAGCTCGGCCCGTGCACGCCCGAGGAGCCGCGCACCGCGATCGTCTTCACCGTGCCGCGCACGTTCCCGAACGGCGACCCGTTCCCGCGCGACGCGTGGCTCGACTTCCTGGACATCGGTGCGCCCATCGACGCGAACAACGACGGCGTGCTCTCGACGACCGAGGCCAACCCGGCCGACGACAGCGTGCCTGGCGGGACCGCGCCCGCGGGCTCGCCCAACGGCCAGTTCCAGCCCGACGCCAACGCCCTTTTCGAGCCCGCGTGGGGCACCTTCCGAACGCGGTTCGCGCGCAGGGGCACGCTGCTCTTCGACGCCACGAGCACGGCCACGTATCGCGGCCTCGATTCCTCCGGGAACGTCGATCGGTGGCGCCCGTCCACCACGGTCGGCAGCACCGGGTCTCCGCCGCAGCGCTCGTTCATTGAGCTCCGCCGCCTTTCGTCGCCGAGCGCCGCGAACGGCGACCGCGTCTCGGTGGTGGTCGACCGGTGGGAGAACGAGCTCGACGTCTCGATGAACGCCAACGGCGACTCGGGCCAGCGCTTCGTGGACCGGGTCGAGCGCATCATGCGCCAGGGCAACGGCGGCTCGTTCCCGCCGCTGCCCAACATCGAGTGCCGCAACAGCGGGCTCTCGATCGACGGGATCCGGCTCGGCGGGCCGACGCTCGCCGGAGGCAAGGGCGACATGTGGGTTGCGTGGGCGCGTTCGGCGCGGCAGTGGCTGTTCGACACGCAGAACGGCCTCCCTGACGGCACGCCGGGCAAGGGGATCATCACGCTCGACGAGCGCACGCCGCGCTACGTGTTCGCTCGGTCGACGGGTTCGATGTCGTCGAGGCCCGCGACGTCGGGTTCTACCCCGCCAGTCGGCTATGCGGTGGTCGGTGGAGTGGTCGTCCCCAATCCGTCGTCTCCCGGCGGCAGTGTCGTCGGCTTCGCGTCGCCCCCGGACCGTGCCCCGGGCGTCGGCGGGTTCCCGCCGGTGCGGTGGCCGACCAACGTGAACTACACGAACGTGTGGGGGGTGGGGGTGCGCGGCAAGCCGACGTTCTTCCCCACGCGCATCGTCGAGGACGCGGGCACGCGCACCTACGGCTACCCCGCATGGCGGCTCGCGCCCGGCGGCCTCGGCGGCACCGCGCGGGTCAGCTTCGGCGAGAAGGGATGCTCCGCGCAGGCCTTCACGCAGGGCACCGACCGCACGAACTTCCTCGCGCCGATGCGCATGCGCCAGAAGGACGCGGACTTCGACCAGGTGGCCGAGATCCTCGACGTCCCGCTGTGGGGCCCGCTCGTCGAGCGGCCGCAGCAGGATGGGCGTACCACCGATACGTGGGCGACGTTGCCCGAGATCCTCGCGCAACGGGTGGGCGACGCGCCCACGGTGGGCCAGTCGAAGCTCTTCTTCCCGAAGTTCGCGCTTTCGTTGCCGATCCCGGGGCAGGTGCTGCCTTCGTACGGGTCGAACCAGGCGTTCTACAACCGGCTCTCGATCGACCCGATGCAGTTCGACACCACGGTGCCGCCGTCCAATCGGCCGGACATCTTCCTGCGCGGCACGCAGACGATGCCGCAGGTCATCACCGACCCGGCGCTGGCGAACGTGGCGTTCCAGGACGGCGTCGGCTTCAACTCGCGCCTGCCGGGCGGCGCCGCGCTGCTCGACGCCTTCGTGATCGACGACCGCGGCGCGAAGCCGTTCGACAACCCCACGTGGACGCCGGACGAGATCGCCGCGAACGGCTCGGTCATCGACTTCGCCGAGCGCGCGGCCGCCGAGGACCGCCGGTTCCGGCTGGCCCGCAACTTCGAGGGCAAGCTGACCCCCGGCCTCATCAACGTCAACACCGCGCCCGTCGAGGTGCTGCGCGCCATGCCGCACATGACGCGGCTGGTGTACGACGACGACTTCCCGCTCGCGAAGACGTCTGAGTCCGACCCGGCCGACCTGCTCGATTCGTCCACCGAGCTGTGGGAGCGGCGCACCATCCGCGAGCCGCTCGCCACGCCGGCCGGCGCGGGTGCCATCCAGCCGCTGCACCAGGCGTCGCCGTTCGACTTCCTCGCCAGCGAACCGCCCCCGCTCGACCCGACGCGCCCCGACTCCATCGCCTTCGACTACGGCGTGCCCGCGCCGCGCGTGCGCGTGGCCGAGGCGATTGACCTGTGGCGGAACAAGGGGAACGTGCAGCCGGACCTCAGCGGCCAGCGCTTCGCCGACATGCCGAGCTACTACAGCCGCGGCCTCGACCTCGCACGCGACCAGAACCACCGCGAGTGGGGGCCCGCGATGCGTGCCGGGCGCGGCTTCGACAGCCTGGGCGAGCTGGCGCTCCTCACCAAGGGTGCGGAATTCGTTCCTTCGACGACCGGCGACAGCGCCGACGCCGACGCGATTCCCGACGTCCAGCAGGTGGCGCTGAACCTGGCGTCGGACGTCAACCGCAACGGCGTGAACGACGCGGCCGACCCGGCCCTCGCGGTCGGCGCGAGCTGGAACCGGTCGGTCGGCTGGTCGACCCGTGCGGCGGGGCTCGATCCGTTCCGCACCAACTGGACGTTCGCCTCCAACGGTGCCGGCACCTACGCCCCCGTCGCCGGGCCGGCCACGCCCGTCACGGGCGGAACGCTCCCGTTCCGCTTCGACGGCATCCCCCTCAACTTGGGCACCGGCGTCGCGCAGGCGTTCCCGCTCTCGGGCCGCACCTCGCTCGACAAGCACCTCCTCACGATCGCGCGCGACGACCCGGCCACCGGCACGGACGCCGCGCCCATCGTCGAGACCGACGACCCGGCCACGCCGGACGTCCTCGAGGACGCCATCTACCGCTACGACCAGACCGCGGGCGACGCGATCGAGCAGAACTCGCTCCTCAAGGGCATCTCGAACATCGTCACCACCCGCAGCGACGTCTTCACCGTGTGGGTGCGGGTGCGCACCATCCGCCAGGACCCGCTCACGGGCCAGTGGAACGGCATGGACCCCGAGAACATCATCGATGACTCGCGGTACATGATGACCATCGACCGCTCGTCGGTGGACCGTCCCGGCGAGCGCGCGCGGATCCTGTCCTACGTGAAGGTGCCGAAGTAGCCGCGCGCGGCGGGTCGCCGCGCGAAGGGCGCTCGCCGCGCGCCGTGCCTCACTCCTTCGCGCGCCCGCGCCCCAGGATCTGGAGCGCGATGCGGTCGTTGATGCGCGCGTACTGATCGGGCGACATCGAGGAGTTCCACACGAACCCGGCCGGGAAGGGCATCGAGCGGTGGCCCGCCACCGGAAGCTCCCACCCGTAGCAGAGCGGGATGCACTCGTTCAGGCCGTCCCACGAGCCGAAGTACTTCCACGGACGCTCGACGTTGAGCCCCCCGCGCGCCTGCGAGCGCAGGAGGTCCGGGCTGAAGGGGATCCACCCCGCCTGCGGCAGCCAGAACTCGGCCCAGCTCACCAGCCGGGTGCGCGAGGTGCCGCTCGAGCTGCTGTCGACCTCGGTCATGCCGAGCACGGCGCGCGCGGGGATGCCCGCGGTCCGCAGCACCGTGACGCACGCGGCCACGCAGTCGTGGCTCGTGCCGCTGCCGGCGGCGAGCGTCGCGCGCGCGCCGTTGAAGACGATGCCGCGCGGGAAGCCGTTCTCGATGCGGATGCCGTCGTCGTCGTAGGCGCGGTAGGCGTTGACGGTGGCGCGCACCAGTTCCTTCGCCGCGATCCACGGCGTCACCGAGCGCAGCTTTCCGCCCGACACGCGGTCGACGAAGGCCTTGAAGTCGGGGTGGCCGACCTCGAAGCCCGGCGCGGCGCCGAGCGATTCCTGCGCCTCGGCCGGCCACTCCGTGGGCCACGTGACGCGCGCGGCGGCGGAATCGTCGACCACCGCGTTCCAGCACTGGGCACGGAACGTGACGGCCCACTTGAGGCTCTGCGTGCTCAGGTTGGGGAAGGGGAAGCCGAGCGCGGACATGCCCTGCGACAGTCCTTGCCGCATCTTGGTGGAATCG
This sequence comes from Phycisphaera mikurensis NBRC 102666, assembly GCA_945877905.1. Taxonomy (GTDB): domain Bacteria; phylum Planctomycetota; class Phycisphaerae; order Phycisphaerales; family SM1A02; genus UBA966. The sequence continues at coordinate 2,759 of CAMDUT010000101.1, read as the reverse complement.
GGCCCGAGCGCCTGGCGCGTGTCGTGCACCCACATCTCGGGGCGCAGCGACTGCACGTCCACCTGGCTCCACGTCGACTGCAGGATCAGCGGCATCCAGATGGTCAGGTCCTTCGCCTGGATCGGCTCCTGCGGGTTGTTGCGGTCGCGTGGCGCCCAGATGCTGGCCTCGAAGCGGGCCTCCCAGATGCGCGGCTCGGTCCGCTTGGCGGGGAACTCCGGAGGGCGACCGGAGAGCGTGGAGAAGACTGGCGCGGACGGCGAGGTCGGTGGTGTCGCCGCGGGCGGCGCGGCGCCTTGGTGGATTGCAAGCGCGGCGAGGAGGGTCGCGGCGGCACGGATCATGGCCTCACGATACGCACCCCAAACGCACCGCGGACCCGGCCGAAGGCCGGGTCCGCGGGGAAGGTGTCACGGGATGCGGCGAGGGCTCAGCCCGCGCAGGGGCCCCAGGCGCCCAGCAGGATGCCGAGGTCCTGGCCGTCGACGGAGCCGTCGCCGTTCAGGTCGGTCGCGCCGCCGGCGCCCCAGTTGCCGAGCAGGACGCCGAGGTCCTGGCCGTCCACCGAGGTGTCGCCGTTGAGGTCGGCCGGGCACTCGCCGCCGCCGCAGTTGCCGCCGCCCACGCAGCCGGCCGCGGCCGTGGCGCAGATGGCGTCCCAGCGGACCTCGCAGCAGAAGGGGTCGGTCGCGCAGACGCTCTCGCAGCAGCACTGATCGCTGCACCCGCCGTTGGAGTGGGCCACGGCGCAGTCGCCCGCGCCCGCGTCGCCGCAGGCGAAGGTCGGGATGACCGCGTTGTCCTTGCCGGGGGTGTCGAACGAGTCGGCCGCGGGGGTGACGTTGCCGATGGCCCAACCGCCGGTGGCGAGCTTGAGCCCGTGCACCGGAGCGCCGTAGCTCGTCACCACGACCTGCGAGGTGGTCTCCTGCGAGAGCAGCTGGATGTTGTCGAGGCGGACGTTGCTGGTCGACGTGGTCGCGCCGCTGAACGTGATCCGGATGAACGCGTTGGCCGCGCCGTCGAGCACGTTGCCGAGGTCGATCTCCTTGAGGGAGAAGGACGAGGTCACGCCGGTCACAGGTTCGCCGATGTTGGTGAACGTGGTGCCGTCGGTGGAGTACGACACCTGCTGCGAGGTGAACGCCGTGGTGGTGCCGCTGACGCGCGTCGCCCACTTGAGGCGCACACCCGCCTGGCCGGTCATGCTGAAGTTGATCTGGAAGTGGGCTCCGTTGTTGCCCCCTCCGGCCGCCGTGGCGCCGGTTCCGCCCTCGAGGCAGATCGAGCCGCCCGAGGCGTCGTTGTTCTGGACGCCCAACGTGGAGCCACCGAACGACTCGATCCACGTGTAGACCAGGTCTCCGCCCGTGTTGACCGCGGTGTCGCCCGTCAGCCCGCCGCCGGGCTGCAGCGTCGCGGTCGGGGTCAGCGAGCCCGAGGTCGCGGCCTGCGGGAACGCGGTCGAGAGGAACCCGTTGCCGCCGCCCGGGAGGGCGTTCGAGTTCTGGTTCCAGTAGGCGAGCACGCCGCCGGTGGTCACCGTCTGCACGCTTCGCGACTGGAACGGCCCGCACAGCTTTGCGGCGTTCGTCTCGTACCACCAATCCTCGCCGGCCGGGGGCGCCGAGCCGTTTGACTTCTTGACGACCATGCTGTCGACGATCGCCGTCCACGGCGTCACGTCGAGCGTGCCGTCGTTGTTGGTGTCGAGGTCCTGGCCCTGGCCGCCGCTCTGCGGGGCGCGCGTGACGAAGGTGTCGGTGCCGCTGTAACCGGAGACCAGGAGGTAGGTCTGGTTGTCGTCGGCCTCGATCTGCGAGTCAGCGAGGAGGCCGCTGGCCGGAACGGGCCAAGGGCGGTCCGTCGCGCCCGCGTCGACCGTGAGCGCGAAGGGGTTCGTGGCGTCGCCAGGGTTACGCAGGACCAGGTAGCCGTTGGAACCGAAGACGTCGGACTTCGCGAACGGATAGCGCCACTCGACCGTGCCAGATCCGCCGACGCCGTCGCCGATGATCAGGAGCGTCAGCCCGCCGAGCGAGGCGCCCGGGGTGCCCTTGAGCTCGATGTACTCGTTGTTGTTCGAGCCGGTGCGGACCTCGGTGATCGAAACCTGGGCCATGCTCGTGGCCGTCATGAGGAGGGCAGCCGTGCCCATCGTGGCGATCAAGCGCATCGTGTAGTCTCCTGGTCTGGTGATAACGGGTGGCCCGCCTGTGCACGAAGCGGGGCCGGAACGAGAATAGCCCGGCACTGCAGAAACGCCCGTAACCGCCGTCGGGTTCACTGCGAATGGCATTTCTCGGACGTTCAAACATCGTTCAGAAGCCCGTTCCCGTGCCGTGGCAGGGGGTTGCGCTGGCGGTGGGGACGTTTGGATTCTCGTGGTGGCTGCAGGCGGCGCCCGGGGTTCCCGGACGTTGGGGTGCAGCCGAACCGGTCGACGCCTCGGCGCTTGCCGAGGACGTGCGCGTGGTGGTGGGCGACGGCGCGCCCCGCGTGGTCGGTTCGCCGGCCGCGGCGGCGGGGCGCGACCGCATCGCTGCTCGACTTGCCGCGCTTGAAGTCGAGGTCGAACGGCACGCGGTGCGCATCGAGCGGCGAGCCGGTGTGGTGGAGCTCGAGAACCTCGTCGCGCGGATTCCAGGGCGCGCGCCCGCCGCCGCTCGCGACGGGGCGAACGCCTCGCGCGGCGCCCTCGGCGCGATCGGCGTCGTCGCGCACTCCGACAGCGCGCCGGGGTCGCCCGGTGCCTCCGA
>CAMDUT010000100.1 GCA_945877905.1 Phycisphaera mikurensis NBRC 102666 | reverse complement strand
TGGCCGGCGTGGCCGCGGATGCCGGCGCGGAGGCGGGCCGCGCCGCGGCCTGCGGCACCGACCGCGAGGCGCACGCGGCGGCGAACCCGAGGACCGTGGCCGGGAGAAGGACGAAGACGCTTCGGGCGACGGGCATGGGTCGATTCTAGGATCACCTCCGTGACCGCGGACGGCTTCACCATCCTGCACGAGGACGCCCACCTCCTGGTGGTCGACAAGGCGTGCGGCCTGCTCACCGTTCCGGGGATCGGCCCGGAGAAGGCCGACTGCCTCATCGCGCGCCTGCAGGGCCGGTGGCCCGGGGCCCGCGTGGTGCACCGGCTCGACCGCGACACGAGCGGCGTGCTGGTGGTGGCGCGCGACGCCGCGACGCACCGCGCGCTGAGCATGCAATTCGAGCGCCGCGAGACCGCGAAGACCTACGTCGCGCTCGCCGCGGGCCACCCGCCGAAGGACGAGGGCGAGATCGACCTCCCGATCCGCAAGGACCTCGTGAACACGCCGCTCCAGGTGGTCGACTTCGTGCACGGCCGGCCGAGCGTCACGCGCTGGCGCGTCCGCGAGCGGCTCGAAGGCCCGCCGCGCACGCGGTTCGAGTTGAGCCCCGTCACCGGGCGCAGCCACCAGCTGCGGGTGCACCTCCTGGCGATCGGGCACCCGATCCTGGGCGACGACCTGTACGCCCCGCCCGAGGCGCGCGCGATGTCACCGCGGCTCTGCCTGCACGCCGAGCGTCTCGAGTTCGTTCATCCCGCGACGAGCTCGCGCGTGGCCTTCACGTCGCCCGCGCCCTTCTGAGCCGCGCCGTCGCGCGCATCGGACACGGGCACGCCGTGTGCCGCCAGCGCGCGCCCGATCGCCATCAGGGGGAAGTACAGCCGGTACAGGTGGTACCGCAGGTAGAAGACCTTCGGGAAGCCGGTGCCGGTGAACTCGGTCTCGCGCCAGCTGCCGGCCGGGTCGCGGTCGGGGTTGCGCGCGGGGTCGGCGGCATCGGCCTCGGTGAGCTGCGTCTGGGCAAGCCACCGCAGCGCGCGCCAGAGGTCCGGGTCGTCGGGCCCGTAGACCTCCTGCAGCACCATCGCGGCCCACGCCGTCTGGCTCGCGGTGCTCGGGCCCGTGCCCATGAGGGTGCGGTCCTCGTAGGTGTTGGCGGTCTCGCCGAAGCTGCCGTCGGGCTTCTGCACGCTCTTGATCCACGCGCCGGCGCGCTGGATCCACGGCTCGGTGCGCGGCACGCCGCAGCGGATCGGCCCGATCACGGCCTGCCAGGTGCCGTAGATGTAGTTGACGCCCCACCGGCCCCAGAAGCACCCCTCCGGCTCCTGGAAGCGCTTGATGAACTCGACCGCGCGCGCGATCGCCGGGGTGTCGACCTGGTACCCGAGCCAGCTCATGCACTCGAGCGTACGGCCCGTGATGTCGTGGCACGCGGGGTCCTGCATCGCGTTGTGGTCGGCGAAGGGGACGTAGTCGTAGACGCGGTGGTCGCGGGTACGGTCGAACGCGGCCCAGCCGCCGTCCTCGCACTGCATCGCGAACACCCACTCGACGGCGCGGCGCGCGGCCGCCTCGTTCTCGGGGCCCCCGGCGCGCTTCAAGGCCATCGCCACCATGACGGTGTCGTCGACGTCGGGGTACCACGCGTTCGAGTACTCGAAGAACCAGCCCGCCGGCTTCGTGCCGGGGCGGACGTTGGCGATCCAGTCGCCGGTCCAGCGCACTTCCTTCCCGCGCAGCCACTCGGCCGCACGCGCGAGCGACCGGTCGGACTCGCACGTGAGCCCGCAGTCGGTGAGCGCGTAGCTCGCGATGCCGGTGTCCCACACGGGGCTGAAGCACGGCTGGATGTGGATGGTCGGCTCTCCCGCGGAGTCCTTCTCCTCGATGAAGAAGGCGTCGAGGTCGCGCTCGGCGCGCCGGACGAGCGGGTCGGTCCGCGGGACGCCCAGGGCGTGGAAGACGACCTGCACGTAGACCATCGGCGGGAAGATCGCGCCGAGGCCATCGGTCGGGGCAGGCGCGTCCTGCGAGGCGCGCGCGAGGATCCACGCGTACGCGGCGCGGATCGCCTTCATGCGCGGCGCCGTGCCGACGAGCGCTCCGATGCCCTTGAGGCACGCGTCGACCGTGAGGAAGAAGTGGCGCCAGAACGGCGGGACCTCGGTGCGGCCCTTGAGCCGGTTGCGGTCGCGCTCGCTCAGGAAGAGCTCGTCGATCCCCTGCCCCGGCCCGAGCCGGCGCGTGGGGCGCAGCGTGGCGACGATCGCGAGCGGCAGGATCATGGTCCTGCTCCACGCGCTCATGCGGTCCATGTGGAAGTAGAACCACTTCGGGAGCCACACGATCTCGGGCGGGATGGCGGGAACCGCGCGCCAGCCGATCTGGCCGAGCGCCGCGAGGTAGAAGTTCGTGAAGCTGTTGCAGCGCTCGGCGCCGCCCATGCGTCGGACGACCTCGCGCGCGCGGGCCATGTGCGGCGCGTCCGGCGAGTCGCCGTGCAGCTTGAGGCAGAGGTAGGCCTTGACCGTCGCGCTCAGGTCGATGCCGCTGCCCGGGTACTGGCCCCAGCCGCCGTCCGGGCGCTGCTCGGAGCGCAGGTGGCGCACGATCCTCGCGAGCGTGGCCGGTCCGTCGCGGCCGTCGGCCATCGGCGCGCGCTCCTGGCCGAGGATCCACTTCATGAGCAGGTACTCGCTCTGGAGGATCGAGTCGCCCTCGAGCTCGGCGCACCAGTGTCCGTCCGGCCGCTGCAGCGACTTCAGCGCGCCGAGCGCGTCGGACGCGGTGCGTGAAAGCTGGTCGAGGGTGGCACGGTCGGGCATGGGGGGAAACATCCTACTGAGGGGCCGCGCGCGGACGAACCACCGCGGCGATCGCCGCGCTCGCGACGGTCCATGTGAGGAACGTGTCGGCGATGCCCATGTAGACCCAGCGCGCGGGAAGCTGGAACCACGCGAGGTCCGGCCCGTCGCCGGCCATCGCAGCGAAGAGCGCGATCACCATGCCGATCGCCCAGCGGCCGGCCCACGAGGGGCACCGCATGGCGGACATCAGCACGCTCATGAGGAACGCGCAGAGCGCCATGTAGCCGGCGCCCGTCAGGTAGCGCGACGCCGCGAGCGGGTCGCGGCCGGAGTTCCGGACGAGCAGGACGCCGACCGGCTTCCCCGTCGTCTGCGCGCGCCAATCCTCGACCAGCGCCGCGCGCCGATCGGGAGCCTCGCTTCGCAGCCGGTCGACGTCGATCCAAGGATGCGCGTAGGCGCCGTCGCGCGGCGCCCGCTCGACCATCGGCACCACCTCGGGCGGCATGGGCTGGATCGCCCAGTCGTAGAGCCGCACGGACGACCAGCTGACGTACGCCCACAGGAACGCGGCGAGCGTGCCGACGAGCGTTCCCAGCAGGATGCGCATCCCACTCACCACTCGGGGCCGCCGGAGTAACGGCCGTAGACGTCGGCCAGCGCCTGCACCATCTCGCCCAGCGTGCACTTGGAGAGCGCGCCGTCGACGAGCGCGGGCATCACGTTCTGCCCGGCGCGCGCGGCGGCGCGGATGCCGTCGAGCGCGCGCTTCGCGCCGTCGGCGTCGCGCGCGGCACGGAAGCGCGCCAGGCGCTCGCACTGCTCGGTCTCGACCGTGTGCGGGATCTGCAGGATCTCGACCTGCTGGTCCTCGTTGCCCTCGCTGTAGGCGTTCATGCCCACCACCAGGCGGTCGCCGGCCTCCATCTCCTGGCCGAAGCGGTAGCTCGCCTCGGCGATCTGGCGCCGGAAGTAGCCCTTGTGGATGCCCGCGACCACGCCGCCCATGTCGTCGATCTCGCGGATGAACCCGTTGGCGTCCTTCTCCATCTGGTCGGTGAGCGCCTCGACGTACCAGCTGCCGCCCAGCGGGTCCACCGTGCGGTGCACGCCCGTCTCGTGCGCGAGGATCTGCTGCGTGCGAAGCGCCACGCGCACCGCGGTCTCGGTGGGAAGGCCCAGCGTCTCGTCCATGCTGTCGGTGTGCAGGCTCTGGCAGCCGCCGAGCACGCCGGCCATCGCCTGGTAGGCGACGCGCACGATGTTGTTCAGGGGCTGCTGCTCGGTGAGGCTGCAGCCTGCCGTCTGGACGTGCGTGCGCATCAGCATGCTGCGCTCGCTCCTCGCGCCGAAGCGGTCGCGCATGGCGTGCGCCCAGATGCGGCGCGCGGCGCGGAGCTTGCAGATCTCCTCGAAGAACTCGTTGTGGCTGTTGAAGAAGAAGCTGAGGCGCGGGGCGAAGGAGTCGACCGGAAGCCCTCGGCGGATGCACGCCTCGGCGTATTCCATGCCGTCGCGCAGCGTGAAGGCCAGCTCCTGCGTGGCGGTCGATCCCGCCTCACGGATGTGGTAGCCCGAGATGCTGACCGAGTTCCACTTCGGGAGGTGCTGCGCCGCGAACTCGATCGTGTCCACCACGAGCTTCACGCTCGCCTCGGGCGGGTAGATGAACTCGTTCTGCGCGTGGAACTCCTTGAGGATGTCGTTCTGGAGCGTGCCGCCGATCGAGTCCCACGCAATGCCGCGCTCCTTCGCCATGGCCAGGTACATGGCCCAGATCACCGCGGCGGGGCCGTTGATGGTCTGGCTGACGGTGACCTCGCCAACCGGGATGTCGGCATAGAGGCGGTGCATGTCCTCGATGGTGCTGATGGCGACGCCGCACCGGCCGACCTCGCCCGCGGACAGGGCATCGTCGGAGTCGCGGCCCATCAGGGTCGGCAGGTCGAACGCGGTCGAGAGGCCCGTGTTCGCCTTCGTGCCCTTGGCGTTCTCGAGCAGGTACTTGAACCGGCGGTTCGTGTCGTCGGCCGAGCCGAAGCCCGCGAACTGCCGCATGGTCCACAGCCGGCTGCGGTACATCGTGGAGTGCACGCCGCGCGTGAACGGGAACTTGCCGGGCTCGCCGATGCGTGCATGCGGCTTGGAGGGGTCCGCCGGGTCCTGCGTCGGCACGGAGGACGGCCCGTACCGCTCGTCGACCACGTAGCCCGAGATGGTCACGGTCTCCGGGTCCACGGCGGGCTTGGCGTGCGCGGCGGGGGTGCCCGCGGGGGCGGCGGTCTTCGGGTGGGCCGTCATGGCATGGATTGTAGGGGGCGCATGCGCCCGGCCCGAGGGCCGCCCGGGCCGCAGCCCTACACTCCGCGCCCCATGAACCGAACCGCATTCCCCGCCATCCACGCGCTCGCGGCCGCCGTCGCCGCCTCGCTCGCGCTCACCGTCGCCGGCTGCGCGCAGAAGCGGCCGGTCCAGACCGAGGCCGAGCTGCTCGCCGAGCGCACCACGCTGCGGCAGGAGCTGGTGGGAGAGGGTCTCCAGGCCGTCGGGCTGCTCGTCGAGCGTATGCACGAGCGCCGCAAGACCGATCCCGACGCGACGCTCGACGTGCTCGCGATCTCCGGAGGAGGCGACTGGGGCGCGTTCGGGACGGGCTTCCTCCGCGGATGGTCCGAGGTGACCGACCCGAAGCTGGGGCGCCCCGCGTTCGACGTCGTGAGCGGGGTGAGCACCGGCGCGCTCATCGCGCCGTTCGCGTTCCTCGGGACGCCCGAGGACCTGAAGACGGTCGACGACCTCTACCGCAACCCGAAGGCCGACTGGGTGAAGACCCGCGGCCTGCTGTTCTTCCTTCCCGACAACGCGAGCTTCGCCGAGGTGCCGGGCCTCGAGCGCGAGATCGACAAGGTGATCACCGAGTCGTTCGCCGAGCGCGTGGCCGCAGAGCACGCGAGCGGGCGCATCCTCCTCATCAACACCACCAACCTCGACGACGGCAGCCCGCAGCCCTTCCTCTGGGCGAACGCCGCCGAGGACGCCGTGGAGCGCCACGACGTGACGCGCCTGCGGAACATCCTGCTCGCCTCGAGCGGGGTGCCCGGCGCGTTCCCCCCGCGCGAGATCGACGGGTCCATCTACGTCGACGGCGCCGTGACGAGCAACATCATCTACGGCGGGAACGCGAAGAAGGGCATGGGCTTCGGCGCCATCTGGAAGCGCATGTACCCGAACGAGCCGGTCCCCACGGTGCGCTACTGGGTGCTGCTCAACAACTACTCGCAGGCGATCCCCCGCACCGTGCAGCCCACGTGGCCGTCGGTGATCGAGCGCAGCCTCGAGATCGCCGTGCGTGCGTCGACCAACATCGCGCTGCGCCACCTCTACGCGATGACCGAGGCATCCGAGCTCCGCGGCGAGGGGCACGTCGAGGTGCGGTGGGTCGCCATCCCGCAGACCTGGAAGGCGCCCGAGGAGGGCATCTTCAAGGAGGCGACCATGCGCTCGCTCTCCGACCTCGGGTACGCCACGGGCAGGAACCCCGCGAGCTGGATGACCGAGGCGCCGTGAGGCCCTCGCGCGCCGCCGTCGTCGCGGCGTTCGCGGCGCTGTACGTCTTCTGGGGATCCACGTACCTCGGCAGCAAGCTCGCCATGGCAAGCTTCCCGCCGTACCTCCTCGGCGGCGTCCGCTTCATCGCGGCGGGGCTTGCGATGGCGGGCATCCTGCTGGCCACGCGCACGCTGCGCTCGTCGGACTTCGCGAACCCGCGCTGGTGGCGCAACTGCGGTGCCGCGGGCGTCCTGTTCTTCGCCGTCGCGAACGGGCTCGTCAGCGTCAGCATCCAGCGGATCCCCTCGGGGCTCGCGGCGCTCGTCGTGGCGCTGACCAGCGTGTGGATCGTCGCGTTCGACCGCGCGGTCACGCGCGCGGGCGCCCCGGGATGGACCATCGTCACGGGGCTCGCCTGCGGCGTGGCGGGCGTGGCGATCCTGGGCGGGCCGAGCTGGAGCGGGCCCGCGGGGGAGCTGGACGCCGCGGGACTGCTGCTCGTGACCGTCAGCACCGTGGCGTGGGCGGCCGGAACCATGGTCGCGAAGCACACCGAGCGGCCGCCGTCGGTGTGGGCGGCGAGCGTGATGCAGATGCTCGTGGGCGGCGCCGTCATGCTCGCCCTGAGCGCCGCGTTCGAGCGGGACGCCTGGCCCGCGCCCGGGGACGTGACGGCGGGCGCCGCATGGAGCGTCGTGTACCTGGTCGTCTTCGGGTCGCTCGTCGGGTTCAGCAGCTACATGTGGCTCCTGCAGCACGTGAGCGCCGCGGCCGTCGCGACGTACGCGTACGTGAACCCGATGGTCGCGCTCGCGCTCGGCGCGCTCGTCGCGGGCGAGACGCTGCCCGCACGGACCGGCATCGCGGCGCCCCTGATCCTGGGCGCCGTCGCGCTGCTGCAGTTCGTGCGCCCGCCGTCGAGGGACGAGCCGCCCGTCGAGGAGGAGTGACCTCGGATCACTCGGTCCATGCGCGCACGTGGGCGCCTGCCACCGCGGTGCACACGGAGATCGCGTTCCCGAGGTGGCTGCGCACGTGCACGCGCTGCTCGCCGGACGCCGTGGCCTGCTCGACGCCCTCGATGCGCAGCGAACGCCCGAGGAGGTCGGCCGGCGCGCGCTCGGCCTTCACCGCGGCCTCCTTGGCGCACCAGAGTCGCAGCGGCCAGTGCGCGTCGCCCCAGGCGAGCGCGGCCTCCCCGGTGCCCTCGGCGAGCCGCCGCAGCGCATGCGCGCCGGGCGCGTCGACCGGCTCGGCGTCGATGCCCGCGGCGCGCACGCCCGGCATCGCGATGGCCGCGCCTCCGAGGCCCGCCGTGTGCGCGAGCGCGATCGGGGGCGACTCCGGATGGTCGAACCGCGGCGCACCCGCGGCGTCGTGCACCACGGGCGCACGCTGCCACGGCGCGTCGCCGAACGCGGCGCGCCATGCCTCGATCGCCTCGGCGAGCGCGGCCCGGCTCGCGAGGCGGCCCGCCGCGCGGCGCGCGCGCAGGTCGCCGGGCGCCGTGGGCGCGGGCACGGACCACCGCACCACGAGGCTCGGGGCGGCGTCCGCGCGCATGGTCACTTCATCAGGTCCGCGATCTCGGCCGCCCAGACCTCGAAGCTCTTCTCCACCGAGCCCCACTCGCTCAGCTTGTCGAGCGAGAAGCGCTCGGTGGACCGCTCGTGCGAGAACGTGAGCAGCGGGCCCTTGTGCTGCGCCGAGTTCACCTCGACGAAGATCGCGGCATAGCCGTAGCCCGCGCGGCGCACCTGCGTCTGCGGCGCGAGGTTGCGCAGCGGGCTGTTCGGGACCGCGCGGACGATGAACGACTTCACGACCAGCGTGTCCGGGCCGACCACGTCCACGACCTTCCGGCGCGCGCCGAGCGCAGCCTTCAGGTCCTTGCGCAGGTCGTCGGCGAGCGCACGAACCTGCTCGGGCTTGACGTCGTCACCCTGGGCGGCGTCCTGGCCGACGACGACCTCGGCGACGAAAACGCTCGGGTACCTCGCGAAGTCGGCGTCGGGCGCGACCACCACCTTCGGCTCGGCGGGCGCGGCCTGGTCCTTCTCGGCGGGCGACTCCATCGCCTGCCGCACCGGGCCGCCGGACCCGCGGCAGCCGGCGAACGGCACGAGCGAGGCGAGCGCGAGGAGCGCGGCCACGGATGCGGCCGCACGACGGACGGGGGAGGGATGGACCATCGAGACAGCGTAACGCACCGCCTCAGGCCGCAAAGTAGCCGGCACCGGGATGGTGCACCACGAGCGCGCTGGTCGACTGCTCCGGGTCGATCTGCCAGTTCTCGGTGAGCGTGCAGCCGATCCGCTCGGGCTGCAGCAGCCGCCAGAGCTTCGCCTGGTCGCTCATGTCGGGGCAGGCGGGGTAGCCGAAGCTGTAGCGGCAGCCGCGGTACCGCTGCTGGAAGAGCTCGCGGATGCGCGGGCTGTCCTCGTGGCCGATCCCGAGCTCCGCGCGCATGCGCTTGTGCCAGAGCTCGGCAAGCGCCTCCGCGCACTCGACGCCGAAGCCGTGCGCGTAGAGGTAGTCCGTGTACCGGTTCGACTCGAAGAGCGCCTTCGCGCGCTCGCTCGCGCGCGGGCCCATGGTGACGCACGTGAAGCCGACCACGTCGCGCACGCCCGACGCGGCCGGCCGGAAGAAGTCGCTGATGCAGAGCTGGCGCCCGCCCTTCTGGCGCGGGAACGTGAAGCGCTCGAGCGCGCGGCCGGGGTCCGTCGGGTCGTAGACCACCAGGTCGTCGCCCTCGGCGGCGCACGGGAACCAGCCGTACACCACCTTGGGCTGGAGGAACGCGTCGCCGTCGGCGCGCGCCTGCGACTGCAGCCGCTCGAGCGCCGGGACGGCCTCGCGCTCGAGCAGCGACTCGTACTCGGCCTCGGAGAGGGCGCCGGGCTTCAGGCCCCACTGGCCGCGGAACAGCGCATTGCGGTTGATGAACGGGAACACCTCGTCGAGCTCGACGCGCTCGACCACGCGCGCGCCCCAGAACGGGGGCTCGGGGATGCGCTCGACCGGCTCGACGCCGCCCGCGGCGCGAGCCGCATCGGTGCCGCCCGTGCCCTGCTCGCCCCGCGCCGCGGCC
>CAMDUT010000099.1 GCA_945877905.1 Phycisphaera mikurensis NBRC 102666 | reverse complement strand
CTGATCGGGCTGGCCGCCTACGCGCTGCGCATGGCGATCTTCGCCTACCTGGGCGACAGCGCGCCCATGGTGATGGCGGGCCTGGCGCTCCACGGCCTGTGCTTCGGGTGCTTCATCTTCGTCGCGTTCATGATCGTCGACGAGAACACGACGTCCGACGTCCGAGCCACCGCGCAGAACCTCTTCAACCTGGTGATCGTGGGCCTCGGCATCATCGTCGGCAGCTGGTTCGCCGGCTCCGTCGTGGCGCCGTGGGCGAAGGCCGGCGGCGAGATGGACTTCACGAAGCTCTTCTCGGTGCCGATGTGGATGGCGCTCGGCTGCCTCGTGGTGATGCTCGTGGGCTACCCGGGCGGCAGCCCGAAGCGGTCGGCCGCGAACTGACGCTTCGGCGGCGGGGGGCCCGCGGGTCGCGCGGCGGGTTCAGCCCGTCGCGCCCTTGGCGCGCTGCTCGCGCTCCCAGTCGGTGTGGAAGCGCAGCTGCGCCTCCTCGCCCGGGATCACGAGCGCGGCGACGGGCGTCCCCTCCTTGAGGGTCGTGCCGTCGAGCGCGGTGATCTCGAACCGGGGCTGGTTGGCCTCGTGGATGGCCAGCGCCTTCTCAAGCGCCTGCTGCTTCTCCACGGGGATCTTCGCCCAGCTCTCGCGGCCGCGGCACTTCGGGAACGCGCTGCATCCGAGCCACGGCCCGCGCTTGCCGGTGCGCAGGTTCATCATCGTGCCGCACTTGGGGCAGGGCAGGTCGGTGAGGAACGGCTTCGGCGAGGGGAACTTGATGCCCCCCTTGCGGTCGATGTTGAGGACGAACTCCGTCTCGCGGTTGACGCTCGTCAGGAAGTCGCCGAAGCGGCCGGTGCGGAGGATCATCGGCGCGCCGTCCACGGGGCAGCGGATGTCCACCTTCTCGGGGAGCATCGGCTTGCCCTGGCGGTTGACCGGGGCGGCGTAGCTGCACGCGGGCTCGAACTTCGGCTTGCGCGGCTTGCCGCTCTTGGTGGGCGGTTGCTTCACCTCCACCTTCTCGGCGAACCCGCTGCACGAGAGGAAGCGCCCGGCCTTCCCCAGCCGGTACTCGCAGCGGCGCCCGCACGCGGGGCACGCGTAGGGCGAGGGCTCGGTCTCGGCCTTTACGTGGTCGAGCTTCATGAGGCCCGCCACCACGCTCTTGAACGGCGCGTAGAAGTCGCCGAGCATCGCGTGCCACTCCCGCTTGCCCTCGGCGATCTCGTCGAACTCCTCCTCGATCCGCCGCGTGTAGCCCACGTCCATGAACCCGCCCTTGAAGGGCTCCTCCAGGAACGCGCACACGGCCATCCCAATGTCGGTGGCATGGAACGCGCGGCTCGACTGCTCGACGTACTTGCGCTCCTCGATGGTGTTGATGATCGAGGCGTAGGTCGAGGGGCGGCCGATGCCCTGCTTCTCCAGTTCGCGCACCAGGCTCGCCTCGTTGAAGCGGCCCGGCGGGCTGGTGAACTTCTGCTGCGGCGCCAGCCAGAAGGGCGCCATCTCCTGGCCCTCCTTCATGGCCGGAAGCTCCTGGTCGTCGCCCTCGCCGCGGATCCCCGTCACGGTGTAGCCGTCGAAGGTCTGCACCCGGCCGTTGGCCTTGAAGACGGCGCCGGTCGCCGTGTCGCTGCGCTCGAGCAGGACGCTCGTCGAGTCGTACTCGGCGTCGGTCATCTGGCACGCCACGAAGCGCTGCCAGATGAGGTTGTAAAGGCGCCACTGCTCGTCCTCGAGCGCGCCCCGCAGGCTCTCGGGCGTGCGGCGCACGTTGGTCGGGCGGATGGCCTCGTGGGCCTCCTGCGCGCTCTTGTTGCTCGACCCGTAGAAGCGGGGCTTCTCGGGAAGGTACCTGGCCCCGTACCTCTCGCCGATGAACGACCGCACGGCTCCCAGCGCCTCGCCGCTCAGGTTCGTGCTGTCGGTTCGCATGTAGGTGATGAGGCCCACGGGTCCCTCGCCGGGCACGTTGACGCCCTGGTAGAGCATCTGCGCCACGCGCATGGTGCGGTCCGTGCCGAAGCCGAGCGCATAGCTCGCGCTCGACTGCAGCGTGCTCGTGATGAAGGGCGCGCGCGGCTTGCTGCTCGTCGCGGTGCGGTCGATGCTCTTCACGCGGTACCGGACGCCCGCGCCGATGGCGCCGGTGACGCGGCGCTTCCACCGTGCGTGCCCGACGGGCTCCACCTCGTTGCGGGCATCCGCCGAGGCGGCGTCCTGCACGAGCTCCACGCGCACGCCCTCGAGGCCCACGGCCTCGGACACGGCTCGAACCCGGGCCGCGAGCGCCTCGCCCGCGTCGTACCAGCCCGGCTCCTGGGGGATCGGCGTCTTGTTCGCCTTGTCCTCCTCGACCTTGCGCAGCACCCAGTCCGGGACGGGGATCGCGCACTTGGGCGTCCCGAAGCCCGGCAGGTCCTCGTACTTCGGCACCTCGCGCCCGAGGTCGAGCGGCTTCCCGCCCACCTGCACCAGCTCGCACTCGATGCCGTCGCGCTCCGCGAGCCAATGGGCCTGCTCCTTCACGGTCGGGCCCTTGCCGCGCTCGTCGCGACGCGCCATGAAGCCGGACCAATCCTTGGCGAGGGCGGGGCCCTTCGCCGGGTCAGGCGTCATCGCGGCCTCGACCTTCCAGTACTCGTCGGGCTGGAACGCGCGGATCTCGCGCTCGCGGTCGACCACCAGCTTGAGCGCCACGCTCTGCACGCGCCCCGCGCTCAGCCCGCCGGCCACCTTCTTCCAGAGCACCGGGCTCACCATGTAGCCCACGATGCGGTCGAGGATGCGGCGCGCCTGCTGCGCGTTCACGCGGTCGAGGTCGATCGCACGCGGCTCCTCGAACGCCTTGAGGATGGCGCTGCGGGTGATCTCGTCGAACTCGACGCGCTTGGCCTTGCGCGGGTCGACGCCCAGGAGCTCGGCAAGGTGCCACGCGATCGCCTCGCCCTCGCGGTCAAGGTCGGTCGCGAACCAGATCTCGCTCGCGCCCTTGGCGAGCTTCTTGAGCGCGCTCACCTGGGCCTTGCGGTCGTCGCTCACCTCGTAGGTGGGCTCGAAACCATGGTCGAGGTCCACGCCCGGCACCGGCTGCTTGCTGCCCTTGGGGGCGCGCTTGGGCAGGTCGCGGATGTGGCCCTTGGAGGCCTCGACCTTGAAGCCGGTCCCGAGGTACTTGGTGATGGTCTTGGCCTTCGCGGGGCTCTCGACGATCACGAGCTTGTAGGAACCCTTGGCCGCGGGGGCATCGGCCTCGTCGGAAGGCGCGTTGGCGGGGGACTTCGTGGTGCGCTTGGCCATGGGGTGCCGGGTCGATGGGGGCCGCTCCGGGGGTGGGCGGGGGTGCCCGGTCCATCGGCGGAGGGGCGGCACTTATATGAGAGGAGGGCGTCAATGGCCAAACAGGGTGCCAATAACTGCCGCCGCCGCCTCGGCCGTCCCGACGCGCGGTGCGTCCACCCAGATCGCTCCCTGGATCGCCTTGAAGCGCCTGAGCCACGTGCGTTGCTGGCGCGCGTACCGGCGCGTGCGAACCTTGATGAGTTCCTCGGCCTCGTCCATCGAGCACTCGTGCGCGAAGTGGCGGAGCACCTCCTCGTACCCGACCGCCTCGATCGCCTGGCGGTTGAGCGGTCCCTTGGCGATGAGCGCCATCACCTCGCGCTCGAGCCCGGCCTCGACCATCGCGCGCACGCGTCGGTTGATGCGCTCGTTGATGAGGTCGACCGGCCATTCGAGCCCGACCAAGGCCCAGCCCGCGGGCAGCTCGCGCGGTGCGTCGTTCCACTGGCGCTGCAGCTCGCTGATGCGCCGGCCCGTGGTCATCCACACCTCGAGCGCGCGCACCGTGCGCCGGCGGTCGTTCGGGTGGATGCGCGCCGCCGCGATCGGGTCATGGTGCTCGAGGTCGCCGCGCAGCACCTCGGTCGGGAGCACCTCGAGCCGCGCGCGCACCTCGGGATCGGGCGGCGGTCCCTCGAACATGCCGTCGAGCAGCGACTTCACGTAGAGGTTCGTTCCGCCGACGACGATCGCGTGGCGTCCGCGCGCGTGGATCCCCTCGATCGCGGCGCGTGCCCCGTCGAGCCAGTCGGCCACGGTGAACGCGCCCCCGTGCGGGTCGGCCACGTCGATCATGTGGTGCGGCACGCCTCGGCGTTCGCCGGCGGTCGGCTTCGCCGTGCCGACGTCCATGCCCCGGTAGACCTGCATGCTGTCGGCGCCCACGCACTCGCCGCCGCCGGGCATGCGCAGCGCGAGCTCGACCGCGAGCGCCGTCTTCCCGCCCGCCGTCGGCCCGAGCACGATCACCGTGCGCGGGGCGTCCTCGGGGAATGGTCCTTCATGCGTGTGCATCGCGTAGATTGAGGATATGACGAACTCCACCGCCCCCGCGCGCGCCTCGCGCCGCACGGTTGACCAAGTCGACCCCCGCGGCATGCGCGTCTTCGTGCGCGCCGACTTCAACGTGCCCACCGACGACGCCGGCGCCATCACCGACGACCGGCGCATCCGCGGCGCGCTGCCCACCATCGAGTCGCTGCTTGCGCGCGGCGCGTCGGTGGTGGTCGCCAGCCACTTCGGCCGCCCGGCCGGCACGGGCTTCGAGGCCGGTGAGAGCCTTCGCCCGGTGTTCGAGCGCCTTCGGCAGCTCCTCGCCGGCAAGGCCGAGGTCCTCTTCGCCGGCAAGGTGCCCACCGACGCCGAAACGCAGGCCGCGGTCGCCGCGCTGCGCCCGGGGCAGGTGCTGCTGCTCGAGAACCTGCGCTTCGAGAAGGGCGAGAAGAAGGGCGACGCCGCTTTCGCCGCCGCGCTCGCCGGCTATGGCGACCTCTACGTGAACGACGCGTTCGGCGCCTCGCACCGCGCCGACGCCAGCATGGTGGCGCTTCCTCGCGCGATGCACGCCAAGGGCGCGCCCGCCGTGGCGGGCCGGCTCCTCGAGAAGGAGCTGCGCTTCCTCGGCGACGCGCTCGAGCACCCCAAGCGCCCGTTCGTCGCGGTGGTGGGCGGCGCGAAGGTGAGCGACAAGCTCCAGGCCCTCGCCAACCTCCTCGACAAGGTCGACGTGATCGTCGTCGGCGGCGCGATGGCGTACACGTTCCTTCGCGCCGAGGGAGTCTCCACGGGCATCAGCCTCGTCGAGCCCGACATGGTGGAACGCGCCCGCGCCATCATGCACGACGCGCGCGCGCGCGGCCGCACCATCATGCTCCCGGTCGACCACGTGTGCGGGCGCGCGCTCGCCGCCGGCACCGAGACCGCCGAGTGCGTCGGCGGCATCCCCGACGGATGGATGGGCCTCGACATCGGCCCGCGCAGCCGCACGCAGTTCGCCGACGCGCTCCGCCCGGCGGGGCAGGTGGTCTGGAACGGCCCGATGGGGGCGTTCGAGACGAAGCCGTTCGATGCCGGCACGCTCGCGGTCGCCCGGGCCGTGGCCGAGGCCACCGCGCACGGCGCCGTCACCATCGCCGGCGGCGGCGACACCGCCGCGGCCCTCGACGCCGCCGGGCTCGCCGATGCGCTCACCCACGTCTCGACGGGGGGCGGCGCCAGCCTCGAGATGCTCGAAGGCAAGCGGTTCGAGTCCGTGGACGCCCTCGATCCCGCGTGACCGCCGTCCCTATCATGGAGCTCCAACGGAGAACCCCGCCATGCGCATGACCATCCGATCCATCGTTGCCGCCCTCGCCGTCACCGGCGCTGCCTTCGCCCAGGACCCCGAGAAGCTGAAGGTCGGCTCCATGGCGCCAGGCCCGATCGCCGAGCACCTGCAGCTGGTGCAGGGCGAGCCGATCACGCCGTTCGTGGGCGACAAGGTGCACGTGGTCGAGTTCTGGGCGACGTGGTGCGGCCCCTGCCGCCAGTCGATCCCGCACATCAACAAGCTCTACCAGGAGCTCTCGCCGCTCGGCCTCGTCGTGGTGGGCGTGAGCGACGAGAAGATGGACAAGGTGAAGCCGTTCGTCACCAAGATGGGCTCGTCGATGTCCTACACCGTGGCGATCCAGAAGAACGAGGACAGCTTCATGAAGGACAAGTTCATGCAGGCCGCCGAGCAGAACGGCATCCCCTGCGCCTTCGTGGTCAACCGGGCGGGCAAGGTCGTCTTCATCGGCCACCCCATGGACGAGGAGTTCGAGCGCGCGGTGCGCGGCAGCGTCCGCAACCGCTACGACCCCGAGCTGTTCGCGCGCGTGAACGGCACCGTCACCGAGGCGCGCCGGCTCGCGAAGAACCGCGACTGGCGCCAGGCGTCCGCGACGTACCGCGAGGCCGTCAAGGAGGACCCGTCCACCCTCATGGACTACGGCCTCGAGGAGTGGCGCATGCTCATGGACCAGGCCGGCGACGTCGCCGCCGCGCGCGAGTGCATCAAGCTCCTCATCTCGCAGGTGAAGTCCGACCGATTCGCGCTCAACGAGCTCACGCAGTACCTCGCCACCGCCACGGACGTCAAGAAGCGCGACCTCGAGGCCGCGCAGATGGCGGCCGACGCGCTCAAGGCCGTCGCGCGCAGCGACGACCCGGTGGCGCTCTCGGCGATGGCCGCCGTGGCCGCCGCCAAGGGCGACTGGGCCGCCGCCAGCGACATGCAGTACGACGCCTGGATGGCGGCGCCGCCGACCTCCAAGCCCGCGCTCAAGAAGGCCCTCGACACCTACGAGGAGCGCCGCGACAAGGCCGCCTCCAAGTGACCGCCGCGGCACGGCGCAACCCGCTCGTCCATGACCGACGGCTCCTCGTGGAGCCGTCGATCCTTTCCGCGGACTTCGCGCGGCTCGGCGAGGAGTGCGCGTCGGCGCTCGCCGCGGGCGGCGATGCCCTGCACGTCGACGTGATGGACGGCCACTTCGTCCCGAACCTCTCGATGGGCCCCGTGGTGTGCGCCGCGGTGCACCGCGCCTGCCCGGAGGCGTTCCTCGACGTGCACCTGATGGTGACCGACCCCGCCCGGTGGATCGAGCCATTCGCGAAGGCCGGGGCGGGGCACCTGCAGTTCCACGCCGAGGCCGTGCCCGACCCCGCGCCCGTCGCCGCGGCGATCCGCGCCGCGGGCATGACCGCGGGCATCGTCATCAACCCCGACACCCCCGCCGAGGCGTGCTTCTGCGCGCTGGCGCACGTCGACACCGTGATGCTCATGAGCGTGCACCCGGGGCACGCGGGCCAGTCGTTCATCGGGCGCGTCCTGGCGAAGGGCCCCGCGCTTCGCGCGCGCATGTCGCCGGGCCAGCGGCTCATGATCGACGGGGGCGTGTCGCCCGCCAACTCCGCCGAGTGCCGCGCCGCGGGGTGTGACGTGCTGATCAGCGCGTCGGCCATCTTCGGTGCACCCGACCGCGCCGCCGCCATCGCCGCCATCCGCGGCTGACCCGCGCCATGGAAGCGCCCACCGACCTCTGGCTCATGCGACCCGCCGACACCGCGTGGGAGGCCGACCGCCGCCTGCGCGGCTCGACCGACCTTCCTGCGACCGAGGACTCGCTTCGCGAGCTGCGCGCGACGGTCGCGGCGCTCGACGAGGGGCCCGAGGTGCTCTACCACGCCCCGGACGAGGCCGCCGCCGAGAGCGCCCGCGTCGTCGCCAGCCGCTTCGCGTGCGGCTGCCGACCGGTGCCCGAGTTGCGCGACCCGGACCTCGGGCTCCTCGAGGGGCTGCGGATGGAGGACTTCGAGCGCCGGTTCGAGAGCCGCGCGTTCGAGTGGGCCGACTCGCCGCTCACGGTGGAGCCGCCCGAGGGCGAGCCCTTCGCCGACGCGCGCGCACGGCTCCTCGACGCGTTCGCGGCGATCCTCGCGCGGCACGATGGCGGCCGCGTGGGCCTCGTGCTGCACCCCTTCGCGCTCGCGTGCGTCCGCGACGCATTGGCGCGTGGCGACGGGCGCGCGCTCTGGGCGCGCGTCGACGGGCGCGCGTGGTGCACCCGGCACGCGCTGCCGGCCGGGTCCGCGGCGCTCCTCGGGGACTGACCGCGCGGATACACTTCGCCCACGCAACGCACTGCAAGGAGCGACGGAGTGCCCGAACCGACGTGGACCGAGACCCAGGTGGCCGCCAAGCGCGCAGTCCCGGACGGACTGTGGACGCAGTGCCCCGAGTGCGGCGAGACCATCTTCCGCAAGAGCCTCGAGGCGAACCTGATGGTCTGCCCGAAGTGCGACCACCACATGCGCATCTCGGCGCGCCGCCGCATCGAGCAGCTGCTCGACCCCGGCACGTTCGAGCCGATGGACGCCGACATGGCCCCGATGGACCCGCTCGGGTTCGTCGACCAGAAGCCCTACATCGACCGCCTCCGCGAGACCCAGCGCAAGAGCGGCGAGGTCGACGGCATCCAGACCGGCACCGGCTTCGTGAAGGGACGCAAGCTCGTCGTGGGCGTCATGGACTTCACGTTCATGGCCGGCTCGATGGGAAGCGTGGTCGGCGAGCGCCTGACGCGGGGCATCGAGCACGCGACGGACCACAGCCTGCCCCTGGTCATCGTGAGCTGCTCGGGCGGCGCGCGCATGCAGGAGTCCGGCTTCTCTCTCATGCAGATGGCGAAGACCAGCGCCGCGCTCGCGCGCTTCGACGACGCGGGCGGCCTGTACGTCTCGGTGCTCGCCGACCCGACCACGGGCGGCGTCACCGCCAGTTACGCCATGCTGGGCGACGTCATCCTCGCCGAGCCGAAGGCGCTCATCGGGTTCGCGGGCCCGCGCGTGATCGCGCAGACCATCCGGCAGGAATTGCCCGAGGGATTCCAGACCGCGGAGTTCCTGCTGAAGGCCGGCTTCGTCGACCGCATCGTGCACCGCGCGGCGCTGCGCACCGAGATCAGCCGCGTCATCGACTACTCGGGCAAGTGACCGGTGCGCCCCCGCGCCGTGGCCGTCCCTCCGGTGATCGTTCCCTTCGCGCTCGCGTGCGCGTCGGGGCTGCTCTCGTGCCTGTCGTTCCCGCCCGTGGGGCTGTGGCCGCTGGCGCTCGTGGCGCCGTGGCCCCTGGCGCTCGCCGTCGCGGGGACGGGGCGGGGCGCCGCGCCCGGCGCATTCGCCGCCGTGCGCGCGGTGTTCGCGGCGTCGATCCTGAAGTGGGGCATCCTGCACGCGTGGCTCGTGCAGGTCACCGCCGCAGGCACGCCCGCGCTGGTCGTCTACTGCTCGCTTCATGACGCGCTGGCGGCGTGGCTGCTGCTGCGCGCCATGAAGGCCGCGCCGCGTGCGCCGCTCGCCTTCCTGGTCCCGCTCTCATTCGGCGCCTCCGAGGCGTTCCGGGCGATGGTGCTCTTCGACGGATATCCGTGGTTCCGGTGGGGGCACCCGCTGGTCGAGTGGCCGGCCCTCGTGCAGGGCGCCGACGCGCTGGGAGAGCTGCATGCGACGCTCGTGGCGCTCGTCGTCGCGGGCGGGCTGGCAGACACGGTGCGCGGGCGTCGCGCGGCGGGACTCTCACTCGCGGGGGCCGCGCTCGCGGCGAGCCTCGGCTACGGCGCGTGGAGGCTGGCCGATGCGCCCGCGGGCGAGGGGCCCGCGGTGCTTGCCGTCCAGACCAACCTCCCCACGAGCAACAAGGTCGCGTGGAGCCCGCAGGACCAGGTGCGCGACGTGCCATCGTTCGCGCAGCTCACGCTCGAGGCGGCGCTCGCCGAGACGCGTACCGGCCGCGGGTTCGACCTCGTCGCGTGGCCCGAGACCATGCTCCCGGGGTTCGGCCTCGAGAAGGCCACCATCGACCTCCAGGAGGCCAACGGCTGGTTCCCCGGCGACCGCTTCCGCCAGGTGGCCGCCGGCTTGCGCGCGCGCCTCGGCGTGCCGCTCCTCGTCGGCAGCCCCGCGTTCATCGGGCTGCGCGAGCTCGACGGGCGCTTCACCTGGGACCGGCAGTTCAACAGCGCGTACCT
>CAMDUT010000098.1 GCA_945877905.1 Phycisphaera mikurensis NBRC 102666 | reverse complement strand
AAGGTCGGGTCGGGATTGCAAGCGGCGCTCGGGCCCCATGCGGACAGCATTATCCCGAGATCAACGCCGTCCACCGAACGGTCGCCGTTGAGGTCGGTGCGGCAGGCGAAGCCGTTGCCCGAGGGTGGCGGAGCAACCTCTCTCCAATCAGAACTCCCCGCCTCGGAGCAGTCAGAACTGTAACCGACGCAACACATCTCAAGGCGACCGTTTGACCACAGGCGGTACAGGTTGTCCTTGTAAAATGAACTGGTGCGGGTTGTGACACCCATCCACACCACGGTCGGCGCTGGCGGATCCTGTGCCGTCGCCGCGGCGGCCACCGCAGTCACGGCGGTCGTGCCGATGCCGACGGCGTTGGCCTGGGGCATGAGGCGGTCAAGGACGGGCCACGCGGCGATGCCGAGGCCAAGGACGCAGAGGCCGAAGCCGGTTGAGATGTTCTTCATGTGTGATGCTCCGAGGTCAAGGGCGTGCGCCCGTGGTGGCAGGGAAGAGGGAAGAGCGAAGAAGGGAAAGGAAATCAGGGGGTCCTCGCGACGCGGAACCCGATGTTGTTGTCCGTGTTGCCGGGCGTGAAGCCGTAGCGGGTGGACGAGCGCACGATGCTCGTGCCGTCGTTCCAGGAGCCGCCGCGGAACACGCGGTACGTCACATTTACTACCGGACCCGTTGGGTCCGTTTGCGCGTTGGCTGAGTAACTGCCGTACCAGTCGTTCACCCACTCCCACACGTTGCCGAGCATGTCGTGGAAGCCGAACGCGTTCGCGGCCTTGCCGCCGACGGGGCGCGTCTGGCATTGAGCGCCGTTGCTGCAACTGCCTTGGCCTTGTTGGTAGTACCACGCCAGCGCACCCAGCGTGTTGTCATCCGTTGACCCGTTGTAGAAGGGCGTTTGCGTCCCGGCGCGGCACGCGTACTCCCACTCCGCTTCCGTGGGAAGCCGCATGCCCGTCGCGCCCAGGTAGCCCTGGATGGTGGTCCAACTCACCCGCTCCACCGGGCGGTTCGGGACCTGTGCCGCCGGAACCTGTGTGCTGGCACTCTGGAAGAACGACGGGTTCGACCCCATCCGAGCCTGCCACTGCGCCTGCGTCACCTCGTAGCGGCCCAGGTAGAACGCGTTCGTCAAGGTCACCTGGTGGACGGGCCGCTCCCCGGAGTAGCACGCCCACTGGTTCGACCCCATGATGCAGCCCATCTGGAACGTCCCCGGCGGCACCAAGAGCATCTCGATCTGCGTTGCCGTGTCGCGCACGCGCCACGGGCGGCCGGTGGCGATGATCGCCGCACGCAGCGCCGGGTCGGTCACCACGGCCGGGTCGGGCGCGTACTGCACCACGGTCGCCCAATCGGGGACACCCGGGCATGTGCCCCACGCCCCGAGCAACAGCCCAAGGTCCGCGCCGTCCACCACGCCCGAACCATTGATGTCCGCAGCACACCCCGTGCATGAGCCCCATGCGGAGAGCTGCACCCCGAGGTCTGCCCCGTCGATGACGCCATCGTCGTTGAGGTCACCGACGCACTGTGCCGATGCCGGTGCGGCAAGTGCGACTGCGACGAACGCGGCGAGGATCGTGGTTCTCATGCCGGAAGTCCCCATGCCCGGGTCGAGCTCGTGGACGCCGCGGCGTCGCCCGGTGTGCCAAAGTTACCGAAGCCTGATCGGCTTCCCAAGCCCCAGGACCCGAGATAACCTCTCCAGAGCCGGCGACGCACCCGGAACGCGTCGTAGGCCGTCCTGGCGCCGTCCCTGCACCGGCTGGCGCCAGGACGGCCGTGCCGGCGGAAAGGTGCAGGATGGCAACGGATCCGACGCCGCCGGCCGCGGACGCGCTGCGGACCAGATTTCGCGACATCAAGCGTGACGCGGCGAAGCGCGCCGCCGAGTTCGAGGCGCTCGAGGCGCTGCGACGGCTGTGCCCGGAGAGCTGCGAGCGCGTCGTGCCGCGTGTGCCGGCGGACGAAACCATGTACGCCGACCTCGAGCGCGCCGGCGTCCAGGGACGCACGGCGACGGGAAGCTGTGCGACCAACGCGAACGGCGAGCGCGTCGACTTCCACGCGCTGCGGACGACGTTCGCGACGCGCCTGGCGCACGCCGGCATGGCGCCGCAAGTGCTGAAGCGCCTGATGCGGCACCGGAACATCGCGACGACCGACCGGCACTACATCGGCCTGCGGACGACCGACCTAGGCGTGCACCTGGGGCGCGTCGCGGAGCAGCTCAGCGGCACCGTCGGCCTGGCCGCAACCGGCACGGATGGCCCGGAGATAACTTCCCACAAAACTTCCCACAACGGGCAGCGCCACGGGCGGATTCTGGCGGACGCCGGCGGACACGCGACGCGCGCCGGGCGCATCGGCTGGAGTGTGGAATCGGCCGGGAAATCATGCGAATCCGGACACCGGCGGACGCGGGCGGACGCGCACGGACTAGACTCCCAAACTCATGGCCTCGTAGCTCAGCGGCCCAGAGCAGTCGACTCATAATCGATACGACCTCGGTTCGAATCCGAGCGGGGCTACTGCAAACGCGTTGAATCCACGGCCGCTCGGGGGCGAACCTGCTTTGGGATGGGTTCCCCCGCCGAGACCTCGACGCCGCCAGACCCCATGCGATGGGCCCGTCGGTGGTTGCTCGCGGCCGGCCTCTACAACCTGGCGTGGGGCGCCGCCGTCGTGATCCTGCCCGACCTGCCGCTTTCGCTCTTCGGGGTCGAGCCGCTGGCGGGCACCGGGCGCGCCATCTGGCAGTGCCTTGGCATGGTGATCGGCGTCTACGGGATCGGCTACCTCTGCGCGAGCCTCGACCCCGTCCGCCACTGGCCCATCGTCCTGGTCGGCTTCCTCGGGAAGGTCTTCGGGCCCATCGGTTTCATGTGGTGCGCCGCGCGCGGGGAGATCGACTGGCGCTTCGGGCTCACCATCCCCACGAACGACCTGCTCTGGTGGATCCCGTTCTTCCTCATGCTGCGCGCCTCGTGGCTGCACGCGGTCCACGGCGACGGCGAGGTGCGCTCGGTGGGCTCGGCGCTCTGCATCGCGCGGGACCAGGCCGGCCGCACCCTGTCGCACCTGAGCCAGGAGCGACCCGTGCTCCTCCTCGCGGTGCGCCACTTCGGATGCACCTTCTGCCGCGAGGACCTCGCGGAGCTCGCCGGGCGCCGCGCGACGCTCGAGCGCGACGGCGCGAGGGTGGCCGTCCTGCACCGCGGCACGCACGCCGAGGCCACGCGGTTCCTGGCCGCCGCGGGCCTCGCCGACATGCCCGCATTCGCCGACCCGGACGGGTCGATCGCCCGCGCGCTGGGGCTGCGTCACGGGACCTTCCTCGAACTGCTGGGACCCCGCAACTGGTTCCGCGCGACGCGGTCGCTCCTTCGCGGGCACGGCGTCGGATTTCCCGTGGGAGACCCGTTCCTCCTGCCCGGTGCCTTCCTGATCGCCGACGGCAGGGTCCGAAAGCACATTTTGGGCGACTTCGCGGGCGCACGACCCGACCTTGGGGCCCTCACCTGCGACGCCCGGCTTGCCCCGGACGCCCAACCCGCGCATACTTGAGGGCCGTGACGGCCAGCCGCCCCCAGCCTGACGCGATCCGATGCCCCCACGCCGCCCCCGCGGCACGTGGCCACGGCCTGACGTCGGCGCTGGCGGCGCTGGCGGCGCTGCTGCTCTCGATCACGACCCTCGCCTCGGCGCCCGCCTCGCACGCCGCGGCACGCGCCGCGTGCGCGCTGACGTGGGTGGATGCCGCCCCGGCGCCGGCCCTGGGCCCGTGCCAGGAGGCGGCCCGCCGTCGCGCGTGGTTCGCCCCCGCGTGCGCACCGAGCGTGAGCGACCAGGCGACCCTCGCCCGCCGGGCCGCCGTGCTCGTGCGCCACACGTCGATGCCTCCGCCCGCCCGGGCGTGAGCCGCGTCGACGTTCCCCCCCACCCCAATCGCCATCCGCGCAGGCCGACGTTCGCCGCGTCGCCTGCATCCATCGAACACCCCCCTCAGGCCCCTCGGGCCCGAAAGCACCCCATGTCCAGCAACCAGCTCCTCAAGGGCATTCCCGTCCTCGACTGGATCGTCCGCAGCACCCTCGGCACGCAGAACCAGCGCATGGTCAAGCGCTACCTCAAGCAGGTGGAGCTCGTCAGCCGCCGCGAGGCCGAGATGCGCGCCCTCACCGACGCGCAGCTCATGGCCAAGACCGCCGAGTTCCGCGAGCGCATCGCCAAGGGCGAGAAGCCCTTCGACCTGCGCCCCGAGATCTTCGCCGCCGCGCGCGAGGCCATGGACCGCGCCGTGGGCATCCGCAACATCTTCAATCCGGCACTCCCCGAGGACCAGCGCTTCGACCCCGCTCGCCTGCCCGCGGCCGCGCGCGCCCTCTACGACGATGCCGCCGCGCGCATCGCCGCCACGCCCGCGGCCGAGCCCGTCGGGCCGTTCGCCGGCTGCACCGAGCCCGTTCCGAGCTGGGTGTTCGTGGACCTCGACCCGGCGCTCTACCAGGCCGTCCGCGAGCTGTACCCCGAGAGCCGCCCGCCCTTCCGTGCGCGCCCCTTCGACGTCCAGATCATCGGCGGCGTGGTGCTCAGCGAGGGCCAGATCGCCGAGATGAAGACCGGCGAGGGCAAGACCATCGTCGGGCCGCTCGCGTGCTACCTGGCGTGCCTCGAGAAGATGCAGGTCCACGTCGTGACCGTGAACGATTACCTGGTGCAGCGCGACCGCGACTGGACGTTCCCGTTCTTCCGCGCGCTGGGCCTCACGGTGGGCGCCATCCACCCGATGCACATGCAGTCGCACGAGGAGAAGCGCGCCGCGTACTCCTGCGACGTGGTCTACGGCACCACGGCCGAGTTCGGGTTCGACTACCTGCGCGACAACATGAAGACGCGGCCCGAGGACCAGGTCCAGCGCCGCCGCGACTTCGCGATCGTCGACGAGGTGGACTCGATCCTCATCGACGAGGCGCGCACGCCGCTCATCATCAGCGGCCTCGCGCACGCGTCGAAGCCGCGCTACGACCTGGCCGACCGGCTGGCGAAGGCGCTCGTCGAGCGCCAGCGGCCGTGGGACGAGGCCGACGAGGCCGTGAAGGCCTGCAAGGCGCGGTGCGCCGGCCTCGAAGGGGACATCCGCAGCGTGCGCGACAAGGCCGCCGTCCCGCGGCTGCGCGAGGAGCTC
Source organism: Phycisphaera mikurensis NBRC 102666 (assembly GCA_945877905.1). GTDB lineage: Bacteria > Planctomycetota > Phycisphaerae > Phycisphaerales > SM1A02 > UBA966. The sequence continues at coordinate 4,812 of CAMDUT010000098.1, read as the reverse complement.
AAGGCCGCGCAGGCCGAGCTCAAGGGGCTCGAGCAGTCGCGCGACCGCTTCCAGCAGCTCTACGAGGTGGAGCTCGACAAGAAGCGCGCCACGCTCACCAACGACGGCATCGCCGACGCCCAGCGCGAGGCGAAGATCGGCAGCTTCTACGTCGGCGAGAACGTCGACATGCCGCACCTCCTGGAGCAGGCCGTGCGCGCCCGCACCGTGTACGTGCGCGACCGCGACTACGTGATCGCCCCCGACGAGCACGGTCAGCCCGGCGTCGTGATCGTCGACCAGAACACCGGCCGCAAGATGGTCGGCCGGCAGTGGTCCGACGGGCTGCACCAGGCGGTCGAGGCGAAGGAAGGCGTCCCCATCAAGGAGGAGACGCAGACCATGGCCACGATCACCATCCAGAACTACTTCAAGCTCTACAAGCGCCTCGCGGGCATGACCGGCACCGCCGACACCGAGGCCACCGAGTTCCACGAGATCTACCGGCTCGGCGTCGTCAGCATCCCCACCAACCGCCCGGTGGTGCGCACCGACCGCAACGACCTCGTCTTCCTCTCGCAGAAGGACAAGTGGCCCGCGATCGTCGACGAGATCAAGCGCTTCCACGACGCCGGCCGGCCGGTGCTGGTGGGCACGACCAGCGTCGAGAAGAGCGAGATGCTCAGCCGGATGCTCAGGCAGAAGCACGGGATCCCGCACGAGGTGCTCAACGCGAAGCAGCACGAGCGCGAGGCCGAGATCGTCGCGGGCGCCGGCAGGCTCGGCGCGGTGATGATCGCCACGAACATGGCCGGGCGAGGCACCGACATCAAGCTCGGCAAGTGCGACCCGGCCCTGCTCGTCGAGCACTGGAAGCGGCGCGACCTCTGCCCAAAGGAGGCCGACGCCTCGTGGGGCGAGGAACGCGTGCTCAAGGCCATGCACCGCCACATGGCGAAGCGGATGCTGAGGCGCGACGGACGGCCGCTGCCGCCCGCGGAGGTCGACGCGATGGGCGACGACGACGTGCGCCTGGCGCTCCTGCGCCACTGGACGCTTGAGGCCGTGCCCGGGCTCTCGGAGCAGAAAGTGATGTCGGCGCCGGCAGCGGACCTCGAGGACACCCTGGACTCCGCCGGCAACTTCATGATGCACCGGCTGCGCTTCCACCCGTCGATCGAGGAGATGGGCGGCCTGCACATCATCGGCACCGAGCGCCACGAGAGCCGCCGCATCGACAACCAGCTGCGCGGCCGCTCGGGCCGCCAGGGCGACCGCGGCTCGAGCCGGTTCTTCCTCGCCCTCGACGACGACCTGATGCGCATCTTCGCGGGCAAGACCACGCTCGCGGTCCTGTCGAAGGTGGGCATGAAGGAGGGCGACGCCATCGAGGCGGGGATGCTCACCCGCAGCATCGAGAAGGCGCAGCGCAAGGTCGAGGAGCGCAACTTCCAGATGCGCAAGACCATCCTCGAGTACGACGAGCCGATGGAGTACCAGCGCCGCACGTTCTACGGGCTGCGCCAGCCGGTGCTCGAGCACCGCGACGTGCGGAGGATCGCGCTGCAGTACCTCGAGGAGTCATCGATGGACGCGGCGACGCGGCACCTCGGGCCCGACTACGTGGCCAAGGAGATCGCCGAGTGGGTGCGCCAGCACTACAACGTGTCGCTCGACCCGCAGCGCTTCGTCGGGCGCGACGCCGACAAGGTGAAGCGGATGATCGACATCGAGACGCTCGAGGAGGCCTCGATCACCATCGGCAACACCGTGGGCGAGTACATGGACGCCGAGGTCGACCCGTCGGAATGGCACGTCGAGGAGCTGCAGGCCTGGGCGCGCACCAACTTCGACGCGGAGCTGCCCAAGGAGCTGGTGCTCGCCGGCGACCCCGAGCCGGTGAAGCGCCTGATCGAGGCCGCCGCGGCGGCGAAGTTCGCGCGGATCGACAACGCGCCCGTCGAGGCGTTCATGGTGCGCAACTACGGCGCCGACGAGCTGGCCCGCTGGGCCACCGCGAAGTTCGGGGCCGAGGTGAGCGCCGACGCGTTCCGCGGCTGCAAGACGCCCGAGGAGGCCGGCGAGCGCCTGGCCGCGCGCGCACGCGAGGTCTTCCACGAGCGCGAGCTCCGGTACCCCATCGAGTTCGTGATGGAGCACACGTCGGCGCGCCTGGCGCAGGCCCAGCAGGACGCGGAGAACGGCCCGGCCATGGGCCAGGCCGCGCTCCGCGAGTTCTGCCTGTGGGCGAAGGCGCGGTACGGGCTCGACTGGAGCCCCGACGCCCTTCCCTCGCAGAACCCGGCGGACCTGGCGAAGCTGCTCCTGGACGCCGCGCGCACGGTGGACGACGCGGCGATCGAGCGCCGCGCCGCCGAGTGCCTGTCGGCGGGCAGCGGAGTCGACCAGGTCGCGGCGTGGTTCGAGCGTGAGTGCATGCTGCTCCTCGGCGAGTTCGAGCGCGAGCAGTGCGCGGCCGACCCGCAGGCCTTCGTGCGCCGGCGGCTGCGGTCCTTCATGCGCCAGGAGCTCGAGCAGTTCGAGCGCTGGGTGCTGCTCCAGATCTACGACGAGGCATGGAAGAACAACCTCCATGCCATGGACCAGCTGCGCGACTCGATCGGGTTCCGCGGCATCGCGCAGAAGGACCCGCGCATCGAGTTTAAGCGCGGCGCGGCCGAGGCCTTCAACGAGATGCTCGAGCAGGTGCGCGAGCGCGCCAGCGACATCCTGCTGAAGGGACGGTTCCAGCCGCAGGTGCGGCAGGCGCCGCGGGCCGCCGTGCCGGCAGCGGGCGTCGGGATGCTCTCGGCCGAGGACGCGCCGCCGAGCGCCGACCAGCAGGCCCAGATCGACCAGGCCGACCTCGCCGGCACGGGCGGCGCCGAGCCGAAGAAGGAGCTCTCCGAGAAGGCCATGAAGGCCGTGGGGCGCAACGAGCCCTGCCCCTGCGGAAGCGGCAAGAAGTACAAGTCCTGCCACGGCGCGACGCAATGAACCCCGCGCGGGGCGCGGGCGGCCCGCGTTCCGCGCGCGCCCCGCACGGATCGGCGGACGTTGCTATGATTTCCCCCTCGACCGCGCGCCTCGGTAGCTCAGCTGGTAGAGCAGCTGACTCTTAATCAGCGGGTCCAAGGTTCGAATCCTTGCCGAGGCACTGCACACGCCCCGTCCCTTGCGGACGGGGCGTGGTCGTTTCGGGGGATGCGCTCAATCCGTCATGGGCGCACCAGCGCCTGCACCACCGGGATGCCGGCGAGCGTGAGCATCGCCAGGATCAGCAGCACGACGACCAGCGTCCGCCAGCGCCGGGCGAAGAACCCGCGGGCCGGGCGCGGGGCGTCGCCCCCGAGGAATGCGTAGCACTTCGGGCACACGTCGGCCTCGCTCCAGACGGCGGCCCCGCAATCGGGGCAACGGGCATCGGCGACCGGGGAATCCTCCCCGAAGCGGTCGAGGTCGTCGTCGGACGGGCCTTCATCGTGGTCGGCGCGGCGCGGCACGGCACGAGCCTACCGCCGCCGCGCGCCTATCCTGCAGGCATGCCTCCGCTCGAAAGCACCATGCGCATGAAGACCGGTTCGCCCTGCCCGGCGTTCGTCCTGCCTGACGTCGTCACGGGCCGCCAGTTCGGCCCCGCGGACTTCGCGGGGAAGCCGCTCCTGGTGGCGTTCATCTGCAACCACTGCCCGTTCGTGAAGCACATCCGCGCCGAGCTTGCCGCGCTGAGCCAGGACGCCGAGGCGCGCGGATGGGCCTGCGTGTTCGTCTGCTCGAACGACCCGGTGAAGCACCCGACCGACGCGCCCGACGCGATGAAGCTCGAGGCCGCGGACGCCGGCTACCGGTGCCCGTACCTGCACGACGCCACGCAGGAGGTCGCGCGGAGGTTCGACGCGGCATGCACGCCGGACTTCTTCCTCTTCGACGCCGCGCATCGGCTGGCCTACGCGGGCCAGCTCGACGACAGCCGGCCCGGCAACGGCGTTCCCGTGACGGGCGCCAGCCTGCGCGCGGCGATCGACGCGGTGGTCGCGGGCCGCCCGGTGCCCGGGCCGCAGAAGCCGAGCATCGGCTGCTCGATCAAGTGGAAGGCCTGAAAACGGCCGCGCTTCGGCGGACCCGCGGCCCTTGCGCGCCCGGCGGGATTCGCTATCATTTCACGTCCGCACGAGGCCTTCCCGGCCCCGTGAGGGCCCGAAGGGGCGGTAGCTCAATTGGTTAGAGTACCGGCTTGTCACGCCGGTGGTTGCGGGTTCGATTCCCGTCCGCCTCGCTTCACGACCCTGCCCGGACCCGGGCAGGGTCGGTCGCTTTTGAAGTTCGGAACCCTCACGCCTCCGCCCACGTCGCCCCGCGGCCGGTGCTCACCTCGAGCGGGACGCGCAGGTCCATGGCGTGCGCCATGCGGTCGCGGACGAAGGCGTCCAGCGCATCGGCACCCGGCGCGGGGACCTCGAACACCAGCTCGTCGTGGATCTGGAGCAGCATGCGCGCCCCCGGGACGGCCGCGGGCAGGTCGCGGTGGATGGCGAGCATCGCGAGCTTGATGAGGTCCGCCGCGCTCCCCTGCACCACCGTGTTGATGGCGATGCGCTCGCCGAGCGCGCGTTCGGCCGGGTTGCGGCTGTGCACCTGGGGCACCAGGCGCCGGCGCCCCAGGATGGTCGCCACGAAGCCGTGGTCGCGCGCTTCCTGCACGCACCGCTGCAGAAAGGCGTCGATCCGCGCGAAGCGGCGCTTGTAGTCCTCGATGATCTGGCGCGCGCGCTCGTTCGACGTGCCGCCCCCGAGGCGGCGCGCGAGCCCCCACGGCGTGATGCCGTAGATGAT
>CAMDUT010000097.1 GCA_945877905.1 Phycisphaera mikurensis NBRC 102666 | reverse complement strand
AGCGCGGTCCACGAGAAGAGCGCCGGCACCAGCGCCGCGAGCGCCAGCGCGTGCACCGCCGCGATGGGCACGAGGTAGCGGAGCATCACGCTCCGTGGCTCGGTCGCGGCGGGCCGTTCGAGGCTTCTTCGGTTCGTCTTCAACGCGGGAGCTTGGACGCTATCCGGGCCGCGCCGCACGACCGGGCGAAATCCGCGCGGAATGCGGAACATTCCGCTTGCGCGCGCGGTCGCCCCGCGCGCGCGGTCGCGTCCCCGCGCGCCTCACCGGCGTGCGAGCCGTGCGCCGACGATCGAGGCGACCTCCTCGATCGCCCTCGGCAGGTCGTCGTTCACGACGAACGCGTCGAACGCGCCGCCGGCGTGCGCACGCTCGATCTCGCGCTTGCTCTCGGCGAATCGCCGGGTGATGGCCGCCTCGTCCTCGCGCCCGCGTGCCCGAAGGCGCTTCAGCAGCTCGTCCTCGCCCGGCGGCAGCACGAAGATCCCGAGCATGCCCGGGATGCGGCGCCGGACGTTCTCCGCCCCCTGCACGTCGATGTCGAGCACGATGAGCCGGCCCTTGGCGAGCTCGTCGCGCACGGGCTGCTCTGGGGTGCCGTACCGGTGCCCGCCGAACACCTGCGCATGCTCGAGGAAGCGGTCCTCGGCGATCCAGCGCCGGAAGGTGGGTTCGTCGATGAACCAGTAGTCGACGCCGTCGCGCTCGCTTGCCGCGCGGGCGCGCGTGGTGGCGCTGACCGAGAAGGCCCCGCCGAACCGGCGCAGGATCTCGTGGACGATGGTGGTCTTGCCGACGCCGGACGGGCCCGCGACGACCAGCAGCAGGCCGCCGGCGCCCGGTGCCGCCGCCTGCGCGCCGAGCGCGCCGCTCGTGGTTCCTGCCTCGGGGTGCATCGGGGCGGAGTCTATGGCAGACCCCGCCCCGATCGCGGCCCCGGGCGTCACTTGCCCTCGTCGGGCTTCTGCATGGTGGGCCAGACGTGCACCCGCCACCATGCCCAGGTCGACTCGACCCGGCGGATGGACAGGCCGAGCTTCCACTCGGGCCCGCCGAGGCGCTCGTCCATCCAGCGGATGAAGCACTCCTCCTGCATGCTGTGCGCGTAGATGTCGAGCCACCACCTGCGCCTGAGGTCCAGGCGCGGGTCGAGCGACCCGTCCTGCCACCCGCCGCGCGGGGGTGCCGCCGAGAGCGGCGTGCCCTGGAGCAGGGTCGCGGCCAAGGCCACGGCCAGCGCGATCGCGCGCGCCGGCCCCTTCGTTTCGGTGCGGTTCATGTGCGGTGCTCCTTTCACTGGGCCTCCACGATGCGGGCATCGGCGAGGATGCGCCAGCCCGTCTCGCGGAACGCGGGGAACCGGCCCATGGTGCCGGCGATGGTGCGCACGTCCTCCTCGTCGAGCACCCACTCGGCGTCGAAGCCGGTGGAGCGCTCCAGGCGCTCGCGCCTGACCTGCTCGAGCGAGAACGCCCGCTCGCGCAGCGACCAGTTGCCGAGCCGGTCCGCCACGTCGATCGCCTTGTTGGTGAACACGGCCATGGCGCGGTGGAACAGCGGGTCCTCGAGGTGGCGCATGGCCACGTTGCACCCGTAGATGCACCACCAGCCCCAGCTCTCGAGCCAGTCGCCGGGCGGCGCCAGCTGCGGGTCCTCGACCCCGCCGAGCGCCTCGGTGATGGTCGCGACCGCGTCGCGCGGGTCGGTGGCGCCGAGCGCGCAGTCGACCTCGATGAGCGCGCCGCGGCACGTGTTGCCCACGCCGCCGTAGCTGTCGTCGCCGAACTCGCGCGCGAGCCGCGAGAACAGGACGCACGCCCGCTCGAGGTCGGCGCGGGCCTCGCGTGCCGCACGGAGGTCGAGCCGCTCGCCATCGCCGATCGCGCGCCGCGCCGACTGCCCGCGGTACATCAGCGCGAACGCCTGCGCGACGCGCTCGAGCCGGCCCTCGGGCGGCCGTGCCTCGAACCGCTCGACGAGCTCGCGCGCGGTGGCGCGCGCCTCGACGAGGTGCCACAGCGCGTGGTGCGCGCCCGCGAGGTTCACGCGGAGCATCAGCTCCATGCCCTCGGGCAGCGGCGCGAGCGACAGCGCCTCCTGAAGGCACTCCAGGCTCCGGGCGTGGCGCCCGAGGCCGTCGTGCCCGCCGCTGACGCGGTTGAGCGCGCGCGCCCGCTCGGCGGGGGTGCGCGCCGCCGCGAGCAGCGCTCGGCCGCCGTCGACCAGCGCCTGCCAGTCGCCCGCGCGGTGCGCCTCGAGCGCGCGTGCGTCGAGCTCGGCGAAGTCGCCGGGCGCGGCGGCCGACGGCGGGTCGTCCCACACGCACTTCGCCACGTCGCCGACGTTCCAGTCGAGCGCGTCGGCGAGCGCCATCACCAGGTCGAGCTTCGGGTTCCCGCTGTCGGGAACGATCTTCGAGAGGTCGCGCCCCAGGTTCGCCGCAAGCTCCTGCTTGCTCCAGCCCCGGTAGACGCGCGCAAGGTCCACGAAGCGGCCAAGCCGCTCGCGGCGCACAACGCTCTGGCTCATGGTCCCACACGATCTGCGGGGTCTCGTGCGCCCCGCTCGCAGTCCACACGGGGGCCGAGTATGCGCGCGTCCCGCGCGGTGTCGAACGGATGCTGCGGAATTTCGCGCACATCGCGAACATTCGCGCGTCTCGGTGGACAACCGGTGGATCAGCGGTGCGCGTGCGCACGCGCGCCGGCGCGCGACTCGGTCCACGCGCGGACGGCGGCGCGCAATGCCGCGGTGACGGCGTCCGGCGCCACCGACGAGTCGACCACCGCGTAGCGGTCGGGCCAGCGCCGTGCCTGCGCGAGGTATCCCGCGCGCACCTTCATGTGGAACTCGCGCCCCTTGCCCTCCATGCGGTCAAGGAGCGGCGAGAGCCTCGAAAGCGCGACGTCCGTCGACACGTCGAACACCACCGTGAGGTCGGGCACGTGGTTTCCGGTCGCGACCCTGCCCACCGCGACGATGTCGTCCTCGTCCATCCCCCCGGCCGCGCCCTGGTAGGCGAGCGTGCTCGAGACGAACCGGTCCGCGAGCACGAGCGCCCCGGCCCGGAGCGCCGGCTCGATGCGCTGGGCGAAGAGCTGCGCGCGGCTCGCCATGTAGAGGAGCATCTCGGCGCGCACGGTCATCTCGGCGTTCGCCGGGTCGAGCAGGATGGTGCGGACCTTCTCGCCGATGGGCGTGCCGCCCGGCTCGCGCACCTCCACCACCTCGAGCCCCGCCGCGCGCGCGGCGTCGGCGAACCGGCGGAACTGCGTGCTCTTGCCGCTGCCGTCGGGCCCGTCGAACACCACGAACCGTCCCGCGAGCGCATGCATCCATGCGCGGTCCGCGTCGTCCGCCGCTGCGTTCGGCTCCTGCATGGTCAGGATGGTAGTTCCGCCGCGCCGCGCCGGACCGATGCCGCGATGCGCGGGTCCCACGCGCGGTGCATCCGGGCCATGCGCGCGCCCCGGTACGACGTGCCGCACCCGTAGCACACGAGCCGCGTCGGCACGAACGCGAGCACCGCGACGTCGACGAGCACCAGCGCGACGAGGGCGCCGAGGACCCATGGGTCGCTCGAGTGCCCCATCACCGCCGCCACGGCGCCCGCCGCCGCGAGCACCAGCGCGAACGGCGAGAACCACACCGGCGTCCGTCGGCGGTACAGGCGCTCGCATCCGCAACGGACGCACTTGCGCAGGCATCCCGCGTCGTCGAGGGCCCGTTCCCAGTCGAGGAAGACCTCGCGCCGGCTCCCGTCGCGCGCGATGGCCGTCACGCGCGGCGGGCGCAACGCGGGGTCGGCCTCCGCCGTCCCGACCTCGCCGCCGTCGCGTTCACGGATGCGCATGAGCATGCGCCGTCGAGGATAGGCATCCCCGGCCGGGGCTAGCATGGCGGCGATGGAACCACGCGCGGAGGACCGCCCACTGTGCCCCGAGGGCGACGAGCGGTTCTGGGCCACCGTCGGGGCGGCGGCGCTTGCGCTGGTGGTCCTCGGGTGCGTCGCGGGCGCGCTTCCGGCCGCCGTGCGCGGCCCCGCCGCCGCGCCCGGCCTGGCGGCGCGCATGGGCGACGCACTGGCGCTCTCCGCGTGGGTCGTGCTGTGCGCGCCCGCCGGCGTCGCGGCGTTCCGGGCCGTCGCCCTCGTCCACGGGCGTCCCGCGGGACCCCTCGCGAGCATCGCGGCGCGCGCCTTCGCGTGTGCCGCGGTCGCGTCGATGGTGCAGTTCGTGCCCGTGCCCGGCGAGGCGGCGAAGCTCCTCTTCGACGGCGTCGCGTTCGCGGCCGTGGCCGCGCTCCTCGCGCGCCCGGCGTTCCGCGTGGGCGCGCTCGATGCGTTCGCCGCCGCCGCCGTCGCCACGGGGATCGTTGCGACCGTGGTGGGCGTCGCGTCCGCGGTCACGTGGGCGGCAGCGCCGCGCTGACGCGCCCGCCCGGTCCGGGCCGGGTCACCGCTTCTCGCGCTTGCGCTCGCTGAAGACCAGCTTGATGGGGACCTCGCTGAACGGCAGGTGCTCGCGCAGCTGGTTCTTGAAGTACCGCTCGTACGAGCCCTCGAAGAGCGACGGCTTGTTGACGACCATCGCGATCGTCGGGGGCTTCACGTCGATCTGCGCGACGTAGAAGACCTTCGCGCGCGTCCCGAGGTTGGAGCTCGGCCCGCGCGCCTCGAGGATCGCCCGCACGGCGTGGTTGACACGCCCCGTGCCCTCGCGGTGCGCGGCCTGCTGCGCCAGGTTCGCGACCATGCCGAGCAGCTCGCGCAGCCCGGTCGAGTCCTTGGCGCTCACGAACACGATGGGCGCGAACTCGAGTCCGGGGAACTCCTGCGTCAGGTACTCGATGTAGTCCTTCGGCGAGAGCCTCGATGCGACGAGGTCCCACTTGTTGACCGCGATGACCGCGGGCTTGTACTTCTCCTCGAGCTGGCTCGCGAGCCGCTTCTCGACCTGCGAGCTCCTCTCCGTGGCGTCGAGCAGCAGCACGCACACGTCGGCGCGGTCGATGGCCGCGTCGGTGCGCGCGTTCGAATAGAACTCGACGTCGTCGGCCCAGCTCTTGCGCTTGCGCACGCCCGCGGTGTCGATGGCGACCAGCGCCTTGCCGTCGAGCTCGAAGCGGACGTCGACCGCGTCGCGCGTGGTCCCGGCGATCTCGCTCACGATCACCCGCGGCTCGCCCGCGAGGGCGTTCACCAGCGAGCTCTTGCCCGCGTTCCGGCGGCCCACGATCGCGAAGCGCACCGTCGGGTCCTCCGGGCGCTCGTGCGCGCGCACCGCGTCGACGCGGTCCCACAGCAGCTCGCCGAGCGCGCGCGTGCCGTACCCGGAGTTCGCGCTCACGAGCGCCGGGTCGCCGAACCCGAGCGCCGCGGCCTCGACGCCGTCGGCATCCCAGCTCGGGTCGTCCACCTTGTTCGCCACCGGGATCACCTTCGGCGAGAGGCCCGCGCCGCGGAGGAGACGCGCCACCGTCTCGTCGAGGGGCACGACGCCGTCCTGCGCGTCGATCACGAAGAGGATGAGGTCCGCCTGCTCCGCCGCCGAGCGGATCTGTCGCTCGATGTCCGGCGTCAGCTCGGCGAGGTCCTTGCCGGCGTCGTCGATCTGCCCGCCCTCGGCCACATAGACGCCGTACCCGCCCGTGTCCATCAGCTCGACGAACCGGGGGTCGGGGTCGTCCGTGCCCGGAGGCGGGCGCAGCTCGACCACCGTGGTGACGCGGTCGCGCGTGACGCCCGGCGTGGGGTCGACGATCGAGATGCGCTTGCCGGCGAGCCGGTTGAAGAGGCTCGACTTGCCGACGTTGGGGCGGCCGATGATCGCGAGCTTCGGGAGCGCCATCAGTTGGGCCCGCCCCAGAGCCCCGCACCCGCCGGCGCCGGTCCGCCGGTGCCGTCGATGCCGCCGCTCACCTGGTTCATGTACTGCATGACGGCCTGCTTCTGCGCGGCCATCTGCGCCATCGCCTCCTGCATCTGCGCGCGCATCTGCGCGGGGTCGCCCTGGCGCTGCACGACGCGCACGTTGCCCCCGGTGGGCATGCCGCCGGGGCCCGTCGGCGCGGCGGGCTGCGTCGAGCGCGTGAAGGCCATCCTCACCGTGCGCGGCGCCTTCGTCCCGCTCTGCATGGTCATGGTGCACTCGATGCGGTCGCGCGCGAACGTGTAGGCCAGCCCCACGTTGCGCGGCGTGCCGCGCGGCGTGTCGAGCGGCGCCGCCAGGCCGAACACCATGGTGGACGCCTCGGGCACCCAGTCGCCGTGCTGGTAGATCATGCTCTTGTCGAGCTCGGTGAGCATGACGTGCGTGTACTTGCGCAGCCCCGGCGAGTAGCCGACGTACTCGACCTGCTCGAGCACGTAGTCGCCGTTCAGGAGCGTCATCTCGCCCATCAGGAAGTTGTCGGCCAGCACGAACCCGTAGTGCGCGCTCCCCGTGAACCGCGCCACCGGCGTGCCCGACTCGTCGAGCGACTGCCCGGCGATGTCCCATCGGCCGACGAACTGGTTGAGCACCTCCATGGCCTGCCGCGTCTCGAGCGTCACCTGCTCGGGCGTGGGCTTCGGCCGCCCGGCGGGGGCGGCCCCGTCGCGGGCCGCGAGCCCCAGCGCCACGGCCGCGGCGATCCCCGCGGCGGTGCCTGCGATGAACGTGCGGAGCCTGGGCGCGGCCTGGGCGCGCGTCGGTGCGGTCGCGTCGTGCTTCATGGAAGCGGGAAGTCTACGCTGCCCGGCGAGGAGCCCCGCCATGCCGACCGTCGCCCAGGAGTTTCCCTCGTTGCGCGTCTTCGACCATCCGCTGGTGCAGCACAAGCTCACCATCGTGCGGGACCGACGCACGTCGCCGGCCGACTTCCGCCGGCTGCTCAACGAGATCGCGGGCCTCATGACGTACGAGGTCTCGCGCCGCTTCGACACGCGCGCGGTGGCGGTAGAGACGCCGCTCGAGGTCACCGAGGGACGGCAGCTCTCGCGGCCGGTGACGCTGGTCCCGATCCTGCGCGCGGGGCTCAGCATGACCGACGGCGTGATGCAGCTCTTCCCCGAGGCGCGCGTCGGGCACATCGGCATCCGGCGCGACGAGGCCACGCACCGGCCGGTCTTCTACTACGCGAAGTTCCCGCACGACGTGCGCGACGGCTACGCCATCGTCATCGACCCGATGCTCGCCACCGGCGGCAGCGCGTGCGCGGCCATCCGCCACCTGAAGGACGTGGGCTGCCGCGACATCCAGATGATCTGCCTGGTGGCCGCGCCGGAGGGCGCGCGCCGCGTGCACGAGGAGCACCCCGACGTGATGGTGTACGCCTGCGCGCTCGACCGGGAGCTCGACGCGAACGCGTACATCAGGCCCGGGCTCGGCGACGCCGGCGACCGGGTGTTCGGCACCGTCGAGGGATGAGCGCCGCTAGCGCTGCGTCGGCGTCCAGGGGACGTCGGCCTGCCCGCGCTCGTGGTTCGCGCGGCGCGCCATCGCAAAGAAGAGGTCGCTGAGCCGGTTCATGTACCGCAGCAGCGGGTCGCCCACCGGCTCGATGCCCGAAAGCGAGATGATGGCCCGTTCCGCGCGGCGGCACACCGTGCGCGCCAGGTGCAGGCGCGCCGCAAGTTCCGTGCCCGCGGGCATGATGAAGGTGTGGAGCGGGGGGTTCGCGCCGTCGACCTCGTCGATCCAGCCCTCGGCCTCGGCCACGTCCCGGTCGTCGATGCGGTGGATCTTGGCCTGCTGCTTCGCGCCCTCCGGCGTCGCCAGGTCCGCGCCGATGTCGAAGAGGCGCGACTGCATCGCCTGCAGCACGTCCACCAGCCGCCGCTCGAAGGGGTGCGCGGGGTCGCATGCGCACCGGACAAGCCCCAGCACCGCGTTGAGCTCGTCGACGGTGCCGTACGCCTCGATCCGGGGGTGGTCCTTGGACACCCGTGCCCCGCTGAAGAGGCCGGTCGTTCCGTCGTCGCCGGTTCGGGTGTAGAGCTTCATGGAGCCTCGGGGGTTCGTGGGGGCGGTCGGGGCGGATTCGATGCGGGGCACATTATCCGGACACCCCGGGCGAAGCGCGGCCCGCGCGGGCGATCCGTGCCGAAAGGTGCATCCGGAGGGTCGACCGCGCGGATATCCTTGAAACGCTCGGGACGTCATGCGGGAGTGCACCCCGTGTCCCGTGCAAGGCTGTGCGGATCGGCCTCTCAACGATCCGCAACCTGTTTCGAGTCCAGCCCGCCGGTGCTGGGCAGCCGAAGTCGAAGCCTCGGCTCACCCTGGTGCCGGTCACATCTCGGTTCGGACTCTTCATGCGGCCCGCGGGCTGCGGAAAGGCGAGGTCGGAACATGAACCGCCTCAACAAGAAGGGCTTCACCATCGTTGAGCTGCTGGTGGTGGTCGCCATCATCGCGCTGCTCATCTCGATCCTCCTGCCGGCCATCGGCCGTGCACGCGACGCGGCGCTCGTCACCCAGAGCCTGGGCAACCTCCGCAACCTCGGCGCCGCCTGCGCGGCGTACGGAGCGGACTACAACGACCGCCAGTTCACGGCCGTGCCCGACGAGGTCGGGATGTACGGCAACTACTGCGTCGACGCGTGCAACCAGATCACGCAGACCCAGTGCATCCCGCAGATGATCCTGGGCTGGGACAGCCTGGGCCGCCTGTGGGGCTACTGGCTGCGCGGCACCCCTGCGCGCTGCCAGACCTGGCCGCAGCAGTGCGGGAACAACTTCGTCACCTACCAGGCCTGCGACTACTGGGGCACCTGCGGCTCGTCGGGCTCCGGCCAGACCCGCTTCCTGGGTTCGTGGCGCCTGACCAACTGCAAGGCGTTCAACAGCTACGTGAACGGCCGCTACTACGACAAGACCTTCTGGGCGCCGAAGGACACCTTCACGCTCTCGCTGGTCGAGGAGTACTTCTCGTCGCCGTCGGAGTTCAACGTGAACTCGAACGACGACTACGCGGAGCCCACGTACTGCTGGAGCCCGGCCGCCATGTGGTCGCCGGACGTCCTCGCGTGGTCGCGTCGCTCGGGCACCGGTGCCGCGGCGTGCGTGGGCGTGGCCCCCGCCCGCACCACCATGCCGGGCGCCTACAAGAGCCCGACCTCGAGCGCCGCGCAGTACCCGTCGCTCAAGTGGCGCATGTGGGAGCACCAGTGGCTGCAGAACCGCGAGGGCGGCGAGACCAACCAGGTCTTCTCCGACCCGACTCCGTGGTTCTTCAACCAGGGCTACAACAGCGCCCCCGCCGTGATGTGCTTCGACGGCCACACGCAGATCGTGTCCATCGCGGGCATCCAGCAGGACAACGACCTGGCCTCGAGCCAGGGCCAGCCCCTCTGGTTCAACTGCGGCGGCGGCCTCAACGCGTACTACGCCAATGCGTCGTACGACAACCTCACCAAGAACCTCGGTGCGGTGACGGCCGGCATCATGACGACCGACGGCGTTCTCGGTCGCGACATGCTGCGCATCGGCGACTGATGCCGGGTGCCCCCGTTGGGGGCACCGCGGCCGCCTGACCTGATCCTTCCCGCGAGGGCCGTCCACATGACGGCCCTCGCGCGCTTTTGCGCGGGGAGGTTTCCCTACACTTGGTGCTCTCCCCGACAAGGAAGGCCCACGCATGCAGGACCCCCGCCCGATCGCCGTGATGCTGTCCGCCGCGCTGCTCCTGGCGGCCGCGCCCGTGGCCCAGGATGCGCCGGCGCCCGCGAAGGACGCGCCCGCGCCCGCGAAGGACGCGCCCGCGCCGGCCGCGCCCGTGGCACGGGACGCCCCCGCCGCGCAGGACGCCGCGAAGCCCGCGCCGTCGAAGGTGATCGAGGGCGCGATCAACGTGTATTCGTGGGCGCCGGACGACCGCGCGAAGCGGGTCGAGGCCAAGGACGCCGACCTCCACCGGCTCTTCGAGGACCTCGGGCCCGTGGCCACGCGCTGGTACCAGCACGCCATCACGCTCTCGAACCCCTTCTTCGAGGGGCGCGCGCCGGGCCTGCGCGGCAACGACCTGGCGGCCGAGTACCTCCAGTGGTGGATGAAGGACATGGGCCTCGAGCCCGCGTTCCCCGAGGCCGG